>JBGVIJ010000054.1:0-20402 GCA_045123075.1 Phascolarctobacterium sp. | reverse complement strand
GCACTGAATTTGAAGGTGGCCGTCATACTCGTCGTGTAGAAAAAGTTATGGAATTGGAAAAGGATTGCGAATAAGATGGAAGCAATCACTAAACAATTAGTAGAAGCTGCAGAAGAACTTATTGCTGTTGCCAAAGCTAAGTCTGGACAAATCTTTGTTGTGGGTTGCAGTACCAGTGAAGTTATCGGTAACAAGATTGGTACTGGTGGAAGCAGCGAAGCTGCAGTAGCAATGTTCAAAGCATTGAAAGCAGTAACTGACAAACACAATTTGTTCCTTGCAGTGCAATGTTGCGAGCATTTGAACAGAGCGTTGGTAGTGGAAGCTGCTGCTATGGAACGCTATGGTTTTGACGAAGTTACCGTACGTCCAATGCCGAAAGCTGGCGGTGCCATGGGAACCGCTGCTTACGAAAATTTTACAGAACCTGTAGTTGTAGAAAAAATAACTGCTCATTTGGGTTTGGACATTGGCCAAACTCTTATTGGTATGCATTTGAAACGTGTGGTTGTTCCCGTGCGTTTGCAACATAAATTTATTGGCGAAGCAGTACTGACTGCTGCTCGCGTGCGTCCGCCTTTAATTGGTGGCGAACGTGCTCAATATCCTGAAGCTAAATAATAGCTTTAAAAAGGAGTGATTCCTATGGATAGACCTAATTGGGATGATTATTTTATGGAGATTGCTCAAGTTGTGAGCAAACGTTCCACTTGCTTGCGTCGTAGTGTTGGCGCAGTAATCGTCAAAAATAAACAAATTGTAGCTACCGGTTACAATGGTACTCCGAAAAATTTGCCTCACTGCGAGGTAACTGGTTGCTTGCGTGAACAGCTTAACGTACCTTCCGGTAAAATGCACGAATTGTGCCGTGGTATTCACGCAGAGCAAAACGCAGTAGTGCAAGCTGCGTACCACGGTGTTTCTGTAAATGGTGGCACTGTGTACTGCACTCATCAACCTTGTGTTGTTTGCACTAAAATTTTGATTAACGCTGGTATTGAACGCATCGTTTACGCTAATCCCTATCCTGATAAGTTAGCAGAAGATATGATGCAAGCTAGCGGTATCAAAATTGAAATACATAACCCTGAAAAGTAAGAGGTAAGAATGCTTAGCGTTTATGGGTTTCCCTTTATGCTTGCAATGTTTGTAAGCTTCGTATTAACTCCATATATAAAAAAGTTAGCCTTTAAAATTGGTGCTGTTGATAAGCCTGACAATCGTAAAGTTCATAAAAGAATAATGCCCCGTTTAGGTGGGTTGGCTATTTATATTGCTTTTATGATTGCTGTGGTTGCAGGTATGGAAATGAGCTGGGATATTTTCGGTATACTTTTAGGTGGCACTGTGATTGTAGCTTTAGGCGTAGCGGACGATGTGTATCAGCTTCCTGCCAAAGTAAAATTGCTTGGACAAATTGTTGCTGCCGGCATTTTAGTAGCCTTTGATATTCGCATCGAATGGGTAAATAATCCTTTAGGCGGTTATCTTTATTTAGATATGTTGTCCATTCCCTTCACTATTTTTTGGGTGATAAGCTTCGTAAATGTAGTAAACTTAATTGATGGCTTGGATGGTTTGGCTGCGGGTGTAAGTGCCATTGCTTCTTTGACCATAATTTTGGTAGCAATCCAAATGGGTTACTTCCACGTTGCTGTTTTGACTGCTGCTTTGGCAGGTGCCATCATTGGCTTTATTCGTTACAACTTTAATCCTGCAACTATCTTTATGGGTGACACGGGTAGTATGTTCATTGGCTACGTTTTGGCGGCGATTAGTGTTTACGGTGCAGTGAAGACTGCTGCTACCATTGCGCTGATTGTTCCTGCAATTGCCTTGGGCTTACCTATTTTGGATACTGCTTTTGCAATCATGCGTCGTTATGTAAATGGTAGACCTATCTTCCAACCGGATAAAGGTCATTTGCACCATCGCCTTTTGGCTACCGGTATGAGTCACAGGGAAACTGTACTTTTCATGTACGGCATTACTGCAGTGCTCTGTATTGGTGCTGTGCTTTGGGCAGAGATGGATGGTGTATACGCAGCGCTGATTATTGCTGTAATTATGACGGCTGTAGCCGTCGGTGCCAAAAAGATTGGCATTTTGAATGATTGATAAGGGGGACGAAGCATGAAGAAACTTAAATTAATGACTGTCTTTGGTACTCGTCCAGAAGCAATCAAAATGTGTCCTCTCGTTTTAGAGATGAGCAAATATCCTGACTACATTGAACCTATTGTTGCAGTTACTGCTCAACATCGCGAGATGCTTGACCAAGTACTGGAACTTTTCAATATTAAACCTGATTATGATTTAAACATCATGGCTTCCGGGCAAACTCTTTACGATATTACTACTCGTGCCTTAACAGGTTTAAAAGAAGTAATTGAGGAAGCGAAGCCTGATATGGTACTGGTACACGGTGACACCACTACTACTTTTGCGGGAGCTTTGGCTGCCTTTTATGCACAAGTTCCTGTAGGGCATGTGGAAGCAGGCTTGCGTACCGGTAATAAATACTCCCCTTATCCTGAAGAAATGAACCGTAAATTGACGGGTTCCATTGCGGATATGCATTTTGCTCCTACTTCTACCAGTAAGGCAAACTTGTTAAAGGAAAATGTGAATCCGGAAACTATTTTAGTAACAGGTAATACTGTTATTGATGCTTTAGAAACTACAGTTAAAGCTGATTATAAATTTGCTGATGCTGAGTTTAATAAAATTTTTGCTCGCGGTAACCGTTTGATTTTGATGACTACTCACCGCAGGGAAAATTTGGGCGAGCCCATGCGTAATGTTTACAAAGCTTTGCGTAAAGTTTTGGAAACTCACGCTGATGTGGAAGCGATTTTCCCCGTTCACAAAAATCCCAAAGTGCGTGAGATTGTCCAAGAAGAACTTGGCGGTCTTGAAAGAGTACATCTCATTGAACCCATGGATTATGAACCTTTCGCCAACTTAATGGGCAAGGTTGATATCGTGCTTACCGATAGTGGTGGCATCCAAGAAGAAGCTCCTGCTCTTGGCAAACCGGTACTTGTTTTGCGCGATACTACCGAGCGCCCTGAGGCGGTAGATGCCGGAACTGTAAAGCTCATCGGCACTGCTTATGATGATGTTTTGCGCGAAACTAACCTGC
This sequence comes from Phascolarctobacterium sp., assembly GCA_045123075.1. Taxonomy (GTDB): domain Bacteria; phylum Bacillota; class Negativicutes; order Acidaminococcales; family Acidaminococcaceae; genus JAHHUH01. The sequence continues at coordinate 17,257 of JBGVIJ010000054.1, read as the reverse complement.
TTTTGGATGATTCTGTTCACTACAAAAAGATGGCAGAAGCAGCTAATCCGTACGGTGATGGTAAGGCTTGCGAACGAATTGTTCGAGCTATTTTGCAAAAAAAGGGCTATAATGTAAAAATTTTGTCCGAGTTTTGCTCAAATTGAGTAGACATAAGTTGTGAAATATTTTAAAATTATATTGTGTGAAACTGTGAACTGTTGTTATAATGACAGGGCACTATTTTGTGTTGCATTTTTTTAGAAAGGAAAATATGAGCAAACGTAGCAAAGATGACAGGCAGTATGTGAAAGCATTGAGTGCTTTAGCTTCCGTATCCTCATTGGGGATGATGGCGGTATTTGATGTATTCTTGGCATATTATGGTGGCGATTGGTTGGATAATTACTTCCAAACTGGTGACCATACTTGCAGATTACTTTGCATTAGCCTTGCCATAGCGGCGGTGTTCTTATCTTTCTTTAAAATGGTTTATACCCTTATCATTGACAAGGATGACGAAGAAGATGATGAGCTTTGATTTATCTCCCCTCATCCAAGGAGGGTATAAGAGGTTTGTTGTTAGACCAGTACTCTGGTCACTTCCTGTTCTGGTACTGATATATTTTATGGGGTATCCTGATTTTGCTCTTTCTTTTTTTAGAGGGATTGTAATCGGGACTCTTGATACCATCATCATGATGCACGGTATCCGTAAGGCAATGCCTTTTAAGGATCAACCTCGCAAGGGCTTGGCAATCATGAAAAGGTACAGACTTTATAGAATTATCTCAGCCTCCAGTCTTATAGTTTTGTTGTTGAAGCAGGGGTCCGGTGTCGCAGGTGCGTGCCTTGGACTTCTTCTGACACATATATTATTAATTATTAACCTAACAATTATCGCGTACCGACTTAATAAAGTAGGCGATGCGAAGAAAGGAGAGTGAAAGAATGGGAAACGAAGCAGCAGAACATAGTGGTGAAATTATTCATTATTTAGCTCAAGAGGTAGCTCCTGGATTTGTAGTTCATATGCAAACCATGTATATGACCTGGATTACCATGGCAGTAGTTTTTGTGCTGTTCTTTATGGCTTCCAGAAATCCGAAATTGGTTCCGAGCGGTATTCAAAACGTTATGGAATTCTTCATCGATTTCCTCAATGGCTTGATGGAAGGTACTTTGGGCATTAAAGGTCGCAAATATATGGCACCGTTCATTATTACCCTCTTTATGTTCATCTTCATCAGCAACGAAATCGGTATGCTTCCGCAAGTAGGCGTACACTGGACTTCTCCCACCAATGACGTTAATACCTGCTTTGCGCTGTCTTTGACAGTTGCTTTGGGTGCTCATATCGTTGGTATGTGCCAAAAAGGTATTAGCCACTACAAACATTACATTAGCCCTTCTCCTGCATTTTTGCCCTTGCATTTGTTGGACGAAGTTGTTAAACCGCTGACCATGTCCCTTCGTCTTTTTGGTAACATCCTTGCAGGCGAAATTTTGCTGATTGTATTGTATCAATTGGCTCCGTGGATCATGCCCGAATTCTGGGTAATGTTCAGCTTGTTCATTGGCTTCTTGCAAGCCTTCATTTTCACCATGCTGGCACTTACCAGCTTTGCACTCGCATTCGCTCATCACTAATTTTTAAGCAGCGTAATGCACTAACATTTTAAAAAATTGAATTATCTCGAAAGGATGAAAACACAATGACTGAAAACGCAATTATCACTGCAGCATCTATGTTCGCTGTTGCATTCATCTGCCTCGGTGCAGCTTTGGGTGCTGCTCTCGGCAACGGTAACTTAACTGGTAAAGGCCTCGAATCCATGGCTCGCCAACCTGAAGAAGCTGGCAAATTGTTCACCAACATGCTGGTATCCGTAGGTCTGGTAGAATCCATGCCTATTCTCTGCTACGTAATCGCAGTAGTATTGGTATTCGCTAACCCGTTCATTAAATAATTTCGCAATTAATATAACAAAAACAAAAAAGGAGAGTGCTATAATTGGTTAATATCAATGCTACACTTATCGCGCAAATCCTGAACTTTTTGTTCCTTGTTTTCGTTCTTGCGAAATTTGCTTACAAACCGTTGTTAAACATCATGGAAGAACGCAAGAATAAAATTGCTGCTGATTTGGAAGCTGCTGACGCTGCAAAAGCTGAAGCTGAAGCTGTTAAATCCGAATACGCTGCAAAATTAGCTGATGCAAGACAAGAAGCACAGGCTATTGTTGAAGCTGCTCGTAAATCTGCTCAAGCAGCTCACGACAAAATTATGGCAGAAACCAAAGCTGAACAAGATCAAGTTGTTGCAGCTGCTAAAGAAGCAATCGAACTTGAAAAACAAAAAGCTTTGGCTGACGTTCGCGCACAAGTTATCAGCCTCAGCATGATGGCTGCTAGCAAAATCGTTGAACAAAAATTGGGTTCTGAAGAAGACAAAAAAATGGCTGGCGAAATCGTTGATTCCATCATCAACAAATAATTTGCCGCTTTCCTATTAGGCTGGACGACATCTGCTGAACACTAGCGAAATTCAGTAAGACGAGAGCCAGTATTTGGAGGTTGATTGATACAATATGAAGATTGAAGAAAATATTGCTTTGATTAAGCAAGAATTATCCGACTTCAATATGAACCTCGGTTCCATTCGTGAACTGTTGGACGTAAAAGTTACTACAGCTAAAAAATTGACTGTAGACGAGTATCAATCCATTTCTGCAATTCTCGCTGAAAAATTGGGTCGCGAAATCTTCTTGAACAAAAAAGTTGATCCCTCCATTTTGGGCGGTATCATCGTTCAAGTAGGCGACAAAGTATATGATGCTTCCGCTCTTCGTAAATTGAAGAAAATGGAAGTTGTTATGAATGGCATCGACATTCATGACTATGCTTTGGACAAACCCGAAGCTATGGCTGACGCTATCAGCGCAAAACTCGAGAATTACAATGTGGATGCTGATCTTGAAGAAGTTGGTATCGTAGAAAAAATCGGTGACGGTATCGCTACCGTTATCGGTATGAAAAATGCAATGGCAGGCGAATTGGTAGAACTTCCCCACGGCGTATCCGGCATGGTTCAAAACTTGAACCAAGATTCCGTTGGTATCGTATTGATGGGTGGCGAAACCGCTATTAAAGAAGGCGACTTGGTACGCCGTACCGGCCGCATCATGGAAGTTCCCGTAGGCGAAGCTCTCCTCGGTCGTGTAGTTTCTGCTATCGGTGCTCCCATCGACGGCAAAGGCGCTATCGCAGCTGCTGAATATCGTCCTGTTGAATCCCCTGCACACGGTATTGCAGACCGTCAATCCGTTGACACTCCGTTGCAAACCGGTATTAAATGTATCGATGCTCTCGTACCTATCGGCCGTGGCCAACGCGAACTTATCATCGGCGACCGCGGTACTGGTAAAACTGCAGTAGCAATCGACACCATCATTAACCAAAAAGGCTTGGGCGTTATCTGCATTTATGTAGCTATCGGCCAAAAAGCTTCTAACATTGCTCGTATCGTTCGTACCCTTGAACAACACGGCGCTATGGAATACACCATCATCGTAGCTGCAACTGCTGCTGACTCTGCTCCGCTCCAATTCTTGGCTCCGTACTGCGGTGTAACCATGGCTGAATACTTCATGGACCAAGGTAAAGACGTTCTGTGCGTATACGACGACTTGTCCAAACACGCTGTTGCATACCGCGCAATGTCCTTGTTGCTCCGTCGTCCTCCCGGACGTGAAGCTTACCCTGGCGACGTATTCTATTTGCACTCCCGTCTCTTGGAACGTGCTGCTAAATTGAACAGCATCGCTCCGCTCAAAGGCGGCTCTGTAACCGCACTGCCGATTATCGAAACTTTGGCAGGCGACGTTGGTGGCTTCATCCCGACTAACGTAATTTCCATTACCGACGGCCAAATCTTCCTCGAATCCGAATTGTTCTATTCCGGTATTCGTCCGGCAATCAACTCTGGTTTGTCCGTATCCCGCGTAGGCGGTGCTGCACAAATCAAAGCTATGAAATCCGTAGCAGGTACTCTGCGTCTGGACTTGGCTCAATATCGTGAATTGGCAGCGTTTGCTCAATTCGCATCTGACCTTGATAAAGCTACCAAAGCTCAATTGGATCGCGGTCAACGTTTGACCGAGCTCCTCAAACAAGGTCAATATTGCCCGTTGCCTGTTGAAAAACAAGTTATGGCAATCTACCTCGGTACCAAAGGATATCTTGATGATGTAGCTGTTAAAGATGTTACCCGTTGCGAAAAAGAATTCTTGGAATTCATGGAAGCAAACCATCCTGAAGTTGGCGCTGACATCAAAGCTACCAAAAAAATCAGTGACGAAAATGAAGAAGCATTGAAAAATGCAATCGCCGAATTCAAGGAAACTTTTGTTGCCAGTGAAGGTAGGTGATTAACTGATGGCTACTCCGCGCGAGATTAATCGCCACATGAAAAGTGTAGGTAACATCGGTAAAATCACTAAAGCTATGAAAATGGTTGCTGCTGCTCGCTTGAGAAGAGCTCAAGAAAAAGCTGCCGCTAGCCGTCCGTATGCTATTAAGATTAAAGAAGTGTTGTCTAACGTTGTGAGCGATCCAAGCGTTTTAGCTGGCTTAGATGCCAAAAAACATCCGTTACTTCAAAAACGCGAGGTTCAAAAAGTTGGCTACTTAGTACTCTGCTCCGATAAAGGTTTGGCAGGTGCTTATAGCTCCAACGCCCTCAAAAAGGCTATTGCTGAAATTTCCGAATGTGAAGAAGAAGTAGTTATCATCACTTGCGGACGTAAAGCAAGAGATTTCTTTACCCGTCGTGGCTTCAACGTAATCCAAAGTCATATCGGTTTCTCCGATAGACCGACTTATGAAAATGCTGTTGCAATTGCTCAAGACGCTATCAAAACTTTCGCTTCTGAAGGTTTCGATAAATTGAACATTGTTTACACCATCTTCAAAACTGCTTTGTCTCAAATCCCCACTAGCGAAGTAATCCTTCCGGTTGAACCGCCTGCTAAGGAAAACGACAAAGCTCAAGCAAGCTTTATGTTTGAACCTGGCGAAGACGAAACTCTCAAAGTCCTTGCTCCGAAATACTTAGAAACTGTAGTATATGCTGCACTGGTACAATCTGCTGCCAGTGAATTGGGCTCTCGTATGACTGCAATGTCCTCTGCAACCGACAACGCAGCTAAGCTGGTATCCAGTCTGCAACTGTCTTACAACAAGGCACGTCAAGCTGGCATTACTCGCGAGCTGAACGAAATCGTTGGCGGCGTAGAAGCATTGAAGCAAGCTCAAAACTAATTAATATAATCCAATAGGGAGGCTAAAACCTTGAATACAGGTAGAATCGTACAAGTTGTTGGCCCTGTTGTTGACATCGAGTTTCCTCCTAAAAGCATGCCCGCTATCCTGAACGCAATCAAAATCGACGGTAAGACTGATGACGGCAAAACCGAAATTCATCTGACTGCAGAAGTTATGCAACACATCGGCTACAATGTAGTTCGTGCCGTTGCAATGAGCTCCACCGACGGTTTGGTTCGCGGTATGGAAGCTGTAGATACTGGCGCTCCGATCTCCGTACCCGTAGGTCCTGGCGTATTGGGCCGTATCTTTAACGTGCTTGGCGAAACCGTAGACCATGATGACACCAAAGTTGAAGCATCTGAATACTGGCCTATCCACAGACCGGCTCCGAGCTTCGACCAACAGGCAACTTCTACTAAAATTTTAGAAACCGGCATCAAAGTAGTAGACCTTATCGCTCCGTATGCACTGGGCGGTAAAATCGGTCTGTTCGGCGGTGCAGGCGTAGGCAAAACCGTTATTATTATGGAACTTATCCATAATATCGCAACCGCTCACGGTGGTTATTCCGTATTCGCAGGCGTAGGCGAACGTACTCGTGAAGGCAACGACTTGTGGTGCGAAATGAAAGAATCTGGCGTTATCGACAAAACTGCGTTGGTATACGGCCAAATGAACGAACCCCCCGGAGCTCGTATGCGCGTAGGCTTGACCGGCTTGACCATGGCAGAATACTTCCGTGACGTTGGCGGCCAAGACGTATTGCTCTTCGTAGATAACATTTTCCGTTTCATCCAAGCAGGTTCCGAAGTATCTGCATTGCTCGGCCGTATGCCCTCCGCAGTAGGTTATCAACCGACTTTGGCAAACGACATCGGTGCATTGCAAGAACGTATTACCTCCACCAAAACCGGTTCCATCACTTCCGTACAAGCAGTATATGTACCTGCGGACGACTTGACTGACCCGGCTCCGGCAGGCACCTTTGCTCACTTGGATGCAACCACCGTACTTTCCCGTCAAATTGCAGAGCTTGGTATTTATCCGGCAGTTGACCCGCTCGACTCCACCAGCCGTATTCTCGACCCGCTGGTAATCGGTGAAGAACACTATAACGTTGCTCGCGGCGTACAAGCTATTCTGCAACGTTATAAAGAATTGCAAGACATTATCGCAATTCTTGGTATGGAAGAATTGAGCGAAGACGACAAAATGACCGTTGCTCGTGCTCGTAAAATTCAAAAATTCCTCAGCCAAGCATTCTTTGTTGCTGAACAATTTACCGGTACCCCCGGCCAATATGTTCCGCTGAAAGAAACCATCCGCGGCTTTAAAGAAATCCTCGAAGGCAAACATGACGATTTGCCGGAAGGTGCTTTCTATATGGTAGGTACCATTGAAGACGCGATTGCTAAAGCTGAAACCATGAAGGCTTAATAATGGCAACTCCGTTTACTTTTGAAATTGTAACGCCGGATAAGATGCTTTTTGTTTCTGACGAAGTAACTTATGTTGGTTTCCGTACTCTCCTTGGCGGTATGGGCGTTAAAGCTAATCACTTGCCCGTAATCGCAACTTTGGATGTAGCTCCGCTGAAAATTCAACTCGCTAATGGCGCAGAAGAAGTTTTCGCTGTATGCGGCGGTTTCTTAGAAATGCAAAACAACAAATGCACCGTTTTGGCTACCATTGCAGAACCTGGCGACGATATCGACGCTGCTCGTGCAAATGCTGCTAAAGAACGTGCAACTGCTCGTCTTGCTGCTAAGAACGAAGACCTGGACGTAGATCGTGCTAAATATGCTTTGAAAAAAGCTATGATGCGTCTGCGTGTTACCGAAGCTCTCGGCAAAAAGTAATACATTACAATGCCAAACAAAACCCCGTCTCGAAAGAGGCGGGGTTTATTTTTTTATTGTAATTTACCAGTGTAATTTGCTATAATCAATAGATGAGTACAATTTTAAGGAGGGCGTAATATGTCCGATATTATTGATAGCTTGACTGGTAATTCTATGCTGCACTTGAAACAGGACATTGCTTACCTGCGCCAATGCTTGGCAGAATGTACCGATGAAGAAAAGAAGAAACTTATTCGCCGTGAATTGATGGAAAAAGAAACTTACTATAACATTCTTGCTGACCGTCAAAGATTAGGTAGATGATAAACCGGCAGGAGGATTACTTTGGAAAAATTGATTGTTAAAGGTGGTAAACGCCTTGTAGGTACAGTAAAAACCAGTGGCGCAAAAAATGCGGTTCTGCCGATTATTGCTGCATCTATTATGGGTACTTCCCCTAGTCATTTCGATGAAGTACCTATGTTGGAAGACGTGCGTACCATCAGTGAAGTGTTAAGAAGCTTAGGTATAAAAGTAGAAAGCAAAGAAAAGAATTGCTTAGATATAGATAGTACTGTGGTAGAATCTTACGAACCTCCCTGTGAACTTATGCGCAATATGCGTGCATCTTTCTTTGTAATGGGACCTCTCCTCGCGCGTATGGGTAAGGCTCGTATTTATATGCCTGGTGGTTGTGCAATTGGTGCACGTCCTGTTGATATTCACTTGAAAGGCTTTGAAGCCTTAGGTGTTGTACTTGATCAACAAGATGGTTTTATTGAAGCTACCACTCCTAATGGCTTGAAAGGTGCTACCATTTATTTTGATTTCCCTAGTGTTGGCGCTACTGAAAACGTAATGATGGCTGCAGCTTTGGCGGAAGGCGTTACTATTTTAGAAAACGCAGCTGAAGAACCTGAAATCGTTGCGCTTGCTAGCTATCTGAATAAAATGGGCGCTAAGATTCGTGGTGCGGGCACTGATGTAATCCGTATTGAAGGGGTGAAGGAACTTCATGGTGCAGATTACACCATTATTCCTGACCGAATCGAAGCAGGTACTTATATGATTGCTGCTGCTATGACCGGTGGCGATGTTATTGTTGATAATGTTCTTCCTGAACATCAAAAACCTTTGATTGCCAAACTTCGTGAAGCTGGTGCAATCGTTGAGGAAGATATTGATAAAGTGCGTGTTATTGGCAATGGAACATTGAAAGGTGTAAGCGTTAAGACTTTGCCTTATCCCGGTTTCCCCACCGATATGCAAGCACAAATGATGGCGATGATGGTTGTTTCTGAAGGTAATAGTAAAGTTACAGAAACAGTTTTTGAGAATCGCTTTATGCATGTTGAAGAGTTGAACCGTATGGGCGCAAAGATTACTACTTCTGACCGTAGTGCTAACATCGAAGGTCCTGCAAAATTAAAAGGTTGTGATGTGCGTGCTACTGACTTGCGTGCTGGTGCTGCAATGATTTTGGCAGGACTTGTAGCTGAAGGTGAAACTCGCATCGGCGATTTGCATCATATTGATCGCGGTTATGAAGATATTGTAGAAAAGTTTAAGAATTTGGGCGCAGACATTGAGCGCGTTGATGTATAAGACAGGAGATAAACGAAATGTTTAAAAGCATGGATATCGGTATTGACCTAGGTACTGCTAATATTCTGGTGTTTGTTAGAGGTAAAGGTGTAGTTTTAAAAGAGCCTTCCGTTGTGGCTATTGATAAAGCTCGTAATAAAGTTTTGGCTGTTGGTGATGCTGCGCGCGAAATGTTGGGTCGTTCACCCGGAAATATTGTTGCTATCCGCCCTTTGAAAGAAGGCGTTATTGCTAACTATACTATTACGCAAAAACTTTTGGCACACGTTATTGAAAAAGTTGCTGGTAGATGCTTGTTTTTTAAACCTCGCGTTATGACTTGCGTTCCCATTGGCATTACTTCCGTAGAAAAACGTGCTGTTATGGAAGCTACTACTCAAGGTGGTGCGTCTAAAACTTATTTGATTGAAGAACCTTTGGCTGCAGCTTTAGGTGCAGGCATTGATATTTCTGTGCCTCGTGGCAACATGGTTGTTGATATTGGTGGTGGTACTACTGATATCGCAGTTTTGAGCTTGGGTGGTATCGTGGTAAGTTCTTCCGTACGCATTGGTGGTGACCATTTTGACGAATGCATCGTGCGTCATGTAAAACGTGTTCACAATGTATTGATTGGTGAACGTACTGCGGAAGAAATCAAACTGACCGTAGCGACTGTTTCTAAAAATGGTCGTGATACTGCTATTGAGGTGCGTGGTCGTGATATGGTTACCGGTTTGCCTACTACTTTCAGCGTAACTTCTGCTGATTGTCGTGCTGCACTGGAAGATTCTGTTGCTTCCTTGATTGCTGCTGTACGTAGTGTATTGGAAAAATGCCCGCCGGAACTTGCTTCTGATATCGTAGATAATGGTATTTATCTGACTGGTGGCGGTGCGCTTCTTGATGGCTTGGCAGAAATTATGCAAGCTGAAACCGGCATAGATATTCACATTGCAGATAATCCTCTTGATTGTGTAGCAGTTGGTACTGGTAAAGCTTTGCAAAGCCTTGATAAATTGCACCCCGGTACTATTTATACATCTTCTAACTTGGTGTAAAATTTTAAATTTTGAATGTGAAGGGACTATTCATTTGGGTAGTCCCTTTACGTAGTTCTTGTCTTGTTTCTGCTGTAAAATAAATTTTGGATTAGGAATGAATACAAATGATTTTTAGAAATTTGCTTAAAACAATATTTGTACTGACCTTAATAATGGCAAGCGAATCAGTAGCGTGTGCTTCTCCTATAACGAATATGCGCAATAGTGTTAGTCCTGCTCGTGTACGTTTCGTTTTAGATAGTGAGAAGCCTGTCGAATATAAGGTTGAACAAACAGGGAAAAAGCTTGTCATTCGACTTCCTAAAAGCGGAACAAAACAAATCAATATGGCAATAAAAGATAATATTGTACGTTCTGCTCAATTGGTACCAACCGGAAGAAATTCCAGCCAACTTACAATTAATATGCTTAAAGATTGCCAATACAAAGTTTTACAATACACTGAACCTAATCGTTTGGTAATTGATGTGTATCGTATTGAATTGCTGAAACAGGAAAAAGTTTTGGCAAAAGGTGTTAACTATACCTACATTCAAGATGAAATGAATGGTACGCAAATTCAAGCTTGCCTTTTAAGCGTAGCACCTAAAGCTAAATTTGAATTACGTCCTTTTTCTGCAGCAGGTGTTTATAATGGCAGAGGTTACTTGTCTCGTGAAGCCGCTCGTCGAAAATTGAAGGCTGCTGTTAACGCTTCCTATTTTGATAGTGACGGCTGGGTTATTGGCGTAAATAAGGATAAAGGCAATTTTATGAGCGTTAATAGTACTCCGCGAAGCGCTTATGTGGATAATGGCAATTCTCGATTCATTGTGAAAGATGTTGCTTATAATGGCGTACTGCGTTTCAAAGGCGGAGAACTTGCTATCAAAGGTATGAATCGTGCCAGAATTGCAGAAGATGTAGTTCTTTTCAATGAATACTATGGAAAAAGTACCAAGACAAACCAATGGGGTCGTGAAATTAAAATTCATGATGGTAAAGTAATTGCAGTTTCCAATAAAGGGAATATGACTATTGAACCTGGAACTGTAGTTGTATCTGCTCATGGGTTGGCTAATAAGTATTTACTGCGTGGTATTGCGGTAGGCGATGAAGTAAATCTTGTGCAAGAATTGAATGTGCCCACTGCCAATGAATCTTCCATCGTTGTAGGTGGTGGTCCGTTAATCTTGGAAGCTGGCAAAGTTAATGTTCGCAGCAAAGAAGAACAAATTGCCAGGGACATTGCTATTGGTCGTGCTCCTCGTACTGCCATTGGGTTGAAGCAGGATGGTACTGTGCTCGTACTGGTCGTTGATGGACGTAGCACTAATTCTAAAGGTTTAACCTTACAAGAGCTTGCTACCTATTTCCTGCGTTTAGGTGCAAGAGATGCAGTAAATCTTGATGGTGGCGGTTCAAGCGTAATGGTAATTAATGGGGAGATTGTTAATAAACCTTCTGATGGATGGGAACGTCCTGTAAGTATGGCTCTTGGCTTATTCCCTAAGTTTTGATTGCTTGTAAAAGTTTTTTCTTGGTTGTATAATATTTACATAGTAGACTAATGAACCGGCGTGGCTAGTCCCGCCGGTTTTGCGATATATAGAGTAAGGAGCAAATATGAAGTTAAAAGGATTTATCTTAGGTTTATTACTGTGCTGTTGTACTTGTGTAGCTTTTGCAAACGTACCTTTAATGCCTGTTCAAGATTTGAAACCGGGGATGCAGGGTATTGGTAAAACAGTAATCAAAGGCGATACAATTGAAGAATTTAACGTGGAAGTTCTAGGTGTAACTGGCAGTGAAGCTGCAGGGCACAGTATTTTAGTGCGTCTTTATGGTGACTTGATTGAAAAAACTGGTGGCGTTGCCCAAGGTATGAGCGGTAGCCCTGTTTATGTTGACGGTCGTTTAGTTGGTGCAGTTGCTTTTGGTAAAACTTTCAATGATCCTCACTACTGCTTCTTGACTCCTATTCATAATATGCTCAAACTTTTAGATACTCCTGTATCCAGAAGTGGTGACTGGCTTCCGAAAAGCACTGGTCTTTTAGCAGGCGGGTTTACCCCGATGGGTATGGAATATTTGCAAGAACGTTTGCAAGGTTTAGGTTTAGAAGCTACTGTTGGCGGTGGCACAGGTACTGAAAATGTAGGCAAGCTTGAAGCTGGTAGTGCTGTTGGTGCTTCCGTTATGCAAGGCGATTTGACCTTGGGGGCTTTGGGAACTGTAACTTGGGTTGACGATAAAGGTAACGTGCTTGCTTTTGGTCATCCCTTTATGCAACGTGGCGAATGTAATTTCTTTATGAACAAGGTTTGGGTTTTAGGTTGCATTCCTAATCTCCAAAGCAGTTATAAGGTTGGTAATCTTGGCGAAGTTATTGGTAGCTTTACTCAAGATAGAGCAAGTGGTATTGGTGGTAAGGAAGGTAAAGCGCCTGCTTCCATTCCTGTTTTCGTTTCCGTAAGTGATGTTGCTTGTGGTCAAAATACTGCCGTACGTGTGAACATTATTGAAGATGAAAAACTTGTACCTGCAATTTTAGACGCAGCAGTTTATAACACCGTTACTAAAACTATGGACAGAAAAGGTGGCGGTACTGCTCGTTTGCATTTTGAAATTAGCGGTAGGGATAAAGATAATAAACTTGTTACTATTGATAGAGAAAATATGTATTATGCTTCTGGTGGTTTGGCTAAAGTAATTAATTTTGAAATGGTAGAAGCGGCAAATATTTTAAGTTTAAATAAATTTGAAGCTATCGATATTTACGGAATCACTGTGAACGCAGAGCTTACCGACGAAGTTCAAGTAGCAGAAATCACTAAAGTAAGTACTCCCAAACGTGATGTGAAACCTGGGGACAAGGTTCCTTTTGAAGTTACCTTGAAGCCTTATCGTGGTAAGGAGTTTACTAAGACTGCTTACTTCACTGTTCCGAAAAATCATCCCGGTGGCAAGATGCCTTTGAGTGTGCGTGGCGGTAGTAGTTTAGCTTGGGCACAAAAATTATTACGTAAACAACAGGAAGAAGGCATGCCTGTTAAAGAAAAAGAGAAAAAAGTTTCTTTGGATGATTTTGTGAAGAAGTTTAATGAAGCTGATAAAAATAATGAGCTTATCATTGACTTAGCTTCTGGAGTTCCTTCTGTTATGAAAGCAGAGGCTATGCCCGAAGATGGCTTGGCAGGAATGTTGCAAGGCAGTCCTTATAAACAAAAGAAAGCTTTTGATTTCATTATTGACGGTGATAAGGAATTTACTTTGCATGTGAATAAATAATCAGAAGTGTCAAGAAAAAGCCATATTTTTATTGTATAATTAGGATGAAAAACAATAGAGGTTGAAAAGGTAGTTATGTTTCAAAAGCTATGCCAAACAATAGGTAAAAACGTTATAAATGGTTGTGCTGCTACCGGACGTATGAGCATTCTCTTTATGGAAACTATTAAGCGTTTGAAGGATGCTGATATGAAAGAAGTATTCCGTCAAATGGCACTTTTAGGTGCGGATAGTTTACCAATCGTACTTATGACTATCCTTTGTACCGGTATGGTATTCTCCGTACAAACGGCGAAAGAATTTGTTCGCTTTGGTGCCGCTGATTCTGTAGGTGGAGTTGTTGCCATTGCTATGTCCCGTGAGCTTGTTCCTGTACTGACAGGTGTAGTGGTTGCAGGTCGAATTGGTGCTGCCATTGCTGCAGAGATTGGTACAATGAAGGTAACTGAACAGGTTGATGCTTTGCGCGTAATGGCGGCGAACCCTGTTAGTTTTTTGGTAGTGCCTCGTTTTATTGCTATTGTTTTGATGATGCCTGTACTGGTAGTGTTTGCCAATTTGATTGGTAATATTGGTGGTTGGATTGTTGCTCACTATTACGCTGGCATTAGCACTTTTACTTATGAAAATTCTATTAAGGTTTTGGCAGAAACTTACGATATGGTTGGCGGCATGATTAAAAGTTTCGTCTTTGGGGCTATTATTACTATCGTTGGTTGTTACAAAGGTTTGAATGCTCCCAATGGTGCGGAAGGCGTTGGTCTTGCTACTACTGCTTCCGTAGTGTTGTCCATCATCTTAATTTTTATTACTAATTACTTTTTATCCATCTTGTTGTATGTTTAAGGAGTTTGCGCTATGACTAATAATGACCCGGTAATTAAAGTACGCAAACTTAAAATTGCTTTTGGCAGTAAAGTTGTTCTAGATGAAATAGATTTGGACCTGTATCCCGGAGAAACTTTGGCAGTAATCGGACCTTCCGGTACTGGTAAGAGTACGGTTTTAAAAGTAATGACAGGCCTTTTAAAACCGACATCTGGTAGTGTAATTATTCAAGGACAGGAAACTAACGGTTTTGATGAATCCCAATGGGATGAACTCCGTAAGTATATGGGTGTAGTCTTCCAATATTCTGCTTTGTTTGACTTCCTCACTGTTGGTGAGAATGTAGCTTTTGGGTTACGTAGACATTTCAAATTGCCTGAAGAAGAAATTCAGGCGAGAGTTACAGAACTTTTGGAAATGGTAGGTTTGCCTGGGACGGAAGCAATGATGCCGGCAGAACTGAGCGGCGGTATGAAAAAGCGTGTAGGTTTAGCAAGAGCTTTGGCTATGGAACCGCAAATAGTTTTTTACGATGAACCTACTGCTGGTCTTGATCCTGTTATGACAATGACCATCAGTCTTTTAATTCGTAAAACTCAGCAGCGTTTAGGCGTTGCGTCACTTTTAGTAACTCACGATATGGAATCCGTTTTTATGGCGGCGGACCGTATCGCTATGCTATATAATGGAAAGATTGTTCAAGTAGGAACAGTTGATGAGATTAAGAACAGTAGTAATCCTGTAGTACGTGCATTTATTAGCGGGCAGGAACTGAAGAAGGGGGATTTAAATGGGAAGCAGTGAAGTTAAGGTAGGTGCATTTACCTTAGGTGGTGCAGCAATTTTGGCTGGTATCATCACCTTTATGGGCGCATTTACTTTTGGCAGTGATGGCTATAAACTGCAAATTGATTATCCTCAAGTAAGCGGTTTAATGCCTGGACACATAGTTCGTTACGCAGGGGTAAAAGTTGGTACTGTAAAAGATATCAATGTACAACCAAATGCAGTAGCTGTTATTGCAGAAATTAGCAAAGATATTAAAATTCCTAAAGGGGCAATTTTTACAATTGGTTCTGATGGGATTATGGGTGAAAAGTTCGTTAATGTAGTGCCTCCCAAAAATTTTGAGCAAGGTCATATTGGCGAAGGTAGTACGGTCAAAGGTGTTCCCGGTGGCGGTATGGAAGAGTTTTTTGCAGCATCTGGTGATGCAGTACAAAATATCTTTGGTGACAGAGATACCCAACTTGCAATGCGAGAGACCATCAAAAATATGAACGAGATTACCCGTAATATGGGTATCATCTCAAAAACTATGGCGGATGTTACTTCTGCAAACCAACGCGAGTTTGACGTGATGGTTAAGCAAATGGCAGAGATGACTGTTCGTATGAATGGCATTTCCAGTCATATGGAAAGTTTAATGACTGGTGTAGATAACAAAGGTGCCACCGGTCAAAATATTGCAGATATTGTTGCAAATATGAAAGCTATTACAGAACGCTTTGATCATATTACAAAGACTTTAGAAAACGTTGCTTCTGACCCTGAAACTGAGGGCGCATTGAAGGAAACTCTTATTAATGTTAAAGAAGCAAGTGGCAGAGCCAATAAACTTTTAGGCGCTATCAGCGATGCCAGGCTAAGCATGGATGTTTCTTCTACTGTTGAAGATAGCGACTGGCGTAGTAATCTTGGCGTAACCTTGACGCCGTCTCAAGATAGTACCATTTATATGGGGGCCTATGATGTTGGTAAGAAGAATAAATTTGATTTTATCACTACTAAATATCATGGCAACGCAGGTTTAAGTATGGGTGCTATGCAAGGTGAGTTTGGTGTGGGCTTAAGCTACGATTTTGGTAAAAGCTTTAGAGTTTATTCTCAACTATATGATTTTGACGACTCCAAACTGCGTGTTGGCGGAGAAGTTCGTGTTACTGACAACCTTTCTCTTTACGGTGAAAGTATGGATGTGAAGGGTAATAGGAGCGATACTTACGTAGGCATGCGTAGTTATTTCTAAATTTCCATTTGACTTTTTAGGTAGAAAAAATATATAATTTTAATGCTGACTGATTAGTCAGCTTGATTGGAGGTTTATAAGATGTCTAAAAATAAATTAAGCAAACGTTTATTGATGCTTTCTGCGGCTATTACTATGATGTTGTGCCAATCTGCGTTTGCTGCGGAAGAACAAGCAAATGCAGAGGTCCAAGCAGCTGCTGAAGCTCCTGTAGTACAAATGAACATACAAGAAGCTATGGTTCGTGCTTTTGAAACTAACCCTGCTATTAAAATTGCAGATTTTGAAAAAGATGCGGCTCGTGCTTCTTTGAACGCAGCTCGTGCTAGCCGTTGGATTACTGTTAAAGGTAGCGCAAGTGCAACCCGTGGTGGTATGACTGAAGAATGGTACAATTTGGTTAATCAACAAGGCACAGCTAAAGCTAGAATTGGTAATCAATATTCTAATAGCGTAACTGCTACTATGCCTTTGTATACTGGTGGTGCTCTCTCTGGTCAAATCATGAGTGCTAAAGCAGGCTACAAATCTGCTCTTGTTGGCGTGCAAAAATCTTATAACGATATGCGTGCCACTGTTACCAATGGGTATTTTGCAGTGCTTCAAGCTGACGATATGCAAGTACTTAGTAAAGAATCTGTAGTTCGTCTTGAAGAACATCTTAAAAATGTAAAAGCTCAATACGATGTTGGTGTTGTTGCTAAAGTTGACGTATTGCGCAGTGAAGTAGAACTTGCCAACGCTCAACAAAATCTTATCAAGGCAGAAAACGCTTACGATTTAGCGGAAGCTAATTTTAATAAAATCATTGGCTTGCCCTTGGAAACCAATCTTTTCTTGGAAGATACTTTGAGCTATGTTCCTTATGATAAGGATTTGAACTATTGCTTAGAATATGCATCTAAAAACCGTCCTGAACTGGAACAAGCTAAGCAAGGCGTGCAAGCTGCTCGCGGTCAAGTAAGAGCTGCTCGTAGTGGCTATCAACCGCAAATCAGTGCTTTTGCTACCCAAAACTGGGATACCAAAGATGGTCACTGGGCTGCTGATGAAGAAAGTACTTGGAGCGCTGGCGTGAATGTTAGTTTAACCATTTTCGATACTGGCGTTACTCGCTCCAAAGCTCACGCTGCAGAAGCTAAATACTTCAGTGCTGAAGAAACTTATCGTGATACCATCGATGCTGTAATGCTTGACGTACGTAGCCAATACTTGAACTTGCGTGAAGCAGAAAAACGTATTAGCACTACCGAAGTAGCAGTATCTCAAGCAGAAGAAGATTATCGTATTGCTCAATTGCGCTACCAAGCAGGCGTTGGTACTAACACCGACGT
>JBGVIJ010000053.1:0-22458 GCA_045123075.1 Phascolarctobacterium sp. | reverse complement strand
AAACCGTTCCTCAATTGAGGAACGGTTTTTGTCGTCTTAGAACTAAAAGATTTTTACCAAGCCGGAGTGATGGTGCCTTTGAAGTATTCGTTTACGAATTTTTTGTTTTCTGCGGATAGGTAAACTTCTTGCAATTGTTTAATGCGCGGGTCGTTTACATTAGCTTCGCGAGTAACAAAGATGTTCAGGAACGGGTTGTCTGCATTTTCCAGAAGGATGGAATCATTGGTGGGATTCAGGCCTGCAGGCAAAGCGTAGTTGCAGTTAATAACAGCAACGGTCAAGTCAGGCAAGCTGTTGGGGATGATAGCAGCATCCAATTCGCGGATAACCAAGTTTTTCGGGTTAGCGGTTACGTCTTTCATGGAAGTAACAACATTGGTTTTATCTTTAATTTGAATCAAGCCTTTGTCAGCCAAGAGGAGCAGTGCACGACCGCCGTTGGAAGGGTCATTAGGGATACCGACGATTGCGCCTTCGGGGATTTCTTCACCTTTTTTTACTTTTTGAGAGTAAACTGCCATGGGGAAGTTTACGGTTTTGAAAACTTCTACTAATTTAAAGGAAGGTTCTTTAGCCAAGGTTGCTTTCAAGTATGGAGCGTGTTGCATGGAGTTTGCAAAGAGTTCGCCTTGTGCCAAAGCAACGTTAGGAGTTACATAGTCGGAGAATTCAACAACTTCAATTTTCAAGCCTTTTTTATCAGCAAGTTTTTTTACGTTGTCCATAATTTCAGCGTGAGGACCTGCGGTTACGCCAATTTTAATGGGAGCGTTGGTGTCTGCTTTCTTTTCTGCTTTTTTATCGCCACCACAACCTACTGCAAAAGCGGTGAATGCACAAAGAGCTGCGATGCTCAAAATTTTTGCTAACTTTTTCATAATGTATTCCTCCTTGAGGGGGTAATATTAATTACAATTTGTTTTTGTTGAGTTTTTTACTCATCCAATCACCGAAGGATTGCATTACTTGAACCATTACGATGAGGACAACAACGGTTACAACCATTACGTGCATTTGGAAACGTTGGTAACCGTAACGAATTGCCAAGTCACCCAAGCCACCGCCGCCAAGTGCGCCTGCCATTGCAGAGTAACCAATCAAGCTGATGATTGCGAGGGTTACGCCAAGTACGATGGAGTGCAATGCTTCGGGGAGCAGAACTTTACGGATGATTTGCATGGGGCTTGCACCCATTGCTTGAGCTGCTTCGATGATACCGGGGTTGATTTCCAAAAGGGAAGATTCAATAATGCGGGCAATGAACGGAGCTGCAGAAATAGTCAGCGGAACGATTGCTGCGGTAGTACCGATGGAAGAGCCTACAATCATACGAGTTACAGGAATGATTGCTACCATCAAGATAATAAACGGAGTAGAACGAGTTGCGTTTACTACTGCACCAAGTACGGAGTTGATTGTTGCGTTAGGAAGGATGTGGTCTTTACGGGTAACAGTCAAGATCACACCCAAAGGCATACCTACTGCGGTAGCGAGTGCCGCAGAGGCGAAAACCATATAGCAGGTTTCCCAGAAAGATTTTATCAAAAGATTAATCATATCAGGACTCATAACCAATTACCTCCGTTTTCAGATTTTGATTGTGCAAGTATTCTAAAGCATTTTCAATGCCTTCATGAGTACCGGCGATTTCGATAATCAAAGTACCGAAGGGAACATCTTTCAGTTGAGCGATGTTGCCGAACAAAATACTTACATCAACGTCAAATTTCTTAACCATACCGGAAACGATAGGTTCACCTGCAGAATTACCCAAGAAGGAAATACGTACGATAAGTTTGCTGTTATCGACATATTTGTCGGAAAGATTCATTGCTTTCACGATTTCAGGGAGTTCTGCGTTCATAACGCTCTTAGTAAATTCTTTGGTGGTTTCGTGTTGCGGATTGGTGAACACGTCTACCATGTTACCTTGCTCAATGATTTCACCATTGTCAATTACAGCAACGCGGTCGCAAACTTCAGTTACTACTTCCATTTGGTGAGTAATCATTACGATGGTAAGTTGCATTTTTTTATTGATGTCTTTGAGCAGGTCAAGAATGGATTTAGTAGTTTGGGGGTCAAGTGCACTGGTTGCTTCGTCGCAGAGCAAAACTTTCGGATTGCTTGCCAAAGCACGAGCGATACCTACACGTTGTTTTTGACCGCCGGAAAGTTGGCTGGGGTAGTAGTTAGCTCTGGTTTCCAGTTGTACCAGTTCCAGAAGAGGACGTACACGTTTATCGATTTCTGCTTTGCTGAGACCTTGGATTTCCAAGGGGAAAGCGATGTTTTCATAAACAGTACGGGAAGCCAACAAGTTAAAGTGTTGGAAAATCATACCAATACTTTGGCGAGTTTTGTTCAGCTCGGTTTTGTTCATGGCAGTCAGTTCTTGACCGTCAACATAAACTTTGCCTGCAGTGGGGCGTTCCAACATATTGATGCAGCGCACCAAAGTGGATTTGCCTGCACCGGACAAACCGATGATGCCGAAGATTTCGCCAGCATTGATAGACAGGTTGGTAGTTTTCAAAGCGTGGATGTCACCAGCTTTGCTGTAATAAGTCTTTTCGACATTAACAAGTTCTATCATTATTACTTATCCTTTCATTATTAAACCACAAAAAACCCTTCATCCTTAGACGAAGGGTACATTTCTTGCGTTTGCACTACTTCATCTGCCGGAAAGTTCCGTTGGATTTGGCACCGTTCACTAAAAGTGTGGTTGCCGTAGCTTCATTGGGCCAATCCCTCAGCTACTCTTGATGAAATTTCTGTTAACTTTATTGTTTAATGATATGATAATTTTAAAATAATGTCAACAAAAATATTTCCAAATTACAAAAATTTCCCTTGACTTTCACGAGATAAAGGATTAAAGTAAGGTAAAGTGATTTTAAAATAAAAGCTCTTTAGTGGAAAGCTAAGGTTTTAATAGGAGGGAAAGGTTATGGCAGCGAAGCATCATGATCATTTGACAGAACAACTTTTTGAGGCAATCCTAAGTTTGAAAGATAAAGAACAATGCTACAATTTTTTTGAAGACATTTGCACTATCAGTGAGCTGAAAGCATTGGCGCAACGTTTGGAAGTTGCCCGTATGTTAGATGAAGGTAGTATATATGAAGAAATTGTTAGCAAAACAGGCGCAAGCACTGCAACCATTTCCCGCGTAAAACGCTGCTTGGTATATGGTGCTGACGGTTACAATTCCGTAATGCCTGTAATTAGGAAGGGGAAAGAGGAAAGTGCTGAATAAGGTTTACCAAGTACCCTATGGTACTAAAGATATATTGCCCGGCGAAATGAAACGTCGCCGTAAAATAGAAAATGCTATTCTGGATATTTTTGAAAACTGGGGCTACGAAGAAGTAAAGACTCCCGGTTTTGAATACGCTGATACTTTTGGTAGTATGGTTAAAGATAGCGACTTCCGCTTTTTTGACCGCAATAATAATTTATTGGTACTGCGTAACGATATGACTGCTCCTATTGCTCGTTTGGCAGCTACTCGCTTGCAACAAAAAGAAGGCAGCAAACGTTTATGCTATCTTGCAAATTTGTATCGTTATGAAGAAATTCAAATGGGACGCCAATGCGAGTTTGAACAAGCTGGCGTAGAATTCTTTGGTGCTCAAGGTGCAGAAGCTGACGCGGAGATTATTGCTTTGGCAGTACAAGCTTTGCAAGCTACCGGCTTAGAAACTTTTGCTTTTAGCGTTGGTCATGTTGGCTTCATCAATGGCTTGGCAGAAGAAGTCGGCTTTAATGCAGAACAAGTTGCTCAATTGAAGGACTGCTTGCGCCGTCATGACGCAGTTGGCTTACAAGAACTAACTGATGCTACAGAGGGTATTGCTCCCGAAATTAAACAGCTCTTTGCTGATTTCTTGTTCTTGCAAGGTGGCGTAGAGCTTCTTGATAAATTGGCAAACGTTGTGCAAAATGAGAAATGTTTGGCGGCGTTGAAAGACCTTGGCCAAATTTACGAATTGGTAGAAAAACACGGAGCAGGTAAATTTGTAAGCTTTAACTTAGGTTTGTATCGCGCTCTTGATTACTATACCGGTATGCTCTTTGAAGTATATGTTCCGGAAATGGGTTATCCTGTTGCCGGCGGTGGTCGTTACGATAAAATGATGCAAGGCTTCGGTCTTGATTGTCCTGCTACAGGTTTTGCCATTGGCATTGACCGTGTACTGCTTGCCTTGGAGAGAAACACTGCTGACGAATACATCACCATCGCAATGCCCAAAGGTAAGTTGTTCAAGAAAAGCTATGCACTCTTAGAAAAAGTTGGCTTTAGTGGTGAGAATGTTGTAGAAGATTCCCGTAAGCTGGTAATCACCAATGAAGAAGCTAAAGTACGTTTCATTATTGCTAAGACTGTAGACGTTCCTACTTATGTTGAACATGGTGCGGCAGATATTGGCTTCATTGGTAAAGATGTATTATTGGAAGAAAATAAAGACGTTGTAGAACTTTTGGACTTAGGTTTTGGCAAATGTCGCTTGATGATGGCTGTGCCTGAAAAAAATCAACGTGCTAAACTTACAGACTACGCTCACATTCGCGTGGCAACTAAGTACCCCAACTGCGCAAGAACTTATTTCAATAAATTAGGTGTGCAAAATGAAATCGTTAAATTGAACGGTTCCATCGAACTTGGTCCGTTGATTGGTTTAAGCGAAGTTATTGTAGATATTGTGGAAACAGGTACTACTTTAAGAGAAAATAATTTGGTAGAAGTAGATTCTATCTTTACTGCAACTGCACGTTTGATTGCCAATCGTGCAAGCTTTAAATTAAAGTTCGCTCGCTTACATAAATTAGTAGAAGATTTACGAGCTGTTTTGAATGAGAGGGATAAATAAAATGCAAGTTACTGATGCAAGAGCCATGAACGCTCAACAAATTGCAAATTTAATGAAGAAAAAAGCTTTTGACGAATGTGTGCTTTCTCCCGGAGTGCAAGCAGGCGTTACTGCTATGTTCGGCGCTCCCCTGACTGCGGCGCAAGTTGTAGACCGCATCGTTGCAGACGTTCGTGCTGAAGGCGACGAAAAATTATTTTACTACACCAATTTGATTGATAAAGCTGGTTTGGACGCAAGCAACATTCGCGTAACCGCAGCAGAATTTGCTGAAGCAGAAGCTTTGACTAAACCGGAAGTAGTAGCAGCCATTAAACGCGCTATTGCTAACGTTACTAAATTCCATGAAGAACAAATGCCTAAAACTTGGCTGACAAACCGTCCGTACGGCGCAATGCTCGGTCAAAAAGTTACTCCGGTGGATTCCGTTGGTATTTATGTACCCGGTGGTACTGCGGCGTATCCTTCTTCTGTAATTATGAATGCTTGCCCCGCGAAAGTAGCAGGCGTACCCCGCATCGTAATGGCAGTTCCTTGTGGTAGAGATGGTAAAGTAAACCCCTACGTGCTTGTTACTGCAAAAGAAATTGGCGTAACTGAAATTTATAAAATGGGCGGTGCTCAAGCAGTAGCGGCTCTTGCCTTTGGTACTGAAACCGTTCCTAAAGTTGAAAAGATTACCGGCCCCGGTAACATCTTTGTTACCTTGGCGAAAAAAGCAGTGTATGGTCACTGCGATATAGATATGTTGGCAGGACCCAGTGAAATTTTGGTTATCGCTGACGAAACTGCTAATCCCACATACTTGGCGGCAGACCTTCTTAGCCAAGCTGAACATGACCCCTTGGCAAGTGCCATCCTCGTAACTGATAGCGAAGCTGTGGCAAATGCTGTGGCTGAAGAAATTGAAGTACAACTGGCACAACTTCCTCGTCAAGAAATTGCTTCCACTGCTCTTGCTAACTACGGTAAGATCATCCTCGCTAGCGATATGGCGACCGTAATTGAAATGGCTAACATTTCTGCACCGGAACATTTGGAAGTTATGACTAAAGCTCCCTTTGAAATTTTGCCCTACATTCGCAATGCAGGTGCAATCTTCTTGGGACAATACTCCCCTGAACCTTTGGGAGATTACTATGCAGGTCCCAACCACATTCTGCCCACTGGTGGTACTGCAAAATTCTATTCTGTTTTGAATGTAGAAACCTTTATGAAAAAGACCAGCATCATTTCTTATACAGGTGCAGCCTTGGCAGAAGTAGCAGACGATGTTATTGCCATGGCTGAAGCGGAAGGCTTGCGTGCTCACGCTAACGCTATCCGCAAACGTGTAGAAGGGAAGTGAGCCTATGGCAGATTTTGCAATTCGCAAAGGCTTAGAATCCATGGAAGAATATTCCGTAGAGCACGTGGCGGCGGACATCATCGTAAATGCTAACGAAAGCAATTACGAAATGCCCGAAGCGGTGCGCCAAGCTGTTCTGGAAAGAACTCAAAGCTTTCCTTTTAATCGTTACCCGCCTATTAAAGCAGAAAATTTATGCGAAGCAATTGCTCAAGAGCTGGATTTAGATATTGCTAATGTAAAAATTGGTAATGGCTCCAGCGAACTCTTGCAAGTTGCTTGTTATGTGTTTGGCGGTTATGGCAAGAAGATTGCCGTTCCCTATCCTTCTTTTTCTATGTACGGTGAGTACGCAACTTTAAGTGATAGCGTTGCTGCTCCATATCCTTTGACTGAAGAAGGTTACATTGACCCAGATGTTGTTATTGAGTTCTGCGAAAGAGAACGTCCTGCGCTTCTCATTGTGTGCAATCCCAATAACCCTACTGGCAACTACAACTCTTTGGCAGATATGGAAAAGATTATTGCCAACGTGGAATGTCCTGTAATTATGGACGAAGCTTATATGGAATTTGCTGACGGTAAAGAAGTTCCACCTACAGATATGCGTCCGCTGAACAAATTGTGGCTTGTAGCAGGCTCTACTTTAAGTTTGGTAGGCAAGTACAGTAATTTAATGGTGTTCCGCACTTTCTCTAAAGCTTATGGTTTAGCAGGCTTGCGTTGCGGTTACGCAGTAGGTGCTGCAGGCGTAATGCGTTTATTAGGCAAAGCGCTTTTGCCTTATCACGTAAATGCTTATACCTTGATGGTGGCAAAGACTTTGTACGAAAACAAAGACTTATATAAAGAACAACTTAAACTGGTACGTGGCGAGCGCGATAAAATGGCAGCATATTTGGCGAAGCTTGGTTTTAAAGTTTGGCCTACTGCTACCAATTTCGTAACCTTCTGTGCTCAAGATGAACTTACCAAAGCTTTGGCACTTACTTACGAAAGAAAATACCATGACCGTAGCCTTACTCCTCAAGTAGCAAGCGGTAAGATGATGTTCAAATACTTAATGGAAAACAGCATCCTTGTTCGTGACTATAGTGGTCACGCTAAACTTACAGGTTGCTTGCGCATAACCTTAGGCACTCCCGAAGAAAACTTGACTATTTTACAAAAGCTTACTGCATTATGTACGGAGGTACAATTATGAGATGTGGCAGCATTGAACGTAAAACTTTAGAAACTGAAATTTTTGCAGAACTGAACCTTGATGGTACTGGTATCTGCCAAGTTAATACAGGCATTGGTTTCTTCGACCATATGCTGACTTTGTTTGCTAAGCATAGCTTTAGCGATCTGACTTTGAAAGCTGTTGGCGATCTTGATGTGGATAGTCACCACACTGTAGAAGATTGTGGTATCGTACTTGGTCAAGCGCTGAAAGAAGCCATTGGCGATAAAGCAGGTATCCATCGTTATGGTAATTGCTTCCTGCCCATGGATGAAGCTTTAGTGCAAGTGGTGATGGATTTCTCCGGTAGACCGTATCTTGTTTTTGATGCTGATATTCCTAAAGTACAACTGGGCATTTACGAAGCAGAAATGACTGAAGAATTCTTCCGTGCTGTGGCAATGACCGCAGGTATTACTCTGCACATCAGAGTCTTGTACGGCAAGAATACTCACCATATTATTGAAGCCATGTTCAAAGGCTTTGCACATGCGTTGGCGGAAGCTGTTGCTTTTGACGACAGAGTGCAAGGCGTAATGAGCAGTAAAGGATTGTTATGAGTAAAGAAGTTGTAATTATAGATTACGGTATGGGCAATTTGCACAGCGTCACTAAAGCAATTGCTGCAGTAGGCGGGAATCCAATCATCACCGCAAATAAAGAAGTAATCGCCAAGGCAGAAAAAGTAATTTTGCCGGGTGTTGGCGCTTTTGGTGACTGTATGGCAAATTTGCACAAATCCGGTCTTGTACCTTTAATCATGGAGCTTTTGAATAGCGGCAAACCTTTTTTGGGAATTTGTCTTGGTATGCAAGTTCTTTTTGAAGGTAGCGACGAAGCTCCCGGGGTCCCAGGCTTGGGCTATTTTAAAGGACAAGTAAAATATTTGAAGACCAGTCATAAAATTCCCCATATGGGCTGGAATAAACTGTACGTAAAAAATGAATCTCTCTTGCTTAGTGAAGCAGAGGGCGAATTTGTTTACTTCGTACACAGTTTCCATTGTGAACCGGAAGATAAAAGCATTATCACTTCCGTTTGCGATTATGGTATGGAAGTTACTGCTTCCGTAGGTAAAAGTAATGTGCATGCCTTCCAATTCCATCCGGAAAAATCCAGCCGTGCAGGCTTGGGCTTGCTGAAAAAATTTGTTGAACTGTAAGGAGTGATCGTTTTGATTATTTATCCTGCAATAGATATCCGCGGCGGTCGCTGCGTACGTTTAACTGAAGGTCGTTTTGATGCGGAAACTGTTTTTGCAGATGACCCTGCAGAAATGGCGCTGAAATGGGCGGCGTGTGGTGCAGAATACTTGCACTTGGTTGACCTTGATGGTGCACTTGCCGGTGAAGGTAAAAATATTCCTGTCATCAAACGTATTTTAGAAGCGGTGAACATCCCTGTTCAATTGGGCGGTGGTATTCGCAATATGCAAGCTATTGAAAAATTGTTGGAGCTGGGCGTTACCCGTTTAATCTTGGGTAGTGCTGCTGTAAAGAATCCTCAACTTGTTGACGAAGCTTGCAAAAATTTCCCGGGACATATTGCTGTTGGTATTGATGCTAAAAATGGCGAAGTTGCTATTGAAGGTTGGGGCAAAGGTAGTGGCGTTGCTGCTACTGAACTTGCTAAACAAATGGCGCAATATGGCGTAGATAAAATTATTTATACTGATATTAGCCGCGATGGTATGCTTACTGGCGTAAATGTTGAAGCTACGGCGGAAATTGCTCGTGCCGGTGGGATTGAAGTAATTGCTAGCGGTGGCGTTGCTTCCATCCAAGATATTAAGAATTTGTTGCCTTATCAAAAAGACGGTGTAACTGGTTGTATTATTGGCAAGGCAATTTATACCGGTGCAGTTGATTTGGTTGAAGCTCTTGCTTTGGCGAAGGAGGGTTAAGATGCATACAAAAAGAATCATTCCCTGCTTGGACGTTAAAGCTGGACGCGTGGTAAAAGGTACTAATTTTGTTGGCTTGCGTGACGCAGGTGACCCTGTAGAACTGGCGGCGACTTACGACCTTGAAGGTGCAGACGAACTGGTATTTTTAGATATAACTGCTTCCGTTGAAGAACGTAAGGCAATGCTTGATGTTATCAACAAAACTGCGGGCGAAGTATTTATGCCTTTGACCGTTGGCGGTGGTATTAGTACGGTTGATGATATTCGTAATGCGCTTCGTGCAGGTGCGGATAAAACTTCCGTAAACTCTGCGGCAGTGAAAAATCCCCAACTGATTGCAGAAGGTGCTAAGCTTTTTGGCAGTCAATGCATCGTGCTTGCCATTGACGCTCGCCGTTGTGGCGAAAACAAATGGGAAGTTTATGTGCATGGCGGTCGTACTCCGACTGGTATTGACGCTGTAGAATGGGCTAAGCAAGGCGTAGCTCTCGGCGCAGGGGAAATTCTCCTAACCAGTATGGATGCAGACGGCACTAAAAATGGTTATGACATTCCGCTGACAAAAGCCGTGAGTGAAGCGGTAAATGTTCCTGTAATTGCCAGTGGCGGGGCAGGAAAGCTTGAAGATTTTTACGAAGTGCTTGCAGAAGGCGGTGCTGATGCAGTTTTGGCAGCTTCCGTCTTTCACTATAAAACCTTTACTATTCAACAAGTGAAGGAATATCTGCGTGATAGAGGTATCGAGGTGAGAATATAATGCAAATTGATTTCTCTAAAATTAAATTTGATGAAAAAGGATTGGTGCCTGCTGTTGTTCAAGACGTGCGCACCAATGCTGTGGTAATGCTTGCTTATATGAATGGCGAATCTTTGGCTCGCACCATTGAAACCGGTTATACCTGGTTCTGGAGCCGTAGTCGCCAAGAATTGTGGAACAAGGGCGCAACCAGCGGTAACTTGCAAAAAGTTATCGATATTAACTACGATTGCGACGGTGATAGCCTGCTTGTAAAAGTAGAACAAACTGGCGTTGCTTGCCACACTGGCGAATATTCTTGTTTCCACAACTTATTGTGGAGACGTGACAATTTGCCTGTTCCTGAAATGGACGGGATTCCCGGTGTACTTAGCGAACTGTATCGTGTTATCCAAGAAAAACGCGAAAATGGTGGAGAAAAATCCTACACCAAGTATTTGTTCACTTCCGGACAAGACAAGATTCTTAAAAAAGTTGGCGAAGAAGCAGCAGAAACCATCATTGCTTCTAAAAACCATGCTAAAAACGAAGTGCTTTATGAAATGTCCGACTTGTGGTATCACTGCTTAGTGCTCTTGGCTTACCACAACATTACTCCTAATGAACTGCTTGCAGAACTTGGCGGTCGTAGAGCAAAAGAGAATAATAGTAAATATTAAAAATCATAGGTAAAAAGCAAAACAGCAATTGTTTCACATGAAACAATTGCTGTTTTTGTTCTATGAGAAAAATTTTAAAAGAATTCACGTGGATTTCACAACATCGCAAAATAAAAACAGGCGAAGTGAATTTTATACAGAATAGTATTTATAGACGAAGGGAGGTGTGAAGGTGCAGGAGTTTTCGTGGCAAGCACGTACTCGCAGTGGCAAGTTGCTTTCTGGAAAATTACGAGCTAAGTCAGAAGCGGAAGCCTGTAGTTTGGTGCGCAACAACTACGGCTTCGTGGTAAGACTGCAAGTAAAAGAAAGCACTTGGTCATTATGGCAAGAAAAGCTTTTGGGTTCGCCAAGTACTTTGACAGATAAGCAAAGGATTGTCTTTTTCAAACAGCTTGCTACTGTTTTAAACAGTGGCGTTCCGTTACTAGACGGAATGGAGCTTTTAAGACAAAGGACTGACATTGCAATAGGTAAGGTTGCCGTAAAGCTTGTTACTCATTTGCAAGAAGGTTCTTCTTTAGCAAGTGCTATGCAGAAATGCGGTAAAACATTTTCCAATTTGGCAGTGACCTTAGTTGCAGCAGGTGAACGAAGCGGTGAGATGAACAATGTGTTTTTAGAGATTGCTGATTTTTACAAGAAGCAACAGGAATTAAAGCAATTCCTATATAAAGCAACTTTGTATCCGCTATTTCTACTATTTGCTTCGGTAGGCGTGTTAATATTCTTTTTGCTCTACGTGTTACCAATGTTGGCTAGTGTTTATAGCAGCTTAGGTGCTCCACCTAACGGAATATTGCAATTTGCAGTGCAGATTAGTAATTTTCTGATAGGTAACGGCGTAGCAGTCTGCTTGAGTTTGGTAGCAATGTTTTTCTACATTTATTATAGACGTCAAATAATTGTAGAGTTTTGCCTGCGATTACCGATAGTGCGTAACTTATATGCTATGGCTTTAGAAATTCGCTTTTGCAAAATTTTGAGCATGCTCTTGGACAAAGGCATCAACATTATCGAAGCTGTAGAACTCGCTGCTGCAACTATTCGCCAAAAGGAGCGGGTAAGACAGCTAAAAATTTTTAATGCTGCCCTGCGTCGTGGCGA
Organism: Phascolarctobacterium sp.; assembly: GCA_045123075.1. Classification (GTDB taxonomy): domain Bacteria; phylum Bacillota; class Negativicutes; order Acidaminococcales; family Acidaminococcaceae; genus JAHHUH01. The sequence goes on along the minus strand of JBGVIJ010000053.1, from coordinate 10,576 downwards.
AGCCATTAGCACTGCCCTTGGAACTGCTACGGAAATGTTCTCACCTATAACTGCGGAACTGATTGTTATTGGTGCAGAAACAGGCTATTTGCCCAAGTTTTTAAATGAAGCTGCAAATATTTTAGAGCAGGATTTACGAGACCGTCTGGAAAAATTGCGAGAGATTTTGGCGCCTATTTTGCTTTTGGTGGCGGCTCTTGTAACTGCGACTGTAGTATGTTCCGTTGTTGGCCCTTTGTTTGAATTATTTTCAGCATTACCAGAATACAAATAAGGAGGATTTTTTATGAAAAGCAGACAAGCAGGTTTTACTTTGATTGAAGTTGTAGCAGTTGCCGCTCTTTTGGGTGTGTTGGTTACGATGATTATGCCTTCTTTAGATGGTGCTAATACTAAGGTTAAGAACGCAAAACTTCGTAATGATTTGGCAATGGTGGACCAAGCCATTCAGTTGTATAAAATGGAAAATGGCAGTGTGCCTACTAACTTAGAAACCTTGCAAACGGAATATATTTCCGGCACTAGCGAGTTTAAGGATGCTAAAGGTGAAGCACTTGTTTATACTGCAAGTGATACAACCTATACTTTAACTGGTAAGAATGCAGCAGGCGAAGTAGTGACTTCTGGTGGTAGCAAGGCATCTGAATAAACAAGCAGGCTTCCTTTTAATAGAAGTCTTGGCGGTGGTAGCATTGCTAGGAGTTTTAGCAGGAGTACTCTTGCCTCAAAGCGTTGCTTATTCCAAACAGTATGCTCGCTGGCAAGTGCGTGCAGCGGCTAATCTTTTGGCGGCAGATATGCGCAAGCTCCAACAACAGGCGCTTTTTGGCGAAGGTGAGCAAAGGTATTTGCGGTCGTTAAGTAGAGGCTATGATTATTATTTGAAAGGCAAGAAAGTAAAGCAGGTGCGTTTTGCTGATTACGGTTGGAACGTAGAACTGACTTGGCCTAAAAGGTTTAACGTGCAGTTTGGTGTAAATGGTAGTCCTACTTATAGTGGGACTTGGGTAGTGCAACATTCCGAATTTAGTGGTGTAAGTTGTACGGTGGCAGTTCAACCTGTAACAGGAAGGATTGTTGTAAGTGAAAGCGAGTAAAGGATTTTTACTCTTAGATTTGGCAGTAGTGTTTTTAGTAGTAGGAACGCTGCTGTTTTTTATTAGCACAAGTTTTGGTTGCTGCGTAAAAAATTTGAGCTATATGCAAGACGTAGTAGAGGCCCAAAGTCTGGCGGAGAACTTTTTGGCAGATGAAACTATTCCCATTCCAGAGCGATGGCAGGTGCAAAAATTAGAACATTCTTTGCAAGGGAATTTTTTACAGGAGGTGCAGGTCATTGATGAGCAAAGTGGCAAGGTCATTTATTCCCTATGGTGGATGCCGTAAAGAAGCAGGCTTTCTTTTAGCAGAACTGCAGATTAGTGTTGCCATTCTTGCTTTAGTGGTCGCACTTTTGTATGGAGATTTCTACAGGTTGCTGCAAGGTTGGCAAAGAATGTTTCTAGATATGCAAATCAATGATGCGGCTCGCTATATGGGTAGTGTTTTAGAAAAGGACTTGTGCTACGAAGGCAGTTATATAATTTTAAGCGAAGACTATAGAGGTCGGCCAAAGCTTGTTTGTCAAACAGGACACGCAGGCAAAACTTACACCTATACCTGGGAAAGTAAAAGCTTTTACAAAAGCACGAAGACTACTAGCACAAGCGGAAAGAATCCTTTGTTCGTACCTGATGTTTACGTTGTTGACTGGCAAGTTGCCAAAATTGACGAGCGTTTTCTAAAAATGAACTTTGTTCTTGAAAAGCAGGGGCGTAGGCGAAGTTTTGAACGAGTGTACCATTGCTTCAACGGAGTAATCGCCTATGAGTAGGAGTCGTGGAAATATTAGTGTGGTACTTTTAGGGATAGGCTTGTTCTTGGCGGCGGTTGCTCATTTAGTAATGGTTTGCGTGGTTCGTACTACACAACTGGAAATGGAGAACTTGCGTGATCGACAGTTGCGTTTGCTTTGCAGTTCCGTCATAACTCGTTTGGCACAGCAAGAGTTGGAGTCAGGAGAATGTACTCCAGTAACATTGACCATCCAACCGGGGAATGTGCCTGCTACCTTAGTGAACAAGGTTACCTATAGTGACGATGGCTGCTTTTGTTATCTTGGTGCGAGAGTGGAAGCAGAGAAACAAAGTCATCATTTAAGACATGTAAAATTTCAACTTAATGAGGAAATGCAGGCGCAAGGCACAAGGTTTATGCTCATTTGTCGTAAATCACTGCTTGGTTCAGAATTCTTATCAGAGGAAAGCATATACACAAGCACAGAAGAAGTAAATATTCCTCAGATAGAGTTCTTGAAAAATAGCAGTGATGTCAAACGAAGCATTTCTGATTTAAGTATGGAAGACGTGAAACTTTACGGTTTAGATAAACGCTTTTACTACTTATCTAACGCCAGCACCCCCTTAACATTTAGTAAAAATTTGAAGGTGCAGGGAACAGCAGTTATAGCTACGGAAGGTAGCGTTATCATCGAAAGTGGTTGCCAATTTTTTGATAAGGTAATTTTTATCAGCAAAGGCAACATTATTATTAAAGATGGAGTAAAGTTGCCCCAAGTTTTGTTATTGGCTTATGGCAAGGTTACCATTGGCACAGATTGTCAGCTTGGCGGCGTTGTTTTTAGTGATAGCAATATTGAACTTTTGGGAGATTCTATTTTTGTTCACGATGAAAATGTTGTAGCGCCATTTTCATCAGCGTTTTACATTTTATAACCTCAAAGGAAAAGGAATGTTTCGATAGAAACATTCCTTTTTTTATACTATCTTATATAATTTGAAGCCTTGGGTGTCGCAGGAAACTAGTTTGTATTGTACGCCGTTGCGTTCTTCTTCGAAAACAGACAAGTGATTTTCGCCATGAATATGACCGTAGACGCAATCTTTTACTTTGTATTTTTCCATTAAGTCAGTGAAAAGAGTTTGCTCTGTAGGTGCAAAGAGGGGAGGATAGTGGAACGCAACGATGATGCGCTGAGGATTGTTTGCTTTGGCTGCCTGCAGTGACATTTCCAAACGTATTCCTTCCCGTTGGTAAATTTTGTTGTCGTCTTCGGAGAAGTTTTCGGAAGAGGGCAAGAGCCAACCGCGAGTTCCACAGATGGCAGTATCGCCAACAATAATGCAGTTGTTTTGCAGAAAATCAAAGTATTTGCCGAAGGTGTCCTGCATTTTCTTGAGGCTTGTCCACCAGTAATCATGGTTGCCGCGCATCAAGATTTTTTTGCCGGGAAGCTCTGCAATCCACAGTAAATCTTCTTCTACCTCTTTTAGTTGCATTGCCCAAGAAATATCTCCGCAGATAATGACAGTGTCTTCTTCCTTGACAGTTGCAAGCCAATTTTCTTTTACTTTTTCTTTATGAGAAGTCCAGTGCTCGCCAAAAATATCCATCGGTTTTTTAGCAGGTTCACCGGATAGATGCAGGTCGCTGATTGCATAGATGTTCATTCAATTTCTCCTAGGTCTTTTATGATTAAAGTATAACATATAAACGCGTTACAAGCACCATCTAACTGTGTTGGTGCTTATGAAGTGCTTGAGAGAGTTAGCAGGAAAATTTAAGGTTTGCATAGAATATTACTTGTTATAAAAGAAGAGCGTTATTGGAATTTATTTTCTTGATTTGGAGGATATATTATGGAATTAACTGCCGTTGCTCAATTGCGTCGTATGGTTCTGGAACATTTGGCACGCTACACTTGGGAAGACAGACTTAAGGAAAGTGTTTACGACATCCTGCAAGAGGTACGCGAGGATACTCCACGCTATCGTTGCTGTGTTTATAAAGAAAGAGCGGTTTTGAAAAACCGTATCGATATGGCTCTTGGTCAAACCTGCGACCAAAATATTATTGAAGCTTCTAAAAGAACTTTGCGTAATGACATCGACAAGGCTTTGCCTGTTATCGACGTTTTGCCTGCGGCTTGTGACCAATGCCCCATCGAAGCATATTTTGTAACTGACGCTTGCCGTCATTGCATTACTCATAAATGCATGAATAATTGTCCGAAAAAAGCAATCAGCATTATTCAGGACAGAGCGTTCATCGACAGAACTAAGTGCGTAGAATGTGGTCGTTGTAAGCAAGTTTGTCCCTATGGTGCGATTATTGAAATTCACCGTCCCTGTGTACGTGCTTGTGCTTTGGGTGCAGTAACCATTGGTGAAGATCGCAAGGCTAAAATTGACCACGATATGTGCGTAGAATGTGGTGCGTGTCGTGCAGCTTGTCCTTTTGGCGCTATTGACGAGCGTAGTAGTATTGTTCCCGTTATTATGAATATCAAAACCGGCTCCAAAGTTATCGCCATGGTTGCTCCTTCCATCGTAGGTCAATTTGGTTTGAAAGTTAAGCCTGACCAAATCTACACTGCTCTTAAAATGGCAGGCTTCGATGAGGTTGTGGAAGTTGCTATTGGTGCAGATATTGTCAGCGTTGAAGAGGCAGAAGAATATATTGAAAAAGTTCCTGAAAAACAACCGTATATGACCAGTTCCTGCTGTCCTGCTTTTGTGAAAATCGTTAAAAAATATGTTGGTGATGCAGCGGATAAAATTTCCCACACCGTTTCTCCTATGGTGGCAACTGGTCGTTGGCTGAAAGAGCAATATCCTGATGCAGTTACTGTTTTCATTGGCCCATGCATTGCGAAAAAAAGTGAAGCTAAAGAATATCCGGAATATATTGATTACGTGCTGACTTTCGAAGAAGCAATGTGTTTAATGGAAGGCAAGGATATTAAGGTAGAAAATGTGGAAGCAGTTGAGTTTGAACGTGATGGGTCTAAAGTTGGTTTAGGCTTCCCCTTGACAGCAGGCGTAACTGCGGCGGTAAATGCTACGGTTGCTGCTAAAGGCGGTAGCGTGCGTGCAACTCATTATGCAGCAGGCGTTGATAAGTGCGTAACTGATTTGACTGCCGTTACTAAAGGTCAAATTGATTGCAGTTACTTTGAAGGTATGGCTTGTTCCAATGGTTGTATTGACGGACCCGGTACTGTTGGGGACTTCCGTTTGACTAAGGTTGCTTTGACTAAATACGCAGAAGTTGCTCCTGTAAATGCTGCTGTAGATAGCAAATATACAAAGTAATTTAGAATATGTTGAGGAGAGGCATTTATTGCCTCTCTAATATTTGGAGGATTGTAAATGTCTAGTTTTTTAGAAAAGGTATTTCATTTAAGTGAGAATAACACCAATGTAAAGACGGAACTTTTGGCTGGCCTTACATCTTTTATGACTATGGCTTATATTTTAGCTGTTAACCCTAATATTTTAGGTTGTGCAGGTATGGATCAAGGTTCCGTATTTACTGCCACTGCCATTTCTGCCTGCATTGGCTCCTTGTTGATGGCGTTTTTCTCTAATTGTCCTTTCGTACTGGCGCCTGGTATGGGCATTAACGCTTTCTTTGCCTTTACCTTGGTTGGGCAAATGGGTTACCCGTGGCAAATGGGGTTGGCTGCTGTTTTTATTGAAGGTATAATTTTTGTTATCCTTTCTTTAACTAACGTACGTACTGCTATTTTTAACAGTATTTCTCCCTCTCTTAAACTTGGCGTAACCAGTGGTATTGGTCTTTTCATAGCTTTCATTGGTTTGCAAAATGCTAAGATTGTTGTAGATGGTCCGCTTTTGGTTTCCTTATATCCCTTTAAGGCTTCCTTGGCAGATGGCTCTTTCTATACTACTGGTATTGGTGCGGTACTTGCCATTGTTGGTATTATTTTGACTACCATTTTCCTGGCAAGAAATGTCACCGGCGGTATCTTGTGGGGTATTTTGTGTACTTGGGGTTTGGGTATTGCTTGCGAGTTGACCGGCTTCTATATTCCTGACCCGTCCAAAGGCATGTTCAGTGTATTGCCTGATTTTTCCAATGGCATCAGTATTCCCAGTATTGCTCCTACCTTTATGCAATTAGACTTTAGCTCTGTTTTCTCTTTAGGCTTTATCACCGTTTTGGTTTCCATAATGTTTGTTGACTTGTTCAACACTATCGGTACGTTGATTGGTGTTGCCGCAAAAGCTGATATGCTTGATGCTAGCGGTAAACTTCCTAAAATAGAAAAAGCTTTCATGGCAGACTCCATTGCTACTTCCGTTGGTGCAGTGCTTGGTACTACTACTGTTACCACTTATGTAGAAAGCTCTGCTGGTATTGCAGTGGGTGGTCGCACCGGTTTGACCGCTGTTGTTTCTGCATTGCTTTTCTTGGTGAGCTTGTTCCTTGCCCCTATATTCCTTTCCATTCCTGCTTTCGCAACAGCTCCTGCATTGATTGTAGTAGGCTTTATGATGTTAAGCTGTATGATGAGTGTTGACTGTAACGATTTTACTGAAGCAGTTCCCGCTTTCATCGCTTCCATTATGATGCCCTTTACTTATTCCATCGCTGAAGGTATTGCAATGGGCGTTATCTCTTATGTAATCGTTAATGTTTTTGCCGGTAACAAGGCTAAGAATGTTAGTGGGGTTACTTATCTTTTGGCGTTACTGTTCATTCTAAAATATATCTTCGTATAAAAAATAATCCCCTCGGTAAAAGTATTACCGAGGGGATTGCTTTTTTTTTTTACGCGTAAGCTTTGGGGTCTAAGACACCAATGAAGGGCAGGTTACGATAATCTTGTGCATAGTCAAGACCGTAGCCTACAACAAATTCGTCAGGAATTACGAACCCAACATAATCTGCATCCAAACCGTTGATGCGACGTTCTGCTTTATCGCACAAAGCAACGGTTTTCAAGCTGGCGGGTTTACGTTCTTTTAATAAATTGGAAATTGCAGCAAAGGTTACGCCACTGTCGATGATGTCATCAACCAAAATAACGTGTTTACCTTCAATGTTTTGGTCAATGTCTAATTTTACATTTACTTTACCACTGGTAGTAGTACCATCGCCGTAGGAAGATGCAACCATAAATTCAACGCGTAAGGGCATGTTCATGGCACGGGTTAAATCTGTAACAAACCACGCACAACCTTTTAAAAGAGCAATAACGATTACTTCTTTACCTTTATATTCTGCGGTAAGCTCTGCACCAAGTTCTTTTACTCTGGTGGCGATTTGTTCTTCGGTTAATAAAACCTTCTTAATATTTTCCATCATAATAATTGCCTCCCTAAATAGTAGGTTTAAATTTAAGCTTATAAATTGGTAGAAGTCCGGTGTTTTTTATAAACGTTTTCTTATTCAGTGTCATAGAGGTAGAAAACCTTACTCATAGTATAATATAATGCTACGTATTTAGCAAACCATCTAGTAAAGTTTAAGATGGTTTTAAAAATGGAAGTTATCTATATTTTGTGTTAGAATAATTTTGTATAATGTAATTTAACTCATATGTTATTTATGAATTTTACGAGGTAGAAAATGTCCGCACATATTAGAGCAGTGGCTTCGGGGGAAGTTCCTGCAGATGTCTTAATTAAAAATGGTAGAGTTGTTAATGTTTTAACAGGAGAAATTTATTTTGCTAATGTTGCCATTGCTTGTGGCGTTATCGCTGGTGTGGGCGATTACAATGAAGGTAAAAAGGTTATAGATGCTACTAATAAATATATTCTTCCGGGGTTTATCAATACGCATTGTCATGTAGAAAGCTCTATGGCTACACCAGATAATTATTGCGCAGAAGAGCTAGCTTGGGGTGTAACCACTTTGATAACAGATCCCCACGAAATTGCTAACGTAGCTGGCAATAAAGGCATAAAGTATATGTTAGAAGCAACTAGAGATTTGCCTATAAATTATTATGTACAAGTGCCTAGTTGTGTGCCTGCAACTCCTTTTGAACACGCAGGTTGTGTTTTAGATGCAGAAGCTATGTCTGAGTTGTTGTCTTTAGATGGAATACTCGGTTTGGGTGAAGTGATGAACGTGCCAGGCGTTTTGAACAATGACTCCTCTCTATTGGCAAAACTTGAATTATTTAAAGATAGAATTTTAGATGGACACGCACCGCTTTTAGGCGGCAAGGCTTTGCAAGGATATGCTGCAAGTGGCATTGAAACTGATCACGAAAGCATTAGTTGGTCTGAAGCTAAAGAAAAGCTGCGTGCTGGAATTGCAATTTTGGTGCGAGAGGGTAGTGCTTCTCGTAATTTAGCAGCTATTATTCAAGGTGCTGTGAGTGATAGCCTTGATACAAGACGAATGGCATTTTGTACTGACGATAAGCATTTAGCCGACATTCGTCGTGAGGGCACCATTCGTTACTGTGTTCGCCAAGCCATAAATTTAGGTTTGGAACCTATGCGTGCAATCCAAATGGCAACAATAAATGCTGCACAAATTTTTGGCTTACGTAAGTTGGGAGCTGTTGCTCCTGGTTGGCAGGCTGATGTAATAGTTGTAGATAACCTTTTTAATTTGAAGCCGGAGATGGTTTTACATAAAGGTGAAGATGCATTGGATAAGCTTACTGCCACACAAAAGATTATTCCTGATATAAGTTTAAGTGGTAGTGTACACATTGCACCTTTTACTGAAGAAACCTTTAATCCTAAACAATTTATGGAAAACAAGGAATATCCTGTAGTGGAAATTTTATCCGGACAAATTGTTACGGAGCGTGGCGTTGTCCATGGTAAAGATGTTCCCAGATTGCTGGCAGAAGGTAAATTGTGTATGCTTGCTGTTATTGAACGTCATCACGCTACGGGAAACATTGGTATTGGCTTACTTCGTGGGTATGGCTTGAAAAATGGTGCTGCTGCCACTACAGTTGCCCATGATTCTCACAATCTTATTGTTGCGGGAACTAATGCTAAGGATATGTTCTATGCGGCGCAAGAGCTTATTAGCGTGCAAGGTGGGTACACTTTGGTGCGTGAAGGTAAAGTTGTTGATACTTTGCCTCTGCCAATATGTGGGTTGATGAGTGATGCTCCTGCAGAAGAACTTATAATTCGTCTTGACGAGATTACTGCTAAAGCGTGGGAAATGGGTGTGCCTCGTGATATTGATGCATACATAACACTTAGCTTTATGGCACTTCCTGTAATTCCTAAACTTCGTGTAACGGATATGGGTGTATTTGATTCAGAGAACTTTAAATTTTTGTAAAAAGATAAATTAGCTTTATTCTAAAAATATATTTTTGAAGACTTAAAAAAGGAGTGTGTTAATATGCAAATTACCGTTTTTGATCATCCTTTGTTAAAAACTAAAATGACTATGTTGCGCGACGAAAAAACTAGCACTGCACGTTTTCGTCATATTATTGGCGAAATAGCAATGCTGCTTACTTACGAAGTAGCTAAAGATATTCCCGTTGAAGAAATTAAAGTAAAAACTCCTTTGCAAGAAACTACCGGCTACCGTATTAAAGGTACTGTAAATGTTATTCCTATTTTGCGCGCTGGCTTAGGCTTCTTGGACGGAGTTATTAAAGTGTTGCCTGAAGCTAATGTTGGTCATATTGGCATGGCTCGTAATGAAGAAACCTTAGAGCCCATGGAATATTACTGCAAATTGCCCAAGGATAAAGACGCTTTTACCATTGTTGTTGATCCTATGCTTGCTACTGGCGGTTCTTCTTCTGCAGCTATTACTCAGCTTAAAGCGCGTGGTTTGAAAAATATTTGCTTCATGTGTCTCGTTGCAGCACCGGAAGGCATTTTAAAGATGAACCAAGACCATCCTGATGTTAAGATTTACTGCGTTGCCTTGGATGATTGCTTGAACGAAAAAGGTTATATTATGCCTGGTTTAGGTGATGCCGGCGATAGAATTTTTGGTACTGAATAATCTTTCAATTTTTTAGGAGAGAAAGCATGTATAGAGAAATATCTAAATTAGTAATTTATAGAAATTTAGACGCAGACAACCTGCTGTTTCCGATGGCGGAAATCTGCGAGAAATTTTATACCGGCAATTATCAAAAGGAACAGCTCATTACCAGTATTTATGAGCAAATTCACAAGCTTTTAGACGTGGCTACTGTGTGTGGTTTTGATACTAACCTGTGGCACAACTACCTTACTTATCTTTTGGTAAGCTGTGAAAACCCTTTTAGCATTACTTGTGAAAAAGAAGGTGCTTGTGTTGGCAGCGTAAATCAATTTGCGAAAAGCGACTTTGCCATTTTCAAAAAGCTTTTTGATTACGATTTTTCTGAAATAGAAAAAGAACTGGGCATCAATTGCTTTAGCGTGATTAACAATTATCACTCCATTAAAAAGAGTGAACGTCGCTACAATAAAAATATCAGCGAACGTGTGCAAGAGCTTAGTGCTGCTATCGAACAAGCTGCTGATGAAAACGAAATCTTTGATTTGGTAACCGGCTTCTATAAAGCTTACGGTGTTGGCAAGTTAGGTCTCAATAAAGCCTTCCGCATCGTTCACGAAGAAAACGGCGTAGAGCTTGTGTCCATTAGCAACACTGCTTATGTTGATTTTGATGACCTCATTGGTTATGAATTACAAAAACAACGCTTAATGGAAAATACCGAAGCTTTTGTGCAAGGGCGCAAAGCAAACAATGTACTGCTCTTTGGTGATAGTGG
>JBGVIJ010000052.1:0-8635 GCA_045123075.1 Phascolarctobacterium sp. | reverse complement strand
CCACAGTATTGTTGACGGTAGAGTTTCATTTCAAGACTGATATCTACGCCACGTTGGTAACCAGGGCGGAAGTCTTCGTAGTAAAAAGGAATGCCAAATTCTTCGGCAGCAGCTTCTGCTTCCTTTATGATTAAAGCGTGCTTTTGGTACGGACTTACGAGAAGTGTAGTGCTAAAAGCATCGTAACCATTTTCTTTGGCGAACTTAGCAGCGTAACGCATACGCACACGATAGCAGTACGCACAGCGAACTGTAGGTTCGCACACCATCCCACGAACAGTTTTTTCCAAATCGTAGTTTTTATCGATGAAAAGAGCAATTTGCTTCTTTTCGCAGAACTCACGCAAGGTTGCTAAGCGTTGCTTAAATTCCTTATAGGGATGAATATTGGGATTAAAGTATAAAATATCAAACTCTTTACCGTCAGCCGCAAGCTTTTCCGTAGGATAGCAAGCGCATGGACCACAGCAAGCGTGTAGTAGAATTTTCATATTATTTCTCCGGGAACGGTATTCCCAAATAACGATACGCTTCGCGAGTCGCAATGCGTCCTCTCGGAGTACGTTGTAACATTCCAAGTTGCATCAAGTAAGGCTCAATAACATCTTCAATGGTAGTAGTTTCTTCACTAACCGCAGCAGCGATAGTTTCGATACCAACGGGACCACCACCAAAGGTTTTAACGATGGTATTCAAGATACGTCTATCGTTACGGTCAAATCCGTAACCATCAACTTCAAGTTTAGCCAACGCTTCGGACGCAAGCTGTTGGTTAATGCTGGGCGCACCTAAAACTTGTGCGAAGTCGCGCACTCGTTTCAACAGACGATTGGCAATACGGGGCGTGCCTCTACTACGACGTGCGATTTCTGCAGCACCTTCTTTGTCTATTTGTACGTTTAAGATTTCTGCAGCACGAGTAATAATGAATTGCAATTCTTCCGGCTTGTAGAACTCCAAACGACATTGTACACCAAAACGGTCACGCAAAGGTGCAGCAATGCTACCCAAACGAGTAGTAGCACCAATCAAAGTAAATTTAGGCAAATCAAGACGCACACTACGAGCGCTAGGACCTTTGCCAATAATTATATCTAAGGCAAAATCTTCCATCGCAGAATACAAAATTTCTTCTACGGTTTTAGAAAGCCTGTGAATTTCATCTATAAAAAGCACATCATTATCTCCCAAGTTGGTTAAAATCGCCGCCAAATCACCCTGTCTTTCGATAGCAGGGCCACTGGTAACGCGAATGTTAACGTTCAATTCGTTGGCAATGATGTTAGCCAAAGTGGTCTTACCCAAGCCAGGAGGGCCAAAGAGCAGAACGTGGTCAAGAGCTTCATGTCTTGCAGCAGCGGCCTTAATAAAAATGGAAAGGTTATCCTTAACTTGATTCTGACCGATGTATTCATTTAACAGACGAGGGCGCAAGCTATATTGCCAACCATCGGCTTCCTGCTCCTGTCCGGCAATAATTCTATCATCGAATTCCATTACTGCCTCCTTGCAAACATTCTAAGTGCTTGACGCAACAGTTCTTCACTGGTAAGACTTGCACTATTGGGAATTTCTTTCAATACGGGCATGATTTCGCTGTTACTGTAGCCAAGAGAGTTAAGTGCTTCAATGGCTTCTGCCACAGCACCGCTTCCCCCTGCTTCCACAGTTGCACCAAAATCATTTACATCATCAGTACTGATACCACCCACTTTGTCTTTAAGTTCAAGCAGCATACGTTCTGCTGTTTTCTTGCCGACACCAGGAAGTTTCACCAGTACCTTCATATCTTTACTTTGAACTGCCAAGTAGAAGGCATCAGGCTTAATAGCTGATAAAATACCAAGTGCCATTTTGGGACCAACGCCACTGACAGTCAAAAGAATTTCAAATAAATCATAATACTCTTGGCTCAAAAAACCATAGAGCAAAATAGCATCTTCACGCACCGCAGTATGCACGTGAACGCGTACTTCTTTACCTAAACTAAGCTGAGCCAAATGAGCGGCAGGCATGAAAACACGATAACCTACGCCGCCTGCAGTATCCAATATGCAGTTATCTGTTGCTAAATGTGCAACAATACCTTTCAGCGCACCTATCATTTATACCAACTCCTGCCATCTTCTTGTTGCTGCAGTATGCAGCCCGCAGATTGCCACTGCCAAAGCATCGGCAACATCGTCCGGTTTAGGTTTTTGCCTAATATTCAACAAATGCTGCACCATGAATGTTACTTGCTCCTTAGTAGCACTACCAGTACCAACTACTGCCAGTTTAATCTGCATAGGGGTAAATTCTAAAATGGGAAGATTCTTATTTGCCGCAGCCAAAAGCACTACGCCCCTCGCCTGACCTACAGGAATTGCAGTAGTAACATTGCGATTAAAGAATAGCTTTTCAATGCTCATAATATCAGGTTTATAAGTATCAATCAGCACACTGATTTCCTCATAAATCTTCTTCAAGCGCAATTCCGGTGCCATATCCTTATCAGTAAACACCGCCCCAAAATGAATGGGTTTAAGTTTATTTCCTGTTAAATCTACAATACCGTAACCACAAATGGCGGTACCGGGGTCAATGCCAATAGCAATCATTTAAATCTCCCTTATAGTAAAAAAGCAGGCAATGAACTTGCCTGCTTAGTGGAAAGCTTCTTATTCTTCTTCCGGCAAGTCAGCGTTGGTATAAACGTCTTGCACGTCGTCCAAATCATCAAAAGCGTCCAACATTTTTTGCATTTTTACTGCATCGTCGCCGCTCAGTTCAGTCATGGTATCAGGAACCATGGTGATTTCGGACACTTCAACTTCGATATTGTTGTCAGCCAAAGCTTTTTCTACTTCGTCAAAAGCAGCAGGATCAGTTACAACTTCAAAGCATTCTTCTTCAACTTTAATGTCTTCTGCACCAGCTTCGAGAGCAATCATCATCAGATCGTCTTCTTCAACGCCGGTTTCTTTGCTGATTACAAAGATGCCTTTTTCTTGGAACATGTAACCTACACAACCGGTTGCGCCCATGTTGCCGCCGTATTTAGAAAATACGTGACGAACGTCTGCAGCAGTACGGTTGCGGTTATCGGAAAGTGCGCTAACCATAACAGCGATACCAGCAGGACCGTAACCTTCATAAGTGATTTGTTCCCAGTTGCTACCGTCTTGAGCACCGGTACCTTTGTCGATTGCACGTTTAATATTATCTTTAGGAATGTTGTTAGCTTTTGCTTTGGACAGAGCCAATTTCAGTTTCATATTACCGGTAGGGTCAGCACCACCCATACGAACAGCAATGGTAATTTCACGAGCAATTTTAGTCGCAATTTTACCGAATGCAGCGTCTGCTTTACCTTTTTTATGTTTAATATTGGCCCATTTAGAATGTCCTGACATACTTGAAATCCTCCAAACTTAACTCTATCTTAGTGTTTTAAATATTTACCGTAATATTATACTACGCAAGACCGCTTTTTACAAGAAAAAGCTCCCTCAACCGAAGGAGCTTTTTTCTATAAATGTTTCAAATAAAACATTTGCTCATGAAATTAGAAGCTATATCTTACGCCCAAGTTCCATTGCCAGTTGGTGTCAACTTCGCCACCAAAAGTTTTTTCCACGTCAGCATAAACATAAGTTGCTTTGGACAGGTTGATATTAGCACCAATGCCAACTTCCCACCAGCTGCCACCAAGGTCATTTTTGAGAGTTTCTATGCCATTAAGAACAGCTTTAGTTTCGCCGTCAAAATCATACAGATAAGAAGCACGAGCATAAATGTTACCATCTTTAATATCTTTACCAAATGCAAAACCTGCACGAGCAATAAAGCTATCCATTCCATCTTGTGCTACGGTGATACCATTTTTAGTTACATAGTCTGCACTGCCAACAGTACCATACATCAATTCAAATTGCGGTTCAATCCACATACCTTTGCCTTGATGGATGCGTTTGCCAAATTCAGCGCTTAAGCTGTAACCATTAACATCATAACTTGCATCACCCATACCACTTACGGTAGTAAAATCATTTTCAAGACGAGCATATTTAGCAATCAAGTCAACAAAAGTACCATCGTTATTCAATTTGCTACCATAAATGGAGAAGCCTTTATTAGTGCTATCACCACTGCCTTGTGCAAAGCTATTTTCAGCATCAGTATAGCTAATTGCAGCACCAACAGTCCAGCGATTATCAACACTAAGTTTTTCGTCGTAACCTAATTGATATTGGTTGTATTGATTTTTAACGCTTTTATATTCAGCTTCACCACGAACCATACGAACCCAAACGCCATGTTCACCATTAGCATTACGCAATTCACCAAGACGCTTATTCATATCATTCGTTTCGGAACGCCAGCTCATCAAACCAATTGCAGCCATATCGTTTACGCTCACGTTAGCAGCAGCAATTTGTTTTTCTACATTTTGTACTTGTCCATTTACAACGTCAGCAGTAACTTTGTCATACATTGTGCCAGCAGTTGCAACTAATTTATCAGCAGCAGCTTCACCATTGCTAGTAACAACATTAGACAATGCTTCCATACCTTCTTCAGCGTTACCATTAAAATTATCGCTACTAGTAGTTACAGTAAGCTTTGTATCGTTGGCTTTTTCATCAATAGTAACTAAGTTGTCTTCAATTTTGTTTACTGTAATATTAGCAGCTACACCATCAATTTGAGTAACATTACTTTTACCAGTAACATTCCATTCTAAATTGCCAAAGCCCAATTTAGTAGTTGCGCCATCTTCAGTATTAATAGTTCCGATAATAACCATATCGTTGACAGATGTTAAACTAACATCTGAACCACTACTACTTATAATATCACCAGTAATGCTTGCACTATCAGCGTTAATTCCTATTGTAGATTCTGCTCCTTCAGTCAAAATAGCGTGACCAACGCCTGTTACGTTAACGTTATTAGCAGAATTAATTTCTAAATTATTTGCTTGACCACCGTAAGTATAGACACCTACCATTCCAGCAGAAATATCTACATCACCAGAAGAATTAATAATCACATTACCTACCTTACCATTGTTGCCATCTGTTCCATACGCGATTACACCATATTTGCTTAAATTAGTAGCAATAAAATCACCAGTAGTGGTAATGTTTACGGAACCACCTTCAGCAAATACGCCAGTTCTAGCACCATTAATATTAATGTTATCTGCATTAACGATTACAGATGCACCGTTGCCCATAGAGTAGAACACGTTAGAGTTTAGAACATTTTTAACGTTAATAGTGCCAATATTATCAAGTGTTACTTTAGCATTGGCACCCACTGCATAAAAACCAATATTACCCCATTCTCCTGCTGCTCCATCAGCTTGAAGAGTATTGATGTTGCTTAAAGTTGCTTGCCCTGTTCCCCATGCTCTAACAAATTGATTATTTGTAGTAATGCCATTAGGAACAAAAGTAACTGTTTCTGTACCTAAACCAATTACTTCTACTACCTTGTCGCGAGCATCTACTGCACCAGTATAAGAGGCATTAGTACCAGGAGAGAAACTTTTATCCGCACCATTGAGTTCAATAGTTTCTGCATACGCATTACCAGTAATTACAAAAGCCATTAACGCACCAAGAACCAAACCTCTTTGCATAATTTTGCCAGACATAAAATACCACCCTTTCATTAGATAATACCGTACAACAAGAGCTATTGAGGATAACTCATTTGTTAGCTACAGTATAGCACTAATATTTATTAAGGTTGTGATGGAAGTGAGTGGTATTTTTCATTTGTTTGTGAATATTAAAGAAAACGGCGAGCCGAAGCTCGCCGTTTAGTTTTTTCTAACTATGAACGTTTCACACAATACAATTCATTATGAAATTAGAAGCTGTAGCGTACGCCCAAATTCCATTGCCAGTTGGTGTCTACTTCGCCACCAAAAGTTTTTTCTACATCAGCATAGATATAGGTTGCTTTGGACAAGTTGATGTTAGCACCTACGCCAACTTCCCACCAGCCGCCACCGATGTCTTGTTTCAAAGTTTCAACACCATTCAAAGTAGCTTTGGTTTCGCCTTCAAAGTCATAGAGATAAGAAGCACGTGCATATACGTTACCATCTTTAATGTCTTTTCCCAAGGAGAAACCTACACGACCAACCAAGGATTCCATACTATCTTGTGCTACTTTAACGCCTTTTGCAGTTACATAATCTGCACTGCCAACTTTACCATAGGTCAATTCTACTTGAGGTTCAATCCACAAACCATTACCTTGTTGAATACGTTTGCCAAATTCTGCACTGAAGCTATAACCATTTGCATCATATTCAGCATCGCCCATACCGCTAACGATATCGAATTCGTTTTCAAGACGAGCGTATTTAGCAATCAAGTCAACAAAAGTGCCGTCAGCATTGAGTTTGCTACCGTAGATGGACAATGCTTTGTTAGTGCTTTCACCGGTACCTTGTGCAAAATTGTTTTCTGCATCAGTGTAGCTAATCGCAGCACCTACAGTCCAACGTTTGTCAACGCTGAGTTTTTCATCATAACCTAATTGATATTGGTTATATTGATTTTTAACGCTGTTATATTCACTTTCACCACGAACCATACGAACCCAAACGCCATGTTCACCGTTAGCATTACGCAATTCACCCATACGTTTATTCATATCGTTCATTTCTGCACGCCAGCTCATCAAGCCAACGGCAGCCATATCATTAGCAGAAAGGTTAGCTTCAGCAACAGTTTTGTTGACATTAGTTACTTTACCACCTTCTACATCAGCAGTAACTTCATCATACAATACACCAGCAGTAGCAACTAATTTATCAGCAACAGTAGTATCACCAGAGGTAACAAGAGTATTTAATTTTTCCATACCTGCAGTTACATCAGAACCTAAATTGTCACTGCTAGTAGATACAGTAATTTGACTATCTTCATCAACAACCGCAATATCAACAGTAGTTTCAAGATTAGCCACACCGATGGTACCATCGCCAGAAACACTGCTAAAATTACTATTGCCAGTTGCATTAATGGTAGAACCATTACCGAGATTTACATTAACACCTTGCCCATCCACGGTACCTTTATTTGCATCAGTTACTTGGCCTTCTAATTTACCACCATTACCTAAATCAATATTAATGGTAGAGCCTGATTCAGAAGTAACATCACCGATAATGTTTGCAACATAGGCATCAGCATACTTACCAGTGCCTTTAATAGAAACAAAACCTTCATTAGATGCAGAAACATCACCAGCTATATCAAATTTGTCAGCAATCAAACTAATTTGAGGGTCAGAAGAATTATCTTTTTTATTCACATCTGCACTTATAGCTTTTTCGGACGCTTTAATATTAATAGTTCCAGCAGTTACAGTTGTACCAGTCCCACGATTATCTTGAACTACTATACCATTACCATCTTTAGCATTAATATCCAATACTGATGTAGCAACAATATCAGCTTGTGCTCCATACATATCTAACGCATTTCCACTCTCAGTAACTATATTAATATTTTTAGCGTTAATATTATATGCATCGCCATTCCACAATTTTGACTTACCATTAATATTTAAATTATTTCCTGCATTAATATTGGCTGTTACAAAATTAGCATCATCTCTTAAATAAATTGCATGTTTATTTTCTTTAGCTGTAATAGTTAAATTATTATCTGCTTGAATGTTAAGTTCTCTTTCTACTTTAGTTCCAGCAGCAGTAGCACGAACCATTATTGCATTTCCGTGATAACCATCACCTTCTGCTTCACCAGTAGATTTAATATTAACATCGTAACCAGTAACTTGAACTTTACCGCCAGTTGTATCATTAGAGAAATAAATAGCATTGTCTTTAGCAGTAAGACTTACATCACCTTCTGCATCGACAATTACATTAGAATTACTACCGGTAACATTAATAGCATTCAAGCCTGCTTGCAAAATAATATCATTTGTAGCAGAAAAACTAACAGCACCAACACTACTATTAGAAATAGCATTAGAGTTATTAGAAGTTACACTTGCATCACCATCAGTTGCATTAACAATAACATTATTATTACCATTGAAACTAGTTATTGCAGTTCCATTAGATTCTAAAGTTACACTATTAGCAGTCAAGCTAACAACACTATTTGATGTTCCATCACCTCTTTGAGAAACAATAGAATTACTAGTAGTATGCAAATCAATCACACCTGCATTTACAGTAATTTTACCACCATCAGTCGCATGGAAAAGCATTGCATTTTGTAAAGTACCTTCACTTACAATGCTACCATTAGGCATCTCAAATTTTAATTCTGCAGTTTTAGTAGTACCGCCATTTGCATAAAAAACATTGCCAGAATTACCAATTTTATCATCAGGTGAACGCCATTCTTCGGTAACAACAACTTTTCCTACATTGTTAACTTCAATTTTACCATTGCCATATACAGCTAATGCACACTGAGTTACAGCACCTTCAAAAGTTACTGTTTCTACACCAGTACCATTAATTTTAATCGGATTAGGTTGACTAGAATTGTAACCAGATGCAGGATATTTATTCTCCACATGATCAAAAATAATATCTTTACCATTTAAATCAAAATTTTGCTCCGCTGCCATAGCACTACCAGTGATAACA
>JBGVIJ010000051.1:0-6869 GCA_045123075.1 Phascolarctobacterium sp. | reverse complement strand
TGACGTACGTAGCCAATACTTGAACTTGCGTGAAGCAGAAAAACGTATTAGCACTACCGAAGTAGCAGTATCTCAAGCAGAAGAAGATTATCGTATTGCTCAATTGCGCTACCAAGCAGGCGTTGGTACTAACACCGACGTATTGGACGCACAAGTTGCTTTGACCAATGCGCAAACCAACTATTTGCAATCTGTTTACGATTACAATATCTCCAAAACTAATTTGGAAAATGCTATTGGCGTGCCGATGCAGTTCCCCCATCAAGTAAAAGTTGAAAAATAAAACTAATATAAAAGGACGAGCAAAGCTCGTCCTTTTTTCCATTTTGCCACACTCGTGAGCAACAAATTTGTTATAATAAACACAATGGATAAGTATTGAATGTTTTTACATAGATGAATGGGAGGTTGTTGTGATGAGTATTGCTAAATATTTGGAACATACTCTTTTGAAACCAGAGGCTACTGTAACGGACATTATGAAGCTGTGTGCAGAAGCTAAAGAATATAATTTAGGTGGCGTGTGCGTAAATACCTGTTACGCTGGTTTAGCTCGTCATTTACTGACTGGTACGGACGTAAAGATTGTAACTGTTGTAGGTTTTCCTTTAGGCGCAGATAGAAGCGAAGTAAAAGCCTTAGCTACTAAGTTAGCAGTGGATGAAGACCATGTAGATGAAGTAGATATGGTTATGAATATGTCTGCCTTCAAAAGCGGTAATTATGATGGTGTAGTCGAAGATATAGCTGCTGTTGTAGAAGCTGCAAAGACCTATGCAGTAAAAGTTATTATTGAAACCTGCTTGCTTAACGATGAAGAAAAGATTAAGGCTTGTGAACTTGTTGCAAAAGGTGGTGCAGCTTTTGTAAAAACCAGTACTGGCTTTAGCAAAGGCGGTGCTACTATCCACGATGTAGAAATTTTAGCACGTGAAGCAAAGCGTTATGGAATTGGTGTAAAGGCTGCAGGTGGTATTCGTGATTACGAAACTGTAAAAGCAATGATTGCCGCAGGTGCAGATAGAATTGGTACAAGTGCGGGCGTTGCTATTTGTGAAGATGAAGCAAAAGCTATGGGCGGAGGACTGCCCAAGTGAACGCTTTTAAAGTAACAATGCTGGCTAGTGGCAGTAAAGGTAACTCTGCCTTGATTAGCACTGGTAAACAAAATTTTTTAGTAGATATGGGTATTAGCTGCAAGATGCTTACTTCTCGTTTAAAAGAAGTTGGTTTTAGCGTAGAGGATTTAGATGGTATCTTCTTAACCCATGAACACACAGATCATGTTAAAGGTTTAGCTACCTTTACGAAGAAACATACTGTACCAATTTATAGCAGTGAGATGACTTGGCGTGCTATTTTAAGTAAAGAACTTAAGATTGAACGTCGCAACTGTCGCATTATTGGGGGCTCGTTAAAGTGTGGTGAGGTAGAAATTAATAGCTTTGAAATTCCTCACGATGCTGTTGACCCACATGGTTATGTTTTTAAATGTAATGGTAGTAAGTGTGCCTACATAACGGATACTGGCTTTGTTACTCCTGCTGTAAGGCAAGCTGCGGAAGATGCTGACACCATAATTTTAGAAGCTAATCACGATGTGGAAATGCTTAAGAATGGTATTTATCCTCCGCACTTGAAGCAAAGAATTTTAAGTACTCGTGGTCACTTGTCCAACGAAAGTGCTGGTTGGCTTTTGGCACATTTGCCACGACTTCCAGAAAATATTATTCTGGCACATTTAAGTCAAGAAAATAATCTGCCCCGTTTGGCACTTGATACAGTACGTAATATTTTGGACGGAGCTTCACTTTTCAATGAGGCGCGTATCATAGTGGCGGCGCAGGATAGAATAGTAAAAGATTATTAAAAGTTAGGAGTGAGATATATGAACAAAAGCTTTTTTAAAAAGGGCTTACACATTTTTATGTGTGGCTTGCTTGGTGCGGCAGTGCTGATTGCTGCTGGTTGTGGAGATAATAAGACTAAAGCTGCACCTGCCAAAGAGAAACCCGTAGTTGTGGAACAACAAGTAAGTTCTGCTCGCAATACTCCCATTGTGGCAGCTGCGAAAAAAGTTGGCCCTGCAGTTGTTGGTATTACTAACAAAGCGTATGTGCGTGACTTCTTTAATCGCGTAAAATTTGTAGAACGTGGCACTGGTAGCGGTGTAGTATATGATTCTAAAAATGGCTTGATTGCAACTAATCACCACGTTGTAGAAGGTGCGTCTGAAATTATCGTAAGCCTTACTGACGGTCGTACAGTAAAAGGTAAAGTACTTGGTGAAGATGCTGCTACTGACCTTGCTGTTGTGCAAGTTGAAGAAAAAGATTTACCGGTAGCAACCTTTGGTGACAGCGATACCTTGCAAGTAGGCGAACCTGCAATTGCCATTGGTAACCCTCTTGGCTTGGAGTTTCGTGGTAGTGTTACTGCTGGCGTAATTAGTGCTTTGAATCGTAGTATTGAGCTTGGCGAGCGTAAGTTTAACCTTATCCAAACAGATGCAGCTATTAACCCCGGTAACAGTGGTGGCGCATTGGTAAATGCGGATGGCGAAGTTGTAGGTATTAACAGTGCTAAGATTGCGGTGAGTGGTGTAGAAGGCATTGGTTTTGCCATCCCCATCAATACTGCAAAACCTATCTTGGATCAACTTGCTGATAAAGGTCGCGTAGCAAGACCGTACTTGGGTGCATCCTTGATTGATAAAGAAGTTGCAGACCGTTTCGGTTTTGAAATTGATTTGCATGGTGGCGTATTTATTGCCAAAGTTGTTAAGGATAGTCCGGCGGCTAAAGCTGGTATTGCAGCTGGTGACGTAATCTTGGAATTCAATGGGGAAAAAGTTACTACTACTAAGGGATTACGTGAATTGATTGCTAAATGCGCAGTTGGCGATAAAATTAAAGTTGTAATTATGCGTAGTGGTGGCGAAATAACTAAAACCGTAACCTTGCAAGAGATACCGAAAGGATATTGATGTGAAGATAACTATTGCTTGCGTTGGCAAGATTAAAGAAAAATATTTAACTGCTGGTATTGATGAATTTACAAAAAGATTAACACCCTTTTGTAAATTAGAAACTGTGGCAATCAATGAAGAAAAAATGCCGGATAATCCTTCCCCTGCAGAAAAAGAACAGGTACTGGAGAAAGAAACCCAAAGACTTTTAGCAATCATCCCGGAAAACTCTTACGTGATTTTGCTTGATGTTATTGGCAAGCAGCTTTCTTCTCCTGAACTGGCTAGTAAGATTGACGCTCTTGCCTTAAACGGAAATAGCCATATAACTTTCGTTATAGGTGGTGCCTTTGGTTATACTGACGCTTTGCGTAAGCGTGCAGATTTTGCTTTGAGTTTTTCTAAAATGACATTTACTCATCAAATGATTAGATTGCTTCTGGTTGAGCAAATTTATAGGGCTTACAAAATATCTAATAATCAAAAATATCATTGGTAATATTGAAGTAAGTGTCGGCAAAAAACTTTTTATATGGAGGTGTGATAATGAAAAAAATTCTAGCGTTTTTGTGTAGCTTAATGCTCGTTATGAGCGTTATCGTAGGTTGTGGTGGTGAGAAGAAGGAAGCAAAAACTTCTGCTCCTGCTAAGGTAACTGCGCAAGTTGAAACTAAGGCAAAGACAACTCAAACAACTAAAAAGGTTGCAGCTCAAGAAAAAGCCAATAGTAATAAGATTAGCATTAGTGAAAGCGGTGCTTATACTGATAAGGTGCGCGTAGCAGCATACATCAACCAATTTGCAAAGCTCCCGCACAATTACATTACTAAGGGTGAAGCTCAAAAATTAGGTTGGCAAACTAAAGGTACTCTTGATAAAGTTGCACCCGGCAAATCCATTGGCGGCGACAAATTTGGTAACTATGAAGGTATCCTGCCTAAGAAAAATGGTCGTACCTATCGTGAATGTGATATTGATTATGTAAAAGGTAATCGTAATGCCAAGCGCATAGTTTATTCCAATGATGGTCTTATTTATTACACTGGAGACCATTACAAAACTTTTACCAAGTTATATTAGGAGGAAGTTATGCGTACTATTAAATTAGATTTAAACAAAATGACCAGCTTGGTTTCTTTGCACAACTATCTGCATCAAGCGTTGGAACTTCCGGAATACTACGGTATGAATTTGGATGCGCTACATGATTGTTTGACAGAGCTTGCAGTTCCTACAGAAATTATTATTTCTAAAAAGGTTACTGAAGAAAAATATTTAGGTTGGTACGGTAAACAATTACTGGCAGTTTTACAAGATGCTGCTGAAGAAAACGAAGCTTTACAAGTGAAGATTTGCTAAAACTTTAGCCTGCTTTTTGATTGTGGTATAATGAAAATATTACAAAAAGAAAGCAGGCTTTTTATTATGATTTTAAGTGCTGAAAATTTGTCCTTTAGTTATGGGGACAGAGTTCTGTTTAAAAATATAAACTTTAACGTAGAAGAAGGGGACAAAGTAGGTATCATCGGTGTTAACGGTACCGGCAAGAGTACTTTCTTGAAGATGATTGCTAATCGTGATGCTGGTGGTGGCAAGATGATTATTCCTGGTACTGTTGTAATGGAATACTTGCCTCAAGATCCTTCCTTCGAACCGCAGGCAACTGTCTTGGAACAAATCTTTAAAGGCGATTCTCCCTTGATGGTTTTGTTGCGTAAGTATGAAACTGCTGTGGAAGAAGCAGTTGCTCATCCTGATGATGTGAAGCTACAAAAACTTTTACTTGATTTGCAACAAGAAATGGATAATAAGTACGCTTGGCAACTTGAGAGTGAAGCTAAGGCTGTGCTTCATCAATTGGGCATTACTAATTTACAACAAAAGATGGAAGAATTAAGTGGCGGTCAACGTAAACGAGTTGCGCTTGCTGGTGTTTTAGTACGCCCGTCAGACTTGCTTATTTTAGACGAACCTACCAACCATATGGATAACAGTACTGTTGCGTGGCTTGAACAACAGCTTTTGAAACGCAAAGGTGCGCTTTTGATGGTTACCCATGATCGTTACTTCTTCGATAGAGTTGTGAATCGCACTTTAGAAATTGATAATGGTCAAGGTTATCTTTATGTTGGTAACTATAGCTTGTTTCTGGAAAAACGTGAAGAACGTCGTATTGCAGAAGCTTCTGCTGCACAAAAACTGCGTAATATTTATCGTCGCGAATTAGCTTGGATTAGTCGTGGGGCAGAAGCTCGCCGTACCAAGAAGAAAGACCGTGTGGAACGTTTCGCTCAAATTAAAGCAGAAGTTGAAAACGTACAAGTGGAAGCTAATTTGGAGATGTCTTCCGTTAGCAGTCGTCTTGGTAAAACCACTATTGAGTTGAATAATATTGGTATGGTCTACGACGGTGTGGATTATATCAAAGATTTTAGTTATATTTTACTTCGTAATGATAGGGTAGGCATTGTTGGGCCTAACGGTGCAGGTAAATCTACACTTATGGATATTATTGCAGGCAAACTACAACCTACAAGTGGTTCTATGACTGTAGGGCAAACTGTAAAAATTGGATACTTCTCCCAACACAGTAAGTTCCCTGATACTAGCCAAAAGGTTTTGGAATATATCAAGGAAGTTAATAATTACATTGATACTGCCGACGGAACTCGCATTAGTGCGGCACAAATGTTGGAACGCTTCTTATTCCCGCCCGATTTGCAATGGGTTCCCGTTAATAAATTGAGTGGTGGTGAACAACGTCGTTTATATTTGTTGAGAGTGTTGATGTCCGCTCCCAATGTTTTGATTTTGGACGAACCTACCAATGATTTGGATATTCCTACCTTATCTGTTCTGGAAGATTATCTGGATAATTTTGTCGGGGCAGTTATTGCAGTATCCCATGATAGATATTTCTTAGATAGATTTGCTAATAAAATTTTTGCATTGCAAGCAGGCGGAACTTTGCGTCAATATAATGGTGGCTACAGTGACTACGAAGCTGTTGTGCAAGAAGAACAAGTTGCTGTGGCGAAAGCCAATAAACCTGTAGCTAAGGAAGAGCCTAAGCCTGTTAACAAAAAGAAGATGACTTATAGCGAGCGTTTGGAATTACAAAACATTGACCAAGAAATTGCTCGTACCGAAGCTGAAATAAAAATGTTTGGTTTAGAGATTAATGCTTGTGGCAGTGACTTTGTAAAATTAAACGAGCTTACTAAAAAACAAGAGGAAGCGCAAGCATGTCTTGACAAATTGGTAGATAGATGGGCGTATTTGTCAGAGCTTGCCGAACAGGAAGAATAATTCAGGAAGATTGAGATGTTGAAAGTATTTCAAAAAAAGCAACGTGAAAAAATTAATCGCCTTTTGAGCATTATGCTACCCATCATTTGCACGCAGGTTGCGATTATTGGCATGAACTTTTTTGATGCTAGTATGTCAGGACAGGCGGGAGATGTGGATTTGGCAGGTGCTGCTATTGGCGGTAATTTATGGATGCCTCTTCAAACCGGTATTAACGGAATTTTAATGGCAGGCATGCCTTTGATTGCACATCTGCTTGGTGCCGGTGAAAAAGATAAGATTAAAGTGATGGTACGCCACGGTTTGTTGTTGGGGTGTACTTTTGCAATCTTGGTTTTGCTTTGCGGTATCTTTTTTGCACCAAAAGCTATGGATATTATGGGTATAGAACCTGAAGTTAGACATATTGCTTCTTGGTATCTAGCAGGAATTGGGCTAGGAGTGCTGCCTTTCTTTATGATAACTCCTTTACGTTGCTTGGTAGATACTTTAGGTTACACGCACCTAAGTATGAAAATTTACTTGCTCGCCTTACCTATTAACGCTTGCTTAAATTATGTAATGATTTTTGGCAAGTGTGGTTTGCCTCGTT
>JBGVIJ010000050.1:0-2450 GCA_045123075.1 Phascolarctobacterium sp. | reverse complement strand
CTAAAGCTACGCCAATAACGAGGCGTACAGGCAGGCTACCTAAAAAGTTACCCATTTTTTCACACTCCTTTTTTATAAAATTTTATAGGGATAACATACAAATATAATAGCCCAAATACAAGAATACTTCAAGCAAATTTGAACTTTTTGTAAAATAAAAAAGCTCCTGCAGAAAACAGGAGCTTACTTTTTTAAGCGAAGAACCAGTTCATTACGAGCATCGCGAGAAGCGCATTCAAAAGACTTGCACTCATCAGCAAAGGCCAGTATCTTTTGGGAACGTCTGCTACACCAAGAAGGCGACCCATATATTGAAGTTGCGCACCAATAAGGAAGAACGCAGGCATCAAAATGGTGATGTGACGCGGTTCAAGAATGCCGTTTGCAAACATGCTTGCAGCCAAGCCTACACCAGCAGAACTGGAGAGCCAGGAAGTCAACAATACAGTTACTGCTTCACCAGGCAAACCGAAAACGAACATCAACGGGCCAAACAAATCGCCGATAAATTTCATAACGCCCAAAATACGCAGAACTTCTGCTACAGCGTAAGCCATCAAAATATTGGGAACCAAGTTGTTAGTTGCAATGGTAAAACCTTTGCGTGCACCAATGATGAAAATATCAAAGGGGTTATTAGTAGTGTGTTTAGATTGATTGCTCATCTTTAAAATCCCCCTTGAAGAATAAGTTCAACATAATGCGTACATAAATTGCACCAACAAATTTAAACAAAAAAATCAAAGTGAACGGAATAACCAGAGAGCAGGTCAATTGACCGAACAATGCGGAACCAATCATAAAATAGTTACCAATCATACCTGCACCGGAATATTGCCAAGCACCCATGATTACCAATTCTTTTTTAGTAATCAAGCCATCGTCATACAAACCTTTGGTAAGAACTGCACCTGCGTCAGTAGATTGCAAGTCGGTAATCAAAGCCAAACCAGTCAAGCCCGGCAAACCGCACAAAGGTTTCAGAAGCGGAGTCAAGCATCTTTGAGCAGCACGGATTGCACCGTAATGGTCAAGAACTTCAATCATACCAAGCGCGAACATTACGCTAGGAATCAAGGACAACGCAAAAAGGAAACCACCACGCGCACCTACACCACCACTACCAACAAAGGTAGCTTTACCAGTTGCTTGAATAGAACCAAATTTACCAACCAAAGTAGTAAAGTCAAAAGCACTCAGCCATTTCATATCCGGAAACTTAAGCATAATACCGGAGAAAAACAGAATAGCTACAATCAAAGCAACAAAAGCTTTAGGACCAGCTTGCCATTGGCTAGGATCCAATTGAGCATTTTTAGTTTGCTCTTTCTTTTCTTCAGACATCATAAACCCTCCTTTTTCATTTATGCATACATACTATATGACATAATAGGTAAATTATACAAAAGAGACTCACCTATGTCAACGCAAAGTGGTACAAATGTCTTGTGTTTTTACACTCAATATGTTAAAATCCAGAAGAAAACTCATAGATTTTTTAATCATTCATATAACAACTTTATGCAAAAGGAGAACACTATGACTGTTTTAAACGTAAAAGAAATTTATAATGATTTGCATCAAATTCCCGAAGTTGGCTTACAAGAATTTAAAACTTCTGCTTATTTGGCAGACGCCATGGAAAAATTAGGTTATGAAGTTACCCGAAACGTTAACGTAACTGGTGTAGTTGCCATCGAAAAAGGTGAAGAACCCGGTCCCACCCTGCTTTTACGCGCAGATATGGATGCTCTTCCTTTCGTAATTGACGGCAAGCCTGTTAACATTCACGCTTGTGGTCACGATGCTCATAGCGCAATGCTCTTGGCAGCAGCTTCCGTGGTCAAAGGTAAAATCAAACGCGGCACTTTAAAAATTTTGTTCCAACCTGCAGAAGAAACTTTATACGGTGCAATTGGTGTAATTGAAGCCGGCGTACTTGAAGGCGTTGATATGGCACTAGGCTTACACATCCGTCCTATCCAAGATATTCCTTACGGAACCATGTCCCCCGGCGTTAAGCATTCTTCCAGTACTTTCGTAAAAGTTGTTATTCACGGACGTAGCGCTCACGCTTCCCGCCCTCACCTTGGCATAAACACCATAGAAACTGCTGCTGCAATCATCCAAAGCGTTGCAGCCATCAAAATGAACCCCAACTTCTCTTGGAGCTGCAAACCTACCATCATCAATGGCGGCGGTTCTGCAACAAACATCATTCCTGATTGCACAACCATGACTTTTGACATTCGCTCTCAAACCAACGAAATTATGACCGAACTTTTGGAACGCTTCCAAAAAGTTGTTAAGAGTGTTGGCGAAGCCTTCGAAGCAGAAGTAGAAGTTATCTTCCCCGGTGGCGTAATTCCTGCTGCAGTTCTTGATGAGGAACTCACTGCAGAAGTTGCGGAAAGCATTAAAGAAGTAGTCGGCGAAGAAAATCTTATGCC
>JBGVIJ010000049.1:0-18555 GCA_045123075.1 Phascolarctobacterium sp. | reverse complement strand
CTAAAGCTACGCCAATAACGAGGCGTACAGGCAGGCTACCTAAAAAGTTACCCATTTTTTCACACTCCTTTTTTATAAAATTTTATAGGGATAACATACAAATATAATAGCCCAAATACAAGAATACTTCAAGCAAATTTGGCGAAATTGTGAAATAAAAAAACAGGATTTAACCTCTTACTCGAAGTTAAATCCTGTTTTACTTTTTAATATAACCTTTTAAAAATTACTCTTCACCTTGATATACCGCCAGTGCTTCCAACGCTAAAGCGTAACCTGCAAAACCCAGTCCGCAAATTTGCCCGATGCAACCTGCAGCAGTTACGGATTTATGACGGAACTCTTCACGAGCATGAATATTACTGATATGCACTTCGATAGCAGGGATGTTCACTGCTTTAAGTGCATCAAGAACAGCAATGCTGTAATGAGTAAACGCTGCCGGATTAATCACGATACCATCGTACACGCCAAAAGCTTTTTGGATGGCAGTAACAATGTCGCCCTCATAATTGCTTTGCACCAAATCTACATGCACGCCTAATTTATCAGCAGCAGATTCGATATACGCACACAAGCTTTTATAATCGCGACGACCATAAATATTTTTCTCACGTACGCCCAACATATTAATGTTAGGTCCGTTAATTACCAAAATCTTTCTCATCAAACTCTCCCCTAACATACTTAACTAATTTTTCAACGGTAGCTTCAGATGAACCGTTGTTACCAATAATGAAGTTTGCATATTCCTTATACAACTCAATGCGTTCTTCATACAGTTTGAACAAACGCAACTTATCATCGTTCAAAAGGGGACGCACTACATCATTAATGGTTTCGTAGATTTTTTCCGGCTTACGGTCGATAAAAACTATCACACCGTTTTTAGAAAGCAGTTCCATATTTTCAGGTCTGGTCACTGCCCCGCCGCCAGTTGCAATAATTACGCCATCCATCTCCGCAAGATACTGTAGCGTTCTAGTTTCTGCAATACGGAAGGTTTCTTCACTTTCCGCAAAAAAGTCTGCGATGCTACGATGTTCACGCATTACCAGCACTTCATCTGCATCGTAAAATTCACGTTGCATTTCTTCTGCCAGCTTTTTACCAAAGGTTGATTTGCCACAACCAGGCATACCAATTAAAATAATGTTCTTCATATATTTCGCTCCAAGTCAGCCATTATTTTCACAATCAAATCGCTATCATATTGCTGTCCTTGCCAAATTTCCTGCGCCGCCACGGCCTGCGCCACAAGCATAAACAAACCATTCACGTATTTCTTACCAGCTTCCTTCGCCTGACGCAAGAACATTGTTTCTGCAGGATTGTAGATTAAATCTACTGCTGCTTCGAAGTTTGCACAAACCCTTGCGCTAACAGGAGCAGCTTCTACTTTTGGATACATCCCCACAGGCGTGCAGTTAATAATCACATCGCCCTTAATACTTTCCAGTTCTGCGTAGTCTATCACTTTGCAGTTAGGTGCAATTTCAAGAAAGTGTTCGTCAACGGCAGTTACATCACGAGTTACAAGATAGATTTGTGCAGCTTCTTTATCTGCCAAATATTTCATTACGGCACGCGCAGCACCACCACTCCCCAGAACTACAGCAACCTTGCCGGTAATGGCAATGTCGTTGTATTCAAGCATTCTGCCAAAACCGAAGTAGTCCGTATTGTAACCAAAGGCTTTTGCTTCCGTAAACTTAATGGTGTTTACCGCACCGATAGCTTGGGCTTCGGGAGCAATGCTATCAAGCATGGGCATTACGGCAATTTTATGAGGAATGGTTACGTTACTACCAGCAAAGGTACTACGCATAGCTTCCACTCTGGCAGGTAAAGCTTCCAGTTCCGTTTCCAAAAGCTGGTAACTTCCGGTAACACCAGTATATTTAAAGAAAAGCTCGTGAATTTTAGGAGAAAGACTATGACCAAGCTTGCCTCCTAATAAACCATATTGCATAATGCTCATTCCTTTCGGTCGTCAGCACGATAGTTGCCCAAAAGTTTGAAATAGGTGCAATTATTGCGTACTGCTTCAATACCGTCGATTACATCAGGATCTTCCAAATTACCTTTCAAATCCACATGGAAGAAGTATTCCCAAGATTTACCTTCCATGGGACGAGATTCGATATTCATCATATTCAAACCACGATGGTGTAAATGTCCCAAGGTTTTATAAAGAGAACCTGCTTCGTGTTTAACTGCGAAAACGATGGTAATCTTGTTTGCCACAGGCACTTTTTCCGGAGCCTTAGCAATAATAACAAAACGAGTTGAATTATTAGAATTAAAGTTAATATTTTCTGCTAAAATTTTCAAACCGTACAGCTCTGCAGCTTTTTTACCTGCAATAGCCGCAAGGGTAATATCTTTTTGTTCAGCAACGGTTTCTGCACTTTTGGAGGTGCTGTAATAAGGAACCTTTTCCATTTGCGGATGGTCTTTAAAGAATTCCTTGCTTTGCGCCAAACCTTGGGGATGGCTATAAACTTTTTTAATAGTACTTAAAGTAGCATCGCCATAGCCTAAAAGGTTTTGCTCAATTTTAAGGCAACGTTCACCAACTATACTGCAATCAAATTTACGGAGCAAGTCGTAAACTTCCGTAATACCACCGGTAGAAGA
This sequence comes from Phascolarctobacterium sp., assembly GCA_045123075.1. GTDB lineage: Bacteria > Bacillota > Negativicutes > Acidaminococcales > Acidaminococcaceae > JAHHUH01. The sequence goes on along the minus strand of JBGVIJ010000049.1, from coordinate 15,915 downwards.
GTTTTCGATAGGTACAACGCCATAATCTACTTCACCATTGCTTACGGCAGTAATAACTTCTTCAAACAAATTGAAGTGTTGGCGGTCATAATTGCGTTCTGCAAAATAATCTTCCAATGCTTGGTGAGTAAAGGAACCGGGCACGCCAAAGCAGGCAATTTTAAGTTTCTTGTCTGCGTTTTTCGCCAGTTCAGCTTCTTCCAAAACACAAGCTGCATCCATAATTGCGTGCATAATGGTTTCCACCGCAGGCACGTAATCCTTGTTTTCCAAGAAGCCGGTTACCTTTTCTACAACCTTTGCTTCGCGGGTCTTATCCTTAACAGGTAAACCCTTGGACTTTTTGTATTCGGCAACTTGCATTACCAAACCAAGACGTTCTTCCAAAATTGCAGCAAGCTGTCTATCAACCTTATCTATTTCTTGTCGGATAACTTCTAAATCCAGTTCTGCCATAGTATCATTTCCATTTCTTTGCTTCTATAAGTAAATCCCACATAGTCCAGGCAGTTACTGCTTCAATTACAGGCACTGCTCTTTGAACGATACAGGGGTCGTGTCTACCTACGATAGTTAAGGTAGTATCACATTGTTCCGCAAGGCTCACAGTTTTTTGCTCACGGGAGATGGAAGGTGTCGGTTTAATCGCCACTCTAAAAGTTACAGGCATACCGTTTGTAATACCACCAGTAATGCCACCGTTGTGGTTAGTATCTGCAACAACTTTACCATCTTCAAAGTGGAGAGTATCGTTAGCTTCCGCACCAGTCATTGAGCTAATGTCAAAACCATCACCAAATTCCACTCCTTTTACTGCGGGCACGCTAAAGAGTGCGTGGCTCAATCTGCTTTCCACAGAATCGAAGTAAGGTGCGCCCAAACCTGCAGATACATGAGTAACCATTGTTTCAATCACGCCACCAACGCTGTTCAGTCCTGCCTTAGCTTCTAAAATTTTTGCCTGCATTTTTTCACCAATGGCATCGTCTAAAACTGCAAAGTCTTTTGCGTTCAGTTCTGCCACGGTTTTATCATCAATACCCAAGGGGTTAAAGTTTTCTTCTTTAACATCTGCAATTTGCAGAATGTGTGCACCAACTAACATTCCTTCTTGTGCCAAGGCTTGTTTTGCCACCGCACCGATAAAAACCAAGGGAGCAGTCAAGCGACCGCTAAAATGTCCGCCACCACGATAATCGTTAAAACCTTGATAACGAACAAAGCCTGCGTAATCTGCGTGCCCGGGACGCATTTTATCTTTCAAAATGCTGTAATCTTTAGAATGTTGGTCACTATTTTTAATTACCACACACAAGGGAGTGCCTGTAGTATAGCCTTCAAAGAAACCACTTTGAATTGCAAAGCTGTCGCTTTCCTTACGTTGGGTAGAAAGCTGGTTTTTACCCGGAGCACGACGAGCCATTTCTTTTTCAATAGCTTCTAAATCTAATTTCAATCCAGGCGGTACGCCGTCAATAACGAGGCCAATAGAAGCGCCGTGGGATTCACCATAGATTGCCATCTTTATATTCATTCCATACATTCCACTCATGCCAGCACCTCAATTTTACCGCCAACTAATTTATAATCCTGCCAAAATTCAGGATAAGATTTTTGCACACTTCTTGCACCTGTCAAGGTGAAAGGCTCTGCACATTTTTGCGCAGCAATTGCCAAGCTCATGGCAATGCGGTGATCGTTCCAAGCGTCACATTCTCCACCACCATGCAAACCTTCCGGCTTACCTTTAATAACCAAACCTTCGGGCAGTTCATTAATGTCTGCACCAAGTTTGTTTAATTCTTGGGTAATAGCTGCTAATCTATCACATTCTTTAATACGCAGACGACCTGCGTTAATAATTTCTGTAGTACCTTCGCTTACCGCAGCAAGTACGGTCAGTACGGGGATAATATCGGGACAATTCGCTGCATCAATAACAGTAGCCTTAGTTGTAGCGTTACCAGTTACAACATCAGTACCTTGCACGCTGATATTTGCACTCATACCTTCCATAATAGGCACAACTGCTTTATCACCTTGCAAGGAAGTATAGTCAACGCCGCTACAAATTACTGCTTCACCCAAGCTTCCGCCTACAGTCCAGAAGGCTGCTTGGGACCAATCGCCCTCAACATTGCTATCCATAGCTTGATATTTTTGACCGCCTTTTACAACATAACGACGGTGCTCGTTATTTTCATTTACAATCTCAATTCCATATTTTTTCAAACAGCTTAAAGTCATATCAACATAAGCTGAAGATTCCAGTTCAGAGGTAATTTCAATAATAGAATCATTTTCCAACAAAGGCAATGCAAACAGCAAACCGCTTACGTATTGGCTACTAACATTACCGGGCAGTTGATAAGTTCCAGCTTCCAGCTTGCCATTTACGGTCAAAGGCAGATGACCTTCTTCTGCAGTTTGGTAACTTAAACCTTGCTTAGCAAAAATATCATAGTAAGCATTTAAAGGACGGCTTACCAATTTACCGTGTCCGGTAAAAGTAAAAGATTCACCAAGCAAAGCTCCCAAAGGAATGAAGAAGCGTAAGGTGGATCCAGATTCACCACAATCCGCACCAGCTTCTGCTGCTTGAAGTTTGCCAGTACCAGTTACACGCAGTGCACTACGCCCTGCAAATTTGCTAGGCACATCCTCAATCACTACGCCCAAAGCTCGCAAGCAACGACAAGTTGCTTCAATATCCTTGGACATGCTGATATTATCTACAACGCTAGTACCTTCTGCCAAGCCGGCACAGATGATTTCCCTATGTCCCATGCTTTTAGAAGAAGGAGCAAGCACTGTTCCCTGTAATTTAGTTGGAATGATTCTAATCTTTTCCATTGTTTACCCCAAATAGTTTGGCACTTCCTGCCAATTTATTTTATGCAATCTACCATTACCAAGCTCGTCTAATACAATCAAGGTAATAGTGTTGCCAGATTTCTTTTTATCTTTTGCCATTGTATCAATGAGCAAAGCTTTTTCTACACCTGCTTCTATAGGCAGGCTGTATTTTTTAAGCACTTCTGCAATTTTTTCTGCAGTACCTGCGGGAGTCATACCCATTTCTTCAGTACGTTTAGTGATTTGGTACATACCAATGGCAACTCCCTCGCCGTGGGTGTACTCTCCATAAGCGTAATGTTGTTCTACTGCATGACCAAGAGTGTGACCAAAGTTAAGGATACCACGCAGTCCGGTATCGAACTCATCTTCTTCAACGATGCGAGCCTTAATTGCACAGCAAGTAGCTACAACACCACCAATATCTGCCAAAAGCTCGCTGTCATCTGCGTAGCCTGCAATCTTTTCAAAAAGGTTAGCATCTTGAATGCAACCATACTTAATTGCTTCTGCCAAGCCATCGTGTAAAAAGCGGACGGGCAAAGAGGAAAGCAAATTCGTATCGATGAAAACACCCTTCGGTTGATAGAAAGCTCCTGCTAAATTTTTGCCTGCTTTCAAATCTACAGCAACCTTGCCGCCAACGCTACTATCTATTTGCGCCAAGAGAGAGGTCGGAACTTGTACGAAAGCAATGCCACGCATAAAGCTTGCAGCAGCAAAGCCACCTAAGTCACCTACAACGCCGCCACCTAAAGTTACCAGTACATCGCTTCTAGTCAAACCACTTTCTGCGATTTGTTCCAGCACATCGCTGAGCACTTGCATATTTTTGCTTTGTTCCCCAGCTTCAATGGTAACGATAGTTGCAGGTAAACCTGCTTCGTTCAAAGAACGTTGCAATGTTTCGCCGTACAAAGGAGCAACGTTGGTATCACTAACTATTACCGCTCTTTGTGCTTTGGGTACGAGGGTAGCAACCTTAGCACCAACAGTAGTTAATAAGCCTGCACCAATTTCTATATCGTAAGCATGTTTTCCTAGATCAACATGAATTTTCTCCATTAGTAGAGTTCCTTTCTTCTGGCTGCAGCAGTACGCATCATTTCTTTCATCTGCTCGCCATCGCCTGCACGCAGCGCTTTACGCCACAAGTCAAGCTGTTCAATATATTTATCAATTTCATCTGCAACTTTTTCCCTATTAGCAAGGAACAAGCCACACCAAAGTTCCGGGTTAATATCTGCCACGCGAGAACCGTCCTTGAAGCTACCTGCTACAAAGAACTTAGTCTTATCATTGTAAGAAATACTGTTCATCAAAGCAACTGCGGTAACGTGAGTAAGATTACTGGTGTAGGCGATAATTCTATCGTGTTCTTCCGGGGTTACCCTTACAGTATTGCGACAACCTAAAGCCATGGCAAATTTTTCCAACCATTGAATAGTGTCTTCGCGGTTATGCTTTTCGGGAACGATGATGTAATTGGCGTCGCGGAAGATTTCTGCTTCACTCATGCCAAGACCGCTACCTTGACGCCCAGCCATAGGATGACCAGAGATAAATTCCATACCCACCTTCAGTTCAGCGTGAGCATCTTTAGTCAGAGTACCTTTAATACCAGAAACATCTGTAATCAAAACGTCTTCTTTAAAATATTGCACGTTGTTGCGCAGGAAGTCCAAAACACCTTCCGGATATACTGCGCAAATGATAACATCTGCTTCGCGAAGTGCTTCCGTAGGTTCGTTCAAAACCAAGTTAGCAAGACCTAAACGTTGTACTTGTAGGCAAACTTCTTTATCTATTTCCACGGCAATAATATTTTTTACGCCCAAGTTGCGTAAAGCTTTGGCATAGGAGCCACCTATTAGCCCCATCCCAATAATGGCAAACTTTAATTGTTCCCATTTGGTGCTTCTGCCACGCTTGGTTATTTCTACTACTTGCTCAACAGCTTCATCTTTTAAGAAAGGCTCTTTGTCAAAGCCTGCAGTATCACCAACAATACCAAACAAGGTAATATTAGCACCGCGGCTTTCGTGAATGATAAAGCCTTGGTTTTCTAAATTTACTCTAATTCGTAACTTGGCTTCTTCCGAAGCATCAGGTTTAAAGACAATAATCATAATTGCATTTCCTTCTATTATATATTACAAATCTCTACCAACAATTTGCGCAATGCCTTTCAGCTCGCCCATAAGATGAGCAAAGTTTTCCGGACGCAAGGATTGAGCGCCGTCGCATAAAGCGTGTTCAGGATCATTATGTACTTCAATAATCAAACCGTCAGCACCAACAGCTACTGCTGCTTTTGCCAAAGGTTCTACCATCCAAGATAAGCCGGCAGCGTGGGACGGGTCAACGATTACCGGTAAATGGCTCAGCTTTTTAACTGCGGGGATTGCACTTAAATCTAAAGTGTTACGGGTGAAAGATTCAAAAGTTCTGATACCGCGTTCACACAGGATAACGTTTTCGTTACCGCCTGCCATAATGTATTCTGCGGACATAATCCATTCTTCAATGGTTGCAGAAAGACCACGTTTTAAAAGAATGGGAGTGTTAATTTTGCCAAGCTCTTTCAAAAGCTCGAAGTTTTGCATATTACGTGCGCCTACCTGGATAAGATCAACATCTTCTACGAAGCGGTCAATTTTATCAGCGCTCATGATTTCAGTTACGATAGGAAGACCAGTTTCAGCTTTAGCAGCTTTCAGGTAATCAAGACCAATTTCTTTTAAACCTTGGAAGCTGTACGGGGAAGTTCTAGGTTTAAACGCACCGCCACGAAGCATGCTTGCGCCACCAAGTTTTACAGATTTAGCTACGCTAGTTACTTGCTCAACACTTTCTACAGAACAAGGGCCTGCAATAACTTGCAGTTTGCGACCGCCAATGGGAATACCAGCTACATTAACGATGCTATCTTCCGGATGGAACATACGGTTAGCACGTTTGAAAGGTTCTTGTACGCGCATAATTTTTTCGATGGAATCATCGGAAATCAAAGTACGCATATCAAAAGCACTGGTGTCACCAACAATGCCGTATAAAGTAACGTTCAAACCATTACTTTCATGAATTTGGAAGCCAACGTTTTCCAGTTTGGCTCTAATTCTCAGTTTTGCTTCTTGGGTTGCGCTAGGTTTAAATACGATAATCATAATTTGTTCGCTCCTTTACTATGCTACAATTCTACAATACTACTCTATAGTTAAAGCGAAAGCTTTAAATAGACACTATTAAGTTTCTTCATTCTACAATACTACAATTTTACAAACTGCTAAATTTATTATGATAGCTCCCCTATTTTTAAGGGGAGCTATACATATTTTGAAGTTATTCTTACAAGTCACGACCAACAATTTGTGCGATGCCTTTCAGTTCGCCCATCAAGCGTGCGAAGCGTTCCGGTTTCAAGGATTGTGCGCCGTCACATTTTGCGTGTTCAGGGTCATTGTGAACTTCAATTAAGAGACCGTCTGCGCCAACAGCGATTGCTGCTTTTGCCAAGGGTTCTACCATCCACCACAAGCCTGCTGCATGGGACGGGTCAACTATTACCGGCAAATGGCTCAACTTTTTAACTGCGGGGATTGCGCTAAGGTCGAGAGTATTGCGGGTGAAGGTTTCGAAAGTTCTAACACCACGTTCGCACAGGATAACGTTTTCGTTACCGCCTGCCATAATATATTCTGCGGACATAATCCATTCTTCGATAGTAGCGGAAAGGCCACGTTTCAAGAGAATCGGAGTTCTAGTTTTGCCAAGCTCTTTCAAAAGCTCGAAGTTTTGCATGTTACGTGCGCCTACTTGGATAACGTCCACATCTTCTACGAAACGTTCAATTTTATCTGCACTCATGATTTCGGTTACGATGGGAAGACCAGTCTCTTCACGAGCTGCTTTCAGATAATCAAGACCAAGTTCTTTTAAACCTTGGAAGCTGTAGGGAGAAGTTCTAGGTTTGAAAGCGCCGCCACGAAGCAGGCTAGCGCCACCAAGTTTTACGGATTTAGCAACGGTAATTACTTGTTCTTCACTTTCTACGGAGCAAGGACCTGCCATTACTTGAATCTTGCGACCGCCAATAGGTACCCCTGCTACATTAATGATGCTATCATCCGGATGGAAAGCACGGTTAGCGCGTTTGAAAGGTTCGGATACACGCAGTACTTTTTCAACGCAATCATAAATGCGGAGCATATTGATGTCCAACGTACTGGTGTCACCAATAATACCGAAGATAGTATTACCGATACCGGTAATTTCATTAATCATATAACCTTGGTTTTCAAGTTTTTGTTTAATACCAGCTTTAGTTTCTTGGGGTGCATTGGGTTTGAATACGATTACCATAAGATTTCTCTCTCCTTTGTTTTGTAAGCTTAAGATAGTGCTTTTAGTATTTTTCTTTAAACTTACTACCACGATTATTTACCCCCCTGGGTAATGTATCGCCGCTCGCTTAAAATAAAAAGGGCTCTCGTAAGAGAGCCCTTGTAAAAACATATCTGTTGAGGTAGCTAAACTAAACCTCGCTACCGAAAAGGCACTGTTTACGATAAAACTGCATTATGAATTTTGGCAAGCAAAAAAGCCGGTGCTAAAGTAATTTCTAAAGACCGGTGCCAAGTAGCCGTATTCAGCTGCAGTGTTTTTCAAAACAATGTCCATTTTCATTCACCTGTAAATAAAGATTACGCCTTTGTGTTCAAAAGCTATTGTGGTAATTCTACTCTTTCAGTGTACAACAGTCAAGCAAAATGCAATATTTTGTTTTAAAACCATTTTTTCTAAAAAGAAGTGTAAAGTTTTTAACAGGGGATTGTGAACAGGAAGTCTTCTGTTTTACACCAGGCACAATCGTGAAATTCAAATTACAGCTAGGCAATAAAGCAAAAAGGAGTGCTATACTGCACTCCTTTTTGCCATTGGAGAAGAGTTATGAAGTATATGAAAAGCTCATTTAGAGCATTTCCCAATATTATTTCGCCTTATGTTTTTCAAAGAAAGCGTTATATTCTTCAATAATCTTATTGGCATTTTGTATTGCCATATTTCTTTGTTCTACAATTAAATTCAAATCATCAGTTGCTGCATCAATATATTTTTGAGCAGCATCCATATAAGCATTTACTGCAGCTACATATTCAGTAATCTCTTTAGTGTTTTTTATAGATGAAGGAACAGGCGGAACCTTAGGCAATACTTGTTCCTGCATGGGATATGCAACAGTCATATTGGTAGTTTTCGCTTTTGCTACTTCCTTACCAGAATTTGTTTCAGCAGCACTTGTAGTGCAAGCTAAACCTAAAACCAAAGCAGTAGTTAAAATTATTTTCCCGATTTTTTTACACATATAGTTTTTACCTTTGCATCTGTTGTTTTTATTAGCTCAACCACGGAAACATTCAGGCTTTCAGCAATTTTTAGATAAATAGAAAAAGGTATATTAGTTACATCTATTCCTCTTTCTATTTTAGACATTTTGCCTACTCCAATATTTATCCTTCTTGCCATATCAACTTGGGTTATTCCTCTAAGTCGTCTATGAAAAACAATATTCATTCCAATATCTTTAAATATAGCTTCGTTCATAGTCCCCCCACATAAATCCAACATTATAGAAAAGGAAGGGAGTGTTCAAGGTAAAGTATAATGTCCACATTGAAGCACTCCCCTCCAGTTCATTTTTAATTAATACGGCTCATATTGTGTAATGAAGTAATCCTAAATTAGATACCTAAATAAAGCCTATATTAGAAGCTCCAACGCAAGCCTGCATCAATACGCCATTTTTGTTCTACATCGCCACCAAAGCTACGTTCGAAGGTTGCATAGAGCAAGCTGTTATCGTTGAGTTTCAAATTGCCACCTAATTGCATTTCATACCAAGTATCGCTCAAGTCAACACTAGTATGTGCAGCTTTGCTAGAACCTGCTTCTTTGTAATAAGTATCGTATTCACCACAGAATTCATGCGCCAAACCAAGTTTAGCATAGATATTGCTACGTTCAGTTTGTTTACCAACACGCAATCCAACTCTACCAACGAGAGATTCAAATTCTTCTTGGTTTACAAGGAACTTAGCATCATACATACCAGATGCATCCACAGAGTAAGAAGCATCTTGCACGCTACCATAAGTGAACTCTACGCTAGGATCAACATAAACGCCATTCTTCATATTGATACGTTTACCAAATTCTGCACTAAAGGAAGTGCCCCAAGTTTCGTAGTCACCTTCAAGATCAAAACCACTAAAGGTTTTATTTTCAAATTCATTATCCAGTTTACTACGTTTCAAAATCAGGTCTACATATCTACCATCATCATGATTCCAAGTTCCATACAAACCTAAGCTCATTACAGAAGTATCACCATGACCATAACCTGCAGTGCCGCCATAATTACTATCACCATTGCTGTAACTCATTGCAGCACCAAGAGTCCAACCATTTTCAACCTTCTTATCATAGCCTACTTGATATGCATTGTAGCTAGTTTTGAAGTTAGTATTTTGTGCATCCATTTCGTATTTGCCACCGTAATATTTAGCCCAAATACCATGTTCACCTTCAGCAGTACGCAAATCACCCATACGTTTCAACAAATCATTGCTTTCACTACGCCACATCATAGCGTTACTCATCATTGCAGATTTTACAGAGCTCATTGCATCAGTTTCGGTATATCTGAGGTCTTCTACAGTTTCCCAAATTGCATTATTTTCTTTAAAAAAGCCTTTACCTTCATTATCGAAATCAATTTGACCCGCTTTCATAGCAATGGAACCATTTGTCAAACCCTCAGAAATTTGCACATAACCAAGCAAATTATTTTCATCTAACGGTGCACCAGCATAAGTAAGTTTTTCTGCCAAATCTTCAAGAACACCACGAACTTCTACATCATCATCAATATTAATGCCCTTTTGATCAGTACTTAAAACTACTTTGGAATTTTCTGCAGCAGAAGTAATATTCAAATTACCGCCTTTAACAGTGATTTCTTTTACAGTTTCTTCGCCTTCTACAGTTTCCTTAACATCATGATTGTAAGCAAAAATTGCAGAACCACCATATTCAGTAATGTTCAAATCTTTATTGCTCATTACTACATAACCAACAGATTCATTACCTTTAGCACCAGCAAAGGAATTAATCACAGTTGCAGCTTCTTCATTAGTATTTGTCCATACAGAGCCTTCTTTGATAGACAAATTCAATTCAGCACCCAAATGTTGACCAGTCCAATTACCACCAGCTAAAACAACATTTGCCTTACCATCTTCTTTAACATTACCAATCCATTCAGAACCAGCTTCAGCAGTCAAGTTCAGCACACTATTAGCATCACCGAGATAATTGCCTTCCCATTTGGATTCTTTAGTACCCAAAGTAATGTTAGCCATTGCGTGTTGATCGCCGGTCATTCTTGCCAAACGGAAAGTAGTAGTTTCTTTCTTAGTAGAAACATCACCTTTGATTCTAACTTCGTTACCTTTACCTTTACCGTTTTCATCAGTGTTGATATTGATAACACCTTGTTGTTCTGCAACGCCTTCTACTTTAATAGCAACCTTACCTTCACCAACAACAATTGCACCACCGCCAATATTAACGGTTGCAGCATTTGCATTCACAGCATTTTTAACATTTTTGCCTTCTACATCAATGTTCACCATACCATTAACAGTGATTTGTGCACCACCTTGTGCATTTACAACACTGCTATCAGAACCAACACCGTCTGCAACTAAATTAACAATACCGTCTTTAGCAACATTGATTTCTACTTTACCACCATCTTGTGCGTAAAGTGCTGCAGCATTTTTACCTTCGCCAGTTGCTTGTGCATTGATGTTGAGTTCACCGACGTTGTTCATAACAACTTCACCGGAACCACTTGCCACAATACCGAAAGCATGATTATCCGCAGATACATTGCCAATATTAAGTTCTTTATTACCTACTTCTACTTTAGTTAAAACAGAATCACCTGCTGCAGAAATAGTAGTATCTACCGCTTCACCATAATATACATCTTCTTTAGTTTCGAAAGCATTGTTAAAGCTATTTTTATCAGCTGTGAAGTTATGTTCACCAGCACCAAGTGCAGATTCAAACTTTTCTTTAACAACAGGTGTTGCCGGTTTTGTAATTTCCGGATTCAAAGAACCTTCAAGCAAACCACCTTGGCCATTTTCTTTATCAAACTCTACATCGCCAACATATTTAGTTACAGCAGCAGTAGTCAAACCTTCAGCTATTTTCACATAACCATCCAAGTTACGTTCGCCTTCAACAACTACTCCATCTTCACCAACAACATCAGCATAACCAGTGTAGAAGAGTTTTTCTGCTAATGCATTCAACACACCGTTTACTTCATCAGCATCATTCATATCAATAGCGGCACTATTAGTCACTAAAGTAATAGTAGAACCTTCGGTAGCTTTACCGATGGTAATATTGCCACCGTAAATTTCAGTAGGATCATTAATTTGATTATGTTTATAGAACGCAGTAATGTTACCATCATAATTATCAATTGCAACATCAGCGCCACCAAACATATTAATATTTACATAACCACTCATATTATTGAGAGTAGTGCCTTTAGTTTGGTTAAACACATTTATGATACCAGCGTTTTCGATGCTGTCACCACCGTAAAGATTATCTACTTCAGACTCTCTTTCACCAATGGAAATGGTACCACCACTCCAGCTATGACCTTGCATAGCTTGTTGATTCCAAGTAGCGCCATTTTGTAACCATACATTGTTTTCACCAAGTCCATAAACAGCACCAGTCATACTAGAGTTTTCAGTAGCAAACGCAGTATTAATAATGCCACCAGAACCATAATACGGAGTTGCAGTTGCTACGCCACCAATGATTACTAAGTCATTATTTCCAGCAGTAATATTACCTTCAGAATCTTTTACAATGTTCAAATCAACTTGTCCACCAGCAGAAGTCCATACAGCATCATATGCTTCAGAATAAATCTTACCGCCACCAATTGTAATGTAACCAGTACGTGCAAATACGCTACAAGCATATTGACTTTCAACATCTACCAAACCACTGATTTCAACGCTGTTTTCTTTGCTACTAGAAACAGTAATTGCTCTATAGTTAAGTTCAAAACCAGGAGTAGGAATGCCACCGCGAAGCACAACTGCATTTTCAGGATTATTATCATTATTAATAATTACATGTGCGCCTTCTTCTGTATCACCTTTAATGGAGTTAGTGGATGCTCTAATTGCACTACCATAGTAGTAGTTAGCGTCAACATCAATATAAATCTTACCGGGGTTATCAATAACTATGGAACCTTCGCGACATGCCCAAATACCGGTTGTTGTCCACATAGGATAACCAGCAGTACTTTTAGATGTAGAAGAAATAGAATAAATCTCTAAATCATTACCATGCATGTCAATGGTGATATTAGGACCACCTGTAGGATAGCTAGAAACCTGTTCCATATTCACAGCATAGGTTGTTTCAGGACGTACACCATAATTACCAATAGCTGCGATGTTATAGGTTTTACTACCACTTAAATTCTCTGTAGCAGTATTGTATCTGATAGAAGTATCCTCTACAAAATCATATTTAATATGTGTATTATCACCATTAACATCAACAGCTACATCACCGTAATATCCGTCTTTACCATCAACATTAATATTACCTGTTATTTTTTTAGAACGCGGAGTGTAGAAGTGTTCATCTCTAGAAGCTTGACCTGTTTTTTCATCAAAAACAATATCTGCAAAAGTATTACTTACAACTTTACTCATAAGCTTGCCAGTAGTTAAACCTTCAGCAATTTCTACTGTGCCTTCCAAATTGCGTTCGCCATCTACATATCCAAGGTAGAAAAGTTTAGAAGCAAGATTGCTTAATACAGCACCAACTTGTTCTTCATCTTCTAAATCAATACCATCAGAACTGGTAGCCAAAGTAATAGTTGTAGGCACTTCTTTAGTTACGGTATTACCACCGCTTCCATGTTCATCAGGATTATCATCAAAATCCCCCAACCCTGTACTAATCAACAACGTAGGTTCCGCACTTTGAATGGTAATATTCCCACCACTAATAATAGTAGGGTCTTCAGAATCATGTGCATAGGCAAAAGTAGTATTACCAGTGTAAGTATCAATATTCAAATCATTACTTCCCATAAACACATAACTTCTTTGTGTTTTAGAAGCACTACTATCCAATCTACTTAAGTTAGGAACTATTCCTGCCTCTGTCAAATCCCATGCAGCATAGTTAGCCATGGTAATATTATTAAGCTCGTCTAAATTAGAAGAACCGTTCCATTCAACATAGCTACCTACAGATAAACTATTGCCATCAAAGTCACCAGTAATCACAACTGGTTTACTATATGATCTATTGCTATTAAGAATGGATAAGTCAACATTGCCTTCCATACTTCCTAAAGTCTTATTAACAGTAGTAGACCATGTAGCTTTAATATTACTGTTGGGATCATCATCTGTTGCAAGACCACCAGATAAACCACTCAAACTAATATCAATTTTACCGCCTTTTTCTGCATAAGCCGCAATACCATTTTCACCAGCAGTCAAATTAAAATTAGGTGCAGCTTGTTGTCGTGTTCCAAACAACACCCAACCTTCACCTTTAATAACACCGCCATCATGAGCATAAAGTGCGTAACCTTTGTTAGATGTAGCTGTTACAGTACTGCCACTACCACGGAACGCAAGAACACCATTAGCACCAGCTTCGATAGCAGTAGCTTTTTCAATACCTTCCACAGTAATATTTGCATTTTGCCCTAACAAAATTTTGCTTTCAATGCCACTGTCATTTCCTGCATAAATACCGGTTGCATCATTACCCTTTACCGTTAAATTTAAATTTTTGGGAGCAACTTCCATATAGCTACCAGTATCTTGATAAATACCGTAAACTTTAGATTTATCATCTGCGGATGCATCAGCTACGACATTTAAAGTACCACTCATTGAAGTGTTTGTACCACTAGCATTCTCCCATCTACCTTCGCCCCAGCTTTCAGTATCAATAGCCATATACTTGCCGGAATTATAAATCGCTTTATAAACTCCATCATCACTTTTTTTGCTAAAATCCGGTGTAACATTAAATGTACCGCTGCCTAAAAACATACTATTGGAAGCACTATTTTGTTCTTTAAAATATTTATTGTTACCATCAAGAACAGTATTAATATTCGCATCAGTACAATCACCTAATTGTCCAACAAATGGTTCTGTATCATAAAAATTGTTAGGATCTTGTGTAACAACCTTATATTTTTCAGTGAAAGTACCATCAGGATTAATGATTTGAATAGTTAAGTACAAACGAGATCTATTGGCTTCCATATTATTAGTTACTTTCGCTGCCAACTTCTTCAATACCGCTTCATATTCCGCATCACTTAATCCTTCTAAATCAGAAGCATTGATACACAGATTAGCATTAATATTTGTGCCTCCCTGCCAAGAACTACCACCACCAAGACCGCCAAAACCGAAGCCGCCACCACTAGTACTTTCTTTGTATTCATCAAGTGTTTCAACTACAATATTTGCACCTAAAACATTTTGGGTAGCTTTGTCATACTTATAAACAAAGTTCCAACCGTTAAAGCCTTTATATTCATCATTAATTGCTTTAGTAATAGTGAATGTGCCGTCATCACCAAAATAATTTCCAGTCATATCTATACTATCAGCACAAGCAATACCATTGAAGCTCAATGCACCTGCCATTACTGAAGCAAGCACTAATTTGCTAAGCCATTTTCTTTTTAATTTTTTCATCAAGAAACCATCCTTTCTAAATCAGATAATATTTACCTAAATACGATTCCCTAACATAAACTTCTATATCCCCCTCCTAAACTAAAGAAAATTTGTGAGAGTGTAATTTTAATTTTATTAAGACACTTTCCTTATTTTAAGGATTAAGTGCTTGAATAACTTCTTGTGTCAAATCTTTGCCACCGGACACCATGATATTTGCACTAACAACGCTTTGAATATTGTTGCTTTTGGCTACCTTATCAATGGTTTTTTTAATTTTCTTTTGCACAGGTTCAAGTTTGCTTTGTTCAAATGCTGCAAGTTCTTGATTTGCTTTTTGTACAAGTGCAACCTTAGCTTTGTCATCAGTCAAATTTGCAGCTTGGGTATTAACATCTTTTTGAATACGAGCTTTTTCCGCATTGATGTCTTGCATAATTTGGTTCATACCAGGATAGTTTTGTAAAATTTGCGGCATATTTACCCAACCAAGCATGCAGCCTGCTTCAGCAGCGAGGGCACTTGCACTAACACCAAAAGTAAGCAACACAGTTGCAAGCAAAGAAGTCAGTTTCTTTTTCATTGTCATCACCTTTTCTTTCTTCATCCAAAAACTTTAATTAAGCTTCTTTTTTCCAAATTACTTCCATAATATTGCCATATTGAGCTTCCAAGAAATGGAGAGTTTCAGTAAGAAGAGCATTAAGCAAAGCAGGATTAAAAGTATCAGTTTCAGCAGTCATACAAGCATTAAGCATAAAATCACCTTTTTCAGAAACGGTAAATTTAAAAAGGCGTACATTGTTGTTCATGTTATTAATTATTTCTGCCATTGCAGCAAGTTTTTCACCAGTAATTACTTGCGGAGCGATTTGCACTTGGATAAGCACATATACACTATCATCCATCAAAATTGCCATCGGAAGAATTTGTCCTTTAACTTCCATACGGCTACGGAAAATACTGGTATGACGTTCATCTTCTAAAGTTTGTACTTCGAAGCATTCGATTTTGTTTTCTGTCAAGAATTCTTGCATTTTTTCAATTTTGTTAAGTTCTTTTGCTGTGTCAGTCATTTTAAGCACTCCTTTAATTTTTATTATTTTATATGGTTCCCCCACCATCTTGGAGTTGGAAAATTTCAAGATGGTGGAGGCTGAATAGCTGTTATTTCATATTAGTTTTTAGAAATTCCATCTGAGGCCGGCATCAATGCGCCAAT
>JBGVIJ010000048.1:0-15819 GCA_045123075.1 Phascolarctobacterium sp. | reverse complement strand
ATTTTTTCGCGATACGCTCGGATCGGTTGGCAAAGAAGGCGTGTCCTGCTCAAGCATGACACGCCTTAAAAAATTTACAAAATTACTTCAAAAATTTGAGATTTTTCCCCAACATTCTTAGCCATCACGTAATATTCACGTGCTTCACCAGTTATGAAATCATTTTTAAATAATTCAATGGGGTAATTTTTATGTATTTGGCGCCAACTGGAGAACTTGTAATCTTCAATATAGCGTCCAACTTTTTCTTCGTCTCGCCAAAAGTCAGAAACAGTTTCAAAAATTGCTTCTGTGTTCCAACGCAACCATTCAGGCTTCCAACCAGGAATACTTGCAAAAACATCGTAGCGTAAAATTTCAATAAGAATATCTGCCTCATCAGCATAACATTCCATAATGAAATCGCACAAGATTTTAGCAACACCCTTCGCATTATGGCTTTGAGGATAATGACCTGCACCTACCCACCAGTTGGTAAGCTTTTCATAAAAGGCAAAGGCACCTGCATTATTCTTTTCTATTAAATATCGTAAGATGTTTTGGAAATTACCAGTGTTATAGGTTTGTTCCAGTACGCTTTCCAAACGCTTCAAGAATTGCAGTTCTTCATAAGGCATATAATTGGTTGCCAAAATTTCATAAGGAGGTTCATCCATATAACGCAAGCCATGAATTTCAGTTTCCTTACTCATTTGAGTACCAGGAAGCACTTTCAAGAAACCAAGCTGCAACATATCAGGCTTCAAACCGTAAACATCATCAAAGGATTTCCTAAACTCACGCAAGCTTTCATAAGGCAAACCTGCAATCAAATCGAGATGCAAATGCATATTACCAAAACCTAAAAGTCTTTGGCAATTATGAACTAATCTTTCCCAATTGTCTTGACGGTTAATTGCTTTCAAAGTAGGCGGATTAGTAGTTTGCACGCCAATTTCAAATTGGAAGCGTCCTTTAGGTACAGTCGCCAAAAAGTCCAGTACTTCTTCAGACAAAATATCTGCCTTAATTTCAAAATGGAAGGTAGTTTCTGTAGCAGCTCCTGCCAAATACTTCATCATAGGCAAGAAGTACTTTTCATCTAAATTATAAGTGCGGTCTACAAATTTAACTAAAGCAACCTTCGCAGCCATAAAGGTATCCATATCGCGAAGTACCAATTCCAAAGGACGTTTACGCACTGAACGAGAGATACCGCTTAAGCAATAAGAGCAGTTAAAGGGACAACCACGAGTTGCTTCATAATAAACAATCTTGTGAGCCTCTACCACATCTGCTAAATCGGGATACGGAAAAGGCAACAAGCTTAAATCTTCAATAACAGTTACGCCGCCATTAAGAACAACCTTGTCCCCATCTTTATATGCTACATGAGCAGGAATAGTTCCATTTTTATAGCTTGCCAAAAATTCTGCAAAAACTTCTTCACCTTCGCCTTGTACAATGTAATCAATGGCAGACATTTCTTGGAAGATACGCTCTGCATCGAAAGCTACTTCCGGACCACCAACAACGATGGTAGCTTCCGGACGAAGCTTCTTGAGCATGGAAATCAAGCGATAAACGAAAGGCTTGTTCCAAATATGGACGGAAAAGGCGTAAACCTCTGCCTTGGCATCCATAATATTTTCCAACACCGCCAAGATAGGAGTGTTGATAGTTTCTTCTATTAAATGTACATCAAAGCCTTGCATTTTGGCATATTCGCCTACATAACGCAAGCCCAAGGCTGTATGAACGTACTTACTGTTGATTGCGATTAAAAGTGCGTGCATTTTTCTGCTCCTTTTTCCAACGTATGATATAATAGTAAAGTAATAATTTTGATTTTGCAAGGAGTGAAATATAATGACTGAGAAAATTGTTCCCGCCCACGGCAGCAGCGTTACTCGTGCAGACATTCCTGCTGACTGCAAATGGCGTGTTAGTGATATTTATATTGATGAAACTGCGTGGAAAGAAGCTTGCGATGAACTGAAAGCAAAATTGCCCGTACTGAGCGAATTTAAAGGTTTACTTGGTGATGCTAAAGTAATGGCTGCCGCTTTGATGATGCAAGACGAATTGGCACAAATGGTTGAAAAAATCTATGCTTACGCTCGCTTGCAACAAGACGCAGATAATACTGACCAACATATGCAAGCACTCTCCGGTGAAGCAGAAGCTTTGGCTGCAGAATTTAGTAACACCAATTCCTTCATCGAACCTGAAATTTTGGCACTCGATAAAGAAAAATTAGCAGAGATGCTGGCAACTGAACCTGCTCTTGCTAATTACAAATACTATATTGAAAATTTGGTGCGTCTTGCCGACCACATCCTGCCTGCGCAAATGGAAGAACTCTTAGCTCACAGCCGCCTTGCTACCGGTACTGCAGCAACTGCTTTCCGCTCCCTTGTTAGTGCAGATATGCAGTTCCCCAAAATTACCGACGGCAACGGCAACGAAGCAACTGTCAGCGAAGGCAACTACCTTTTGAATATGACTTCTCCTGATAGAGAATTGCGTAAAAACTCCTTCCAAGGTTTGATGGGTACTTACCATAAATACCGCAACACTTTGGCAAGCACTTTGACCGGCAGCTGCCGCAGTGCTAACTTCTACGCTACTGCTCACAAATATCCCGATACTTTAACCGCTTCTCTTGCAGCGGACAACATCCCAACTTCTCTCTACGATGGCTTGATTCAAACTGTTCACGACAACCTTGCACCCTTGCACGAATATATGCAAATAAAAAAAGACGTGCTTGGTTTCGAAGAACTGCACCCCTACGACATTTACGTTCCCCTTTCCAACGCAGGCGATAGCTTCGCTTGCGACTTCGACGAAGCTTGCGAAAAGATTGTAGATGCGTTACAACCTCTCGGTGAAAAATACATCACAACCTTGAAAAAAGGTTTTAGCGAAGGTTGGATTGATATTTACGAAAACAAAGGCAAACGCTCCGGCGCCTACTCTTGGGGCGTATATGGCGTTCACCCCTTCGTACTCCTTAACTACCAAAAACGCTACAACAGCATCTCCACCATCGCTCACGAAATGGGACACGCACTCCACAGCTATTTCTCCAGCAGTGCGCAAACCTACATCAATGCAGATTACACCATCTTCTGCGCGGAAGTTGCTTCCACTACTAACGAAATTCTTCTTTTGGAACACACTTTGCAACACGCAGACGATAACCAAAAGATTTATCTGCTCAACCAATTCTTAGAAGCAGTACGTACTACCGTATACCGCCAAGTACAATTTGCAGAATTTGAAAAGTTCATCCATAGCGAAATCACTGCAGGCCGTACCCTTCAAGCAGAGAAATTGGAAAACTACTGGATTGACAGCAACAAACGCTACTACGGCGAAGCTCTTACCGTTGATCAAGAACTTGCCAGCGAATGGAGCAGAATCCCCCACTTCTACACTCCCTTCTACGTTTACAAATACGCAACCGGCTACAGTGCAGCAACTGCCTTTGCCGCAAGCATCCTGAACGGTGAAGAAAGCGCTGTAGAAAAATACTTAGGCTTCCTCCACGCAGGTGGTAGTGACTACTCCCTCAACATTCTTAAAAACGCTGGTGTTGATTTGAACACTCCCCAACCTGTAACCGTAACCTTGCAAAAATTTGCAGAAAAGGTTGCTGAATTAAAAAAACTTTTAGGAAAATAAACCACAAATAAAATGAGGCTTACTTCATCTTCCGAAGTAAGCCTCTAATTTTTATTTCAAATATTCAACTACTGCTGCTTCCATAGTGTCAGCAGGGATAACATCACTGTGCAAAACAGGCATGGTTTCCAAAGCCAACATTCTTTCAGGAATGGGAGCATTAGTTTTTTCGTTTAATTTACGGAGCAATGCGAAAGGTTCAGTTTCAGCTTGCTTTTTGTCTTCCAAAGCTTCCAGTACGCTGTCACAGAACTTATACGGGCTAGCAGTAGAAAGTACGATGGTAAAGGTTTCGTCGCTGGTCAGCAGACGATATTTTTCCAAAGCACGCCAAGCAACTGCAGTATGAGTATCCATCAAATAGTTGTAATCACTATAAACGCGAGCGATTGCTTCTTTAGTTTCAACTTCGTCAACCCAAGCTGCGAAGAATTCACTTTGAATAATTTTCAAATGTTCTTCTTCAATTTTGTAGCTGCCTTCAGTGTTCAGTTTATCCATCAATGCAGCAACTTTTTCTGCGTTTTCATTGGTAATTGCGTAAAGCAAACGTTCCAAGTTACTGGAAACAAGAATATCCATGGAAGGAGAAACTGTTTTGAAAAATTCACGGCGTTTGTCATATACACCGGTGTTAATGAAATCAGTAAGAACATTATTACTGTTAGATGCACACAGCAAACGTTCCACAGGCAAGCCCATCAACTTAGCATAGTAGCCAGCAAGAATATTACCAAAGTTACCAGTGGGAACAACAAAGTTAATGCTGTCACCCATTTTAATGCTGCCTGCTTTAACAGCATCAACATAAGCGCTGAAATAGTAAACGATTTGCGGTACAAGGCGTCCCCAGTTAATGGAGTTAGCAGAGGAGAAAGCGTAACCTTTTTCTTCCAGTTCAGTAGCCAACGCATCGTTACCAAAGATTTCTTTTACGCCACGTTGTGCATCATCAAAATTACCTTCAATACCAAAAACTTTAACGTTCTTGCCCATTTGGGTAATCATTTGACGTTTTTGAATATCGCTTACACCTTGGCTGGGATAGAAAACGATAATTTCAGTGCCTTCAACATCAGCGAAACCTTCCAGAGCAGCTTTACCTGTATCACCGGAAGTAGCAACAAGAATTACAACCTTATGTTTTTCGCCAGTCTTAGCAATTGCTTTAGTGAGAACGTGGGGCAAAAGTTGCAATGCCATATCTTTAAAAGCAGAAGTAGGACCATGCCACAGTTCCAATACGGAAGTGTTAGCATTAACTTTTACCAAAGGTGCAGGTTCGCCACCAAATTTTTCGGGAGCATAAGCGTTGGTTACACATTCACGCAGTTCATCTTCGGTGAAATCAGTCAAGAATTGCAACAAGATATCTACTGCACGTTCAGTGTAAGGTTTCTTTTCCATTGCTTTAATATCGCCTAAGCGAATTTGCGGGAAACGTTTGGGAACAAACAAACCGCCATCGCCTGCCAAGCCACGAGTAATGGCGTGGGAAGCGCTAACTAAATCAGTTTTGCCACGAGTACTTACAAATAACATATATAAAACACCTAACTTTCAAATTATTAAAATGATAATACCACATTTCCTGTAAATGGACAAGTGTCATCACTCAAAGATGAGCGGTGCAACAGTAGCGTTAGTCGCGCGTACTAAATCGTCAGGAGCAAGTACAAGTTGCATCCCTCGTTGCCCTGCACTCACTGCCATTTCATCCCACAGCACGCAAGTTTCATCAATAAATACAGGGTAATTTTTCTTAGCACCTAAAGAGGTACAACCACCACGGATATAACCAGTCAAAGGTAAAACTTCTTTCAAGGGCACAAGCTCAGTGCGTTTGTTGCCACTTACTTTTGCCAAAGCTTTTAAGTCCAGTTCCCCATTGCCGGGGATAACTGCGAAAAGGACACCGGTTTTATCGCCACGAATAACTAAAGTTTTGAACACTTGCTCCGCAGGCATACCAACAGAATTGGCAACATGCACTGCGTCAAGATTATTTTCATCCACCTCATATTCCATGATGCGGTAAGTAATATTCATATCATCTAAAATGCGAGCAGCATTAGTTTTTTTGTTATGTTTCAAGGTAAAAACCTCCTCCAAAGTGGCATAATTACTCCACATTTGCTATAATATCATCAGATATGTTTAATTGCAACTAACGAGGTGTGCAAGTGCTTATTAAGATAATTTGCGGGCAAATGGATGTAATTCCCGGACGCCCTGATGAAAACTATAAAAGAATATTAGAACTTATCTCTGCCGCTAAAGAAAAGCAGGCGGATATTTTATTGCTTCCTGAAATGTGCATCCCCGGTTACCTCATTGGTGACCTTTGGGAACAACAAACCTTCCTTGATGATTGCCAATACTATGCAGAAAAAATCGTAGAAGCTTCTACTGACTTATGCATTATGTTTGGCAATGTTGCTTTTGAAAAAGACAAGCTCAACGAAGACGGACGTTTGCGTAAGTACAACGCTGCCTTTGCTTGTCAAAACGGCAAAGTCATTGGCGGTTACATGGGCCGAAACTTTATTATTAAAAACTCCCTGCCCAACTACCGTGAGTTTGACGATTACCGCTACTTCTACAGCTTACAAAAACTTTGTGCTGAAGAAGACGCTGTAGTTGCAGAAGCGCTCCAACCTTTAGAAATTACCATTCGCGACAAACAAATTAAGGTTGGCTTGATGATTTGCGAAGATGGTTGGACAGAAAACTACCACCTTAATGTTCCCCAAACCTTGTCGAATAATGGTGCAGAAATTCTCTTTAACCTTTCCTGCTCTCCCTACAGCTTAGGCAAGAACAAAAAGCGTAACAAACTTTTTGGTGCGCAAGCTAAAGAAGCAGGCGTTCCCCTTGTGTATTGCAATAACGTAGGTATCCAAAATAATGGCAAAAACGTCTTCACTTATGACGGTTGCTCATCTGCCTATAATGCAGACGGTACTCTGATTACCTCTGCTGAAATGTATGCAGATACACTTTTAGAATGTACTTGGGATACTGAAACAGGCTCCTTCGTTGGCGAAAACAGCGTTGCAGCTCTGCCCCAAGAACCAGAATCTATTTACAAATCCCTGCGCTACGGCACAGAAAAATTCTTGAACCAATGTGGTATCAAAAAGATGACCATCGGTTTGAGTGGCGGTATCGATTCTGCTATCACCGCAGCTATGTATGCAGATATCTTAGGTGCAGAAAATGTACTGCTCATTAACCTGCCCTCTCCCTACAATTCCGAAACCACTAAAAACATTGCTTATAACCTTGCGAAAAACTTGGGAGCTAACTACGCAGTAGTCCCTATCTCCCATAGCTGTGAGCATACTGAAGAACAGCTTACCACAACCCCCATTACTAATATGGCAGATGGTAGCAGCTTCAACCTTACACTTAGCAACATCGTAAAAGAAAACATCCAAGCTCGCGACAGAGGTGCACGCATTATCGCAGCAGCATCCGCAGCTTTTGGTGGTGCCTTCTCCTGTAACTCCAACAAAGCAGAAATCACTGTTGGTTACTGTACCTTCTATGGTGACATCTGCGGTGCGTTGGCAATGATTGGCGATTTGTGGAAGCATCAAGTTTATGCACTTGGTCGTTATATGAACGAAGTAATCTTCAAACGTGAAGTCATTCCTGCGGAAATCTTCACCATTCGTCCTAGTGCAGAACTTTCCGATGCCCAAACTGTCGGAACTGGCGGCGATCCTCTCATCTACGAATACCATGATTACCTTTTAGCATCCTTCGTAGAAAATTGGCACAAGACCACTCCTGCAGATGTACTCCGTTGGTATAAAGCAGGAACATTGGCAGAAGAACTTGGTTGTAAAGAAGAAGTAATCGCTAATGCGTTCTCCACCCCTGCTGAATTCATCGAAGACTTGGAGCGTTGGTGGAAACTTTTTGCAGGCTTTAGCGTTGCTAAACGTATTCAAGCACCGCCCATCATGTCCATCACCAAGCGTGCTTTTGGCTACGACCACCGTGAAGCGCAGCTTACTCCTTACTTCTCCAGAGAGTACTACCAATTAAAAGAAGAACTGTTAAAATAAAATACTTCTATAAATTTTAAGAGGCTAAGACACTTCGTCCTAGCCTCTCTTATTTTTACAGATATAAAACTTTTATTGATAATCCGCCATAGTAATAACACATACTCAAAATTCTCTCGTTGTAAAATTAAAGAGAGCTATTTTGATGAAGCACGTGGAAATTTTAACACTTCTCTATAAATTAAAGGATGGTGCCCTATGTGTACAGCAATCACTTATGCAACCAAAGACCACTACTTTGGCAGAAACTTAGACTTACAATTTTCTTATAACGAAACCGTAACTATTACTCCACGCAACTATGTCTTTAATTTTAGAAAGATGGGCGCGCTAGTAAACCACTATGCCATTATTGGCATGGCGTACGTAGCAGATGATTACCCTCTCTATTATGATGCTACTAACGAAAAAGGCTTGAGCATTGCTG
Organism: Phascolarctobacterium sp.; assembly: GCA_045123075.1. Taxonomy (GTDB): domain Bacteria; phylum Bacillota; class Negativicutes; order Acidaminococcales; family Acidaminococcaceae; genus JAHHUH01. The sequence goes on along the minus strand of JBGVIJ010000048.1, from coordinate 7,647 downwards.
GTTTAAACTTTCCTGAAAATGCAGACTACAAACCTAATACAGAAGGCAAAGACAACGTAACTCCCTTTGAACTTATCCCTTGGATTTTAGGTCAATGCACAACAGTTTGCGAAGCTGAAGTGCTTTTGAAACGCATTAACCTTTTGAACGAAGACTTTAGCGACAAACTTCCCCTATCTCCTCTACACTGGATTATTGCAGATAAAGAACGTTCCATTACCCTAGAATCTGTAAAGGACGGAATCAAAATTTACAACAATCCTGTTGGCGTGCTTACCAACAATCCTACCTTTGAACATCAAATTTTTAACCTTAACAATTATATGCGCCTTTCTAGCGAACAACCACAAAACACCTTTGGCGGAACAGCGCATCCGTTAGAATTAGACTTGTATTCTAACGGTATGGGTGGATTAGGCTTACCGGGAGATACTTCTTCTATGTCTCGCTTCGTAAAAGCTACCTTCGTAAAACTCAACTCCGTATCTGGCGATAGCGAAGCAGAAAGCGTGAGCCAATTCTTCCATATCTTAAAATCAGTAGAAATGCAAAATGGCATTGTTCATATGGGTAAAGACCTTTATGAAAAAACTATCTACAGCTCCTGCTGTAACGTAGATAAAGGAATTTATTACTACACCACCTACGAAAACAGCCAAGTTTGCGCGGTTGATATGCGCAGAGTCGATTTGGATGGAAACAAACTGGTAAGCTATCCGTTGGATAAAACGTTGGCTATTCAATATCAAAACTAACAAACAAAAATCCCCGCACACAAATGTGAACGGGGAGTATCATATGAAAACCTCAAAACTAGTCAGAAGTGCAGTATAGCTAGGCGGAATAAAATTGTGACGCGAAGGCGTACTAAGCGTACGTCAAGCAAGCAATTTTATGACAACAACGCTAGACTGTGCTTATGACTAGTTTTATTATGCTTTTTTGAAGAGCTTGCCTAACACAGGAGACAACAAAGAAAGTGCTGCTGCAGCCAAGAAGAACAGGCAAATAGGACGAGTGAAGAAAATATTGAAATTACCATCACTCATAATCAAGGAACCGACAAAGTTTTGTTCTGCCATACTGCCCAAAATAATACCGATGATAATCGCAGACATAGAGAAGCCCAGTTTATTGAGGAAGTACCCCACAAAACCGGAAGCAACCATCAAATACACATCATTCATGGAATTATTGTAAGAGTAAGTACCAACGAAGGTCATCATTACGATAATGGGAAGCAAAATGTGAACAGGCACGTTAACTACTTTTGCAAACAAGCGAATCAGGGAGAAACCCATGATGCCCATAATTACGTTAGCAAGGAGCAAGCCGATGAAGATTGCGTAAACGTCAGGTGCTTTTTCTACGAAGAGTAACGGTCCGGGTTGCAAGCCTTGTACCATCAGTGCACCCATCATAATTGCAGTAGCCCCGTCACCGGGAATACCTAAGGTAAGTACGGGAATAAACGCACCACCGGAAACTGCATTATTACCAGCTTCGGGAGCAGCAACGCCTTCAGGCTCACCATTACCAAAGTTAGCACCATTCTTAGACCAACGTTTTGCTTGGTCATAAGATACGAAAGAAGCAATATCGCCGCCAGTACCGGGAACGCAACCAATAAAAGTACCAATGGTAGAAGAACGCACCAAGGTTACGAATACTTTTTTAATATCTGCCCAAGAAGGCAACACTTTATCAATGAACTTAATAGGTTCAGATTGAGAGCTGTGGTAGTAATCTTCAATACTGGAAAGAACTTGTGCGAAAGCAAATACGCCAATGAGGACAGGAATGAAGGACACGCCACCAAGGAAGTAAGTAGTATCTAAAGTAAAGCGAATGGAACCACTCATATCGTCAATGCCTACGGTTGCAAGGAACAAACCAAACAAACCACCCATGATACCTTTGATAACACTACCACTGGAAACACTGGTAATAATACTTAAACCAAAGATAGCAAGGGCAAAGTATTCAGGTTTGGAGAATTGCAAAGCAAACTTCGCTAATTGGGGAGCAAGCAAAATTAAGCAGATGGTACTGAACACACCACCGAAAGCACTTGCCATAGTGGAAAGCCCAAGAGCACGACCAGGTTGTTTCAGTTTGGTTGCCATGGGATAACCATCAAGAGTAGTAGCTACAGAAGCAGGAGTACCAGGAGTTTTTAAAAGGATTGCAGAAATACTGCCACCATAAATAGCACCGCAGTAAATACCAAGGAGCATTAAGATACCGCCAATACCTTGGAAGCTAAAAGCCAAGGGAAACAGCAGTGCCAAGCCCATATTTACAGAAAGACCAGGCATGCAACCAAAAGCGATGCCAACAGCAACGCCAAAGACTAAACCTAAAAGGTTCAAGGGAACAAAAATCATACTTAAAGCAGTAAGAATATCAGCCATTTCAACACCCTCCCTACTCTAAGAACATAGATTGCGGCATTTGAGTATGCAGCAATAAGCTAAAGATAACGTAAACGAAAGCAATAGTACCAACAGTGGTCATTGCAATAACTTTTTTGTCGTGGAAATCCATCAACTTCATAGTTGCAGGAATCAAAAGTACAGATGCAGGATAGAAACCAAGCACGCTAATCAAACCACAGTAAACTGCAACAATACCCATCATCACGTATACACGTTTATTAGCAGGCAAAGTTAAAGCTACAGTTTGCTTGGACAGTTCTGCTTTAGCAGTAAAGGTATAAACCAAAAGCACTACTGCCGCAACGGTAAGCGCTGCACCTAAAGCAAAGGGCCAGAAGCCTGCGCCAGGACCGTTTTCAGTAAACTCCAAAGGGAATTCACTGGCAGCGTTTATAATAGCAACACCTATCATCATCCCCAAGATGCTTACCAAGAAATTACAATTCGCCATATTTTTCATCAAAACAACCTCTTAAAACAATTTATTACAATTTAATCTAAATGCAACTTGTATATTTTAACAGATTATTAGTTTTTTGTCACTGAAACTACTCATTTTATTACTTTTTAAAATAAAAAACTGCACTCTCTATATTAGAGAATGCAGTTTAAATAACTACTTTACTCAAAACGCGTCAGAAGTGCTGGATAGCTAGGCGGAATAAAATTGTGCCGCGAAGGCGTACTAAGCGTACGTCGAGCAAGCAATTTTATGACAACAACGCTAGACAGTGCTTATGGCGTGTTTTATTTAAGTTTGCCGCGGAGCATCAACCACAACGGACCCGCAAGGAATACGGAAGTATACGCACCACTGCAGAAACCTACCAACATCGCAAAGGAGAAGTTGTGAATGGTTTCGCCACCCCACAAGAAGATGGAAACGATTGCGAACAAGGAAGTACCTACGGTGTAGCAGGTACGAGTCATAGTAGTCCAAATGCAGTTATCTACCATATCACCAAGGCTTTCGTTACGACGGTGGGTTTTAAGTGCTTCACGAATGCGGTCAAAGATTACGATAGTACCGTTAATGGAGTAACCTACTACGGTCAAGAGTGCTGCAACGAAGGAAGAATCCATTTCCATATGCAGCAAGGAGAAGTAGCTCAAAGTTACCAGTACGTCGATAATCAAGGCGATAATCGCCGCAATAGCAAACTTAAATTCAAAACGCAGGGTAATGTAGGCAATCATCAATACCCAAGAAAGACCAATTGCCATTACAGCTTGTTGAATCAATTCGCCGCCAATGGTAGCCCCTACTTGTTCAACACGTTGAATTTGGAATTCGCCCAAATCTTTACCCAAGTCAGCCATTACTTCACGACGCAGGCTGTCATCGATAACACCGGTACGAATCAATACGTTTTTAGAAGCTTGCTCGCCATCAACGTTTTCCAATTGAATAACGCTGTTGCCAAGATTATGTTCTTTCAAAACATCACGAACTTCAGAAACAGTTACTGCCTTGTTAAAGGACAAGTCCATAATGCTACCGCCGGTAAAGTCAATGCCAAGGTTGAAGCCTTTGAACAAAATGGAACCAATACCGATTACCAAGAAAGAAACAGTGATTGCAAAAAAGATTTTCCAGTTTTTAACGATAGAAAACATTATTTAGACACCTCCTTAGCAGTATCAGCTTTAGGAGCTGCCACACCAAAAATCCACGGATTTTTAGTAAAGTTAGAGTAAATAAGGAAACGCAACAAATATTTGGTTACAGTAATTGCGGTGAACATACTGAGGAGTACACCCAAAGCAAGGGTAACTGCAAAGCCTTTGATGGGACCAGTACCCAAGTAGAACAGGATTGCTGCTGCCATCAAGGTAGTTACGTTGGAGTCAAAAATAGTTACAAATGCACGACCAAAGCCAGCATCCATAGCACTGCGCAAGGTTCTGCCACGTCTGATTTCTTCTTTAAAGCGTTCGAAGATAAGTACGTTAGCGTCAACTGCCATACCGATGGACAGAATGATACCTGCGATACCAGGCAAGGTCAAAGTTGCACCCAAGTAACGCATTGCCAAGAGCAGAAGCATTACATAGAGGAGCAAAGCGATATCTGCAACGATACCGGAAAGACGATAGAACAAAATCATGAATACGAAAACGCCCAAGATACCAATACCAAAAGCTTTGATACTTTTTTCTTTGGAGTCTTGACCGAGGGTAGGACCAACGGTACGGTTTTCGAGAATTTCAATTTTTACAGGCAAGGAACCACTGCGGAGTAAGATTGCCAAACGTTCTGCGTCTTCAATGGAACGAGAGCCGGAAATTTGTGCACGACCACCGGTAATTGCTTCTTGTACTACGGGAGCAGTAAGCACTTCACCGTCAAGTACGATGGCAATTTGTTTACCGATGTTTTTAGCAGTCAAATCAGCAAATTTATCTGCACCTTCGGAGTTAAATTCCAAACCTACAACTGCTTGATTACCTTGAGAGATTTGCGCACGAGCGTCTTTCAAATCACTACCGGTAAGAACCACGTTACCACGTTCATCTTGGAAGTGGAGCATTGCAGTACGACCGAGCATTGCGATTGCTTTTTCAGGATCTTTTACACCCGGAAGTTCAACAATAATACGGTCTTTGCCTTGACGTTGAATAACGGGTTCGGTCAAACCAAGTTCGTTTACACGACGTTCGATGATTTTAACACTGCGGTTTACAGCATCATCATCTACTTTCATTTCAGGAGTATCCACTGCTTGCAAAACAACGTGGGTACCACCTTGCAAGTCCAAGCCCTGTTTAATAGAGTTGGACAACGGTTGGATATAAACGCAGAAGCCCCCGATGATTGCCAATGCAATAATCAGGAATTTCCCTAATTCATTCCATCTCAAAACTATTCCCCCTTAGAATTTTGACATTATTCGCTTTGGGTGCGATTAGGATCTTGGAAATTGCTTACTGCAGAACGAACCATAGTAATTTCTACACCTTCAGCAATTTCAACTTTAACGGTTTTTTCGGACAAGTCGGTAATAGTACCGTAAATGCCACCGATGGTAATAATTTTATCGCCTTTTTTCAAGGAATTAAGCAAGTTTTGACGATCTTGTTGTTGTTTCTTTTGAGGTTTCCACAACATGAAGTAGAAAATACCACCCATTAAGAAGAACGGTAAAACTGCATTAATCATTGCCATTGTATCAGCACCAAACATAGAGCACCTCCATAAAAATGTTCAAATTGTTATAATTTGTATATATTCTCTAAAAAAGCTAAAACTCCTTTTTAGCCTTTATAGTTTTGCAAAAATCTTTCTCTGAACTCAGGGAAGGTATCGTTAGCAATTGCTTCACGAATTCTTCTGCTGAAGTCAAGTAAGAAGTGAAGGTTATGAATAGTCAACAAGCGCAGTGCGAAAACTTCTTCTGCTTTGAACAAATGACGAATATACGCACGGCTAAAGTTACGGCAAGTATAACAAGTGCAACCTTCTTCGATAGGACGGAAGTCTTCTGCAAAAGTTGCATTACGCACTACCAAACGACCTTCGTTAGTCATGGCAGTACCGTTACGAGCAACACGAGTCGGGAATACGCAGTCCATCATATCAACGCCAAGATTTACTGCTTCAATAATGCAGTCCGCAGTACCAACACCCATCAAATAACGAACTTTATCTTTTGGCATATGGCAAGTGGTTTGACCCAAAATATCGTACATCATAGGTTTAGGTTCGCCAACGCTTAAACCGCCAATACCGTAGCCGGCAAAATCAAGCTCAGTTAATTGTTCAACACTCATTTTGCGCAGTTCCGGATACATACCACCTTGTACGATACCGAACAAGGATTGGTCTTCACGAGTATGTGCTTCCAAACAACGTTTTGCCCAACGGGTAGTACGCTCAGTAGATTTTTTAGCGTATTCAAAAGTTGCAGGATACGGAATACATTCGTCAAAAGCCATAATGATATCTGCACCTAAAGCTTCTTGTACGTGAGTAGCGATTTCCGGATTGAGGTATTTTTTGCTACCGTCAATGTGGGAGCGGAACATTACACCATCTTCGGTAATTTTACGCATAGCACCCAAGCTGAATACTTGGAAGCCGCCACTATCAGTAAGCATACCACGGTTGTAGTTCATAAACTTATGCAAACCGCCAGCTTTTTGTACTAGCTCGTGACCGGGACGTAGGAACAAGTGGTAAGTATTTGCCAAAATAACTTGGCTACCCATATCGTACAGTTCTTCAGGAGACAAGGTTTTTACTGTTGCCTGAGTACCTACGGGCATAAACATCGGAGTATCAAAGGTACCATGCGGAGTGTGCAGCTTACCTAAACGCGCACCACTGCGAGGACATTCTTTAACCAATTCATACCATACAGCATGTTTCTTATTATTGCACATAAACTAAAACTCCTTTATGTGTTTTTTTACTTATTTTTTATGAACATCGCGTCACCAAAAGAGAAGAAGCGATATTTTTCAGCAACTGCCACAGCGTAAGCATTAAGCATAATGTCACGACTGCTAAGAGCAGATACAAGCATCAACAAAGTACTTTGAGGCAAATGGAAATTAGTTACCAAAGCATCTACAAAGCGGTATTCGTAACCGGGATAAATGAATATTTGGGTAAAGTTCCCGCCTGCTTTCATCACACCGTCCGCACCTGCAGATTCCAAAGTACGAACTGCAGTAGTACCTACAGCAATGATGCGTCTACCTTCAGCTTTCGCTTTGTTAATAGTAGCAGCAGCTTCTTCACTCACAGTGTAGAACTCTCTGTGCATTTGGTGGTCTTCGATTTTTTCAGCACTTACAGGACGGAAAGTGCCAAGTCCAACGTGCAAGGTAACGAAAACTTCTTCGCAGCCTTTATCCTTAATTTTTTGCAGCATTTCTTTAGTGAAATGCAAGCCTGCAGTAGGAGCAGCAGCACTACCACGTTCACGACTGTAAACTGTTTGGTAACGCTCCTTATCTTCCAAAGGTGCAGTAATATACGGAGGCAACGGAGTTTCTCCCAATCTATCTAATATTTCTTCAAAAATACCTTCGTATTGAAAACGCACAATGCGTCCACCAAAATCAGTGTGATCAATTACCTCAGCAGAAAGGTCTTCACTAAAAGTAATCTTTGCACCAACTTGCAGCTTCTTACCGGGGCGAACAAGAGCTTCCCAATCAGTAGTATTCTTGCGAGCCAAAAGAAATACTTCAACGTGAGCAC
>JBGVIJ010000047.1:0-4142 GCA_045123075.1 Phascolarctobacterium sp. | reverse complement strand
CAAATTTGCTTGAAGTATTCTTGTATTTGGGCTATTATATTTGTATGTTATCCCTATAAAATTTTATAAAAAAGGAGTGTGAAAAAATGGGTAACTTTTTAGGTAGCCTGCCTGTACGCCTCGTTATTGGCGTAGCTTTAGGTATTATGGTTGGCCTTGGGGCAAATGAATCTTTAATGCAGGTGATCCTTACCTGTAAAAGCCTCCTTGGTAATATCATTATGTTCTGCGTTCCGCTGATTATCATTGGCTTTATCGCACCGTCCATCACCCGCTTGGGTAAAAACGCTAGTACTATGCTGCGTCTTGCAATTATTTTAGCTTATGTATCATCCATTGGTGCAGCGTTCTTCTCCACCTTTGCTGGTTACAGCATTATTCCTTCTTTGAACATCACCCCCGCGGTAGATGGTTTGAAAGATTTGCCGAAACTGCTCTTTGATTTGAAAATTGCTCCTATCATGAGCGTAATGAGCGCATTGGTATTCTCCGTATTGGTTGGTTTGTCTGCAGCTTGGACTAATTCCACTACCATTACTAAATGCTTGGAAGAATTCCAAAAAATCGTTCTCGCAATCGTAACTCGCATTGTTATTCCTCTGCTTCCCGTATTCATCGCTTGCACCTTCTGTGCACTTTCTTACGAAGGCAGCATTACCAAACAATTGCCTGTATTCTTGATGGTAGTTGCAATTGTAATGGTAGGTCACTACATTTGGTTGGCAGTGCTCTACACTTTGGCTGGTGCTTACTCCGGCAAGAACCCCATGGAAGTTCTCAAACACTATGGCCCTGCATACATTACTGCAGTTGGCACCATGTCTTCCGCTGCAACTTTGGCAATCGCATTGCGTGGCGCACTTAAATCCACCGTTCTGCGTAAAGACTTGGTAAACTTTGGTATTCCTCTGTTTGCTAACATTCACCTTTGTGGTAGCGTACTTACCGAAGTGTTCTTCGTAATGGTAGTATCTCAAGTATTGTACGGCACTCTGCCTGCATTTGGCGATATGGTTCTCTTCTGCATGCTCTTGGGTGTATTCGCAATCGGTGCTCCTGGTGTTCCTGGTGGTACTGTAATGGCTTCCCTTGGTTTGATTACCAGTGTTCTTGGCTTCGACGCTACCGGTACTGCTTTGATGCTTACCATTTTCGCATTGCAAGACAGCTTTGGTACTGCTTGTAACGTAACTGGCGACGGCGCATTGACCATGATTCTGACTGGTTATGCTGAAAAAAATAACATCGCAGAAGTTTCTGAAGAAGAAAACGTTCTCTAATTAATTTGGCTTGAAGGCTGCACTTGACCGTGAGGTTGGGTGTAGCCTTTAATTTTTAATGAGGGCATTTTAATATTAAATAAATAGAGGGAAAATAGGCACTAGTGTAGAACTTATCCGTAATGTAATATGCGCAAGGAGCGTGAATTTATGGCAAAACGAGTTGTAATTATTGGTGGCGTCGCGACCGGCATGAAAACTGCTGCTCGCTTACGTCGTCGTGATAAAGATGTAGAAATTATCGTACTGGAACGTGGCCCACAACTTAGCTACGGTGCTTGCGGTTTCCCGTACTTTATTAGTGGGGACGTAAAGAACTTTAGCCAGTTTGACCATACTCCTCAAGGCATTCCCCGCGATGCTGCTTTCTTCAAAGCTGTTAAAGGCATTGACGCGCGTACTGGTTGCAATGTAACCGCTATTGACCGCGAAGCTAAAACTGTTACCTACGTGGAAGCAGGCGAAGAAAAAGTTTTGGAATACGATGTTCTGGTGCTTGGCACTGGCTCCACTCCTGTAAAACTGCCTTTGCCTAACGCAGATGTTCAAGGTATTCACAGCTTCTGGTTCCCGTGGGATGTACTTGCTGTGGAGGAAGCTATTAAAGAACGCGGCGTAACTGATGTAGTAATCATCGGCGCAGGCTTCATTGGCATGGAACTTGCTGAAAGCTTCCACAAACGTGGCATTAAAACTAGCATTGTAGAAATGCAAGATAGAATTTTACCGCAAATGCTGGACAAAGAGCTTGCTGATTTAGTGAAGAAGCCTTTGGAAAAAGCAGGCATCAACCTGTATTTGGAAGAAAAGACTGTTGGCTTTGTAGCTACTGATGGCGTGGTAAGTGCAGTACAAACTGATAAACGCGAAATTCCTGCCCAACTGGTAATCGTAGCAGTTGGTGTTCGTCCTAATGTAGAGCTGGCAAAAGCTGCTGGTCTTGAAATTGGACCTACCGGTTGCATCGCAGTAAACGAATACTTGCAAACCAGTGACCCGGCAATTTACGCAGGCGGTGACTGTGCAGAAAATACTCATCGTGTAAGTGGTGCGAAGATTTTCACTCCGATGGGCTCTACTGCTAACAAACATGGCAGAGTAATTGCTGATAACATTTGCGGTGACGCAATTAAATATCCCGGCGTGCTTGGCACTGGCGTATGCCAAATCCTTGATTGGCAAGCAGGTGCTACCGGCCTCAACGAACGCACTGCAGCGGCAGCAGGCCTCAAATTTAAAGCAGTGGTTGTTCCCGGCAGTGACCGTCTTGGTTATATGCCCGGCGTGAAAAATATCGTATTGAAACTTCTTGCAGAAGAAGGTACTGAACGTGTACTGGGCGTACAAGCTGTTGGTCGTGGCGGCGTTGATAAACGCATCGACACTTTGGTTGCAGCAATCTCTTTAGGTGCAACCTTGGAAGATCTTTCCAACTTTGACATTGCTTATGCACCGCCTTTCAATGGCCCCATCGATAACATTGCAACTGCGGCAAACGTGCTTCATAATAAACTTGAAGGTCAAATGAATGGCATTAACCCCAAAGATTTCGAAGCAATGAAAAAAGAACCGGGTTACCTTTTCGTAGACGTACGTACTCCCGGCGAATTTGCTGCTAACCGTATTGCAGGCATCGAAAACAAAGTTAATATGCCTTTAGGTGTATTGCGTGAACAAGGTAAAGATTTGCCTGTGAAACCCGGTGATAAAATCATTACCTCTTGTCAAATTGACCTGCGTGGTTACGAAGCAGAATGTATCTTGCGTGGCTTAGGTTACGAAAACGTGCACAGCCTTGAAGGCGGTATGAGTGGTTGGCCTTACGCAACTGAATCTGATAAGAAGAAATAGGAGAGATAATTAACTATATGGACAAGTTTGATGACCAGTATGTCTTGCTGCAAAATATGTTTGAGGATACATACTATCCACAATTTTTGGTGGAAAAAATTAAATGGCAATTCATTCATTTGATTGAGTTTTTGGAAAGTGCTGACGGCAAGGAACTTTCTTTGATTCAAGATAAGCTGGATGAATTCACAATGTTCATCAATAATCTGCAACAAGAATTTTGGGATCAGGATAGCGAAATCGAAACTGTCGCAAGCGAAAGCATTGCTAATACTTTAGAGTACATCTTAAACTGGTTCAAGATTGACGTTTGTATTGAAGATGCTTTACGTGAGCGGGAATGGTAAAAGGAGGCAAAATCATGAGTGAATTCAGTGAAAAAATGGGTATGGAAGTAGGCAACAACTTTAAGCAAGGCTTTAACTGCTGCGAAGCAATCGTAGAAACCTTCCGTAAAGCTGCTGGCGTTGACATTGACGATAACGCTTTGCGTCTTTGCTCCGGGTTTGGTGGTGGCATTGGTCATGCTCGTCATATCTGCGGTGCGTTGGTAGGCTGCACTATGGTAATCAGTACTTTGGTTGGTCGTAATCATCCGTCTGAAAAACCTTTGAGCGAAATCTATCCCGTAAGCAAAGAATTCCATGACCGCTTTGAAGCAGAATTTGGTTCTACCATGTGCAAAGATTTGATGCCCTTCGAATTCAACACTAAAGACCATTTGAAAAACTGCTTGAAACTTACCAACAAAATTGGTAAATTCTTGGCAGAATTCTTGGAAGAAAAAGGTTTGATTAAAGCGTAACTAAGTTTACAATTTAATTTGATAATTTAAGAAGATAAAGTATACATAGCACTTTCTCTTGTCGCTGACAAGGGAAAGTGCTACAATTATTTATGTATCATAATTGCGTGAAGCAGATGAGGGAGAGATAGATTATGAAATTTTCTAAACGTATGGAACGCATGCAAGCGTCCGAAATCCGTGAACTTTTGAAATTAACTGCTCAA
>JBGVIJ010000046.1:0-5643 GCA_045123075.1 Phascolarctobacterium sp. | reverse complement strand
CACTTGCATTTGTTCATTAAGGTCAGTTTCAGGATGAATGTTTTTTTCTTCAGCCATGCCAATCCTCCTCAATTAATCAACTTTAACAATTTTGTATGCCAATTCGCCCACAGGAGTGTTTACTTGAACAACGGTGTTAACCTTTTGGCCAAGAATTGCTGCACCAACGGGAGATTCATTGGAGATACGATTTTCAAAGGGGTCAGCTTCAGTAGTACCAACGATGGTATATACTTCTTCTTCACCAGTTTCCATATCTTTAACTACAACCACGGAGCCAAGACCAACAACACCTTTTTTCTTGTTAGCGGTGTCATCGATGATGGTTGCGGTGTTAATCATTTGTTCCAATTCCAAAATACGACCTTCGATAAAAGCTTGCTCGCTCTTAGCGTCGTCATATTCGGAGTTTTCACTGATATCACCATAGGAGATTGCAACTTTCAAACGTTCAGCAACCTCTTGACGGCGAACAGTACGTAAATTATTCAGCTCTTCCTCTAATTTAATCAGGCCTTCAGCTGTCAAAATAGTTTCTTTAGTAGCCATTTTCCTGCTCCTTCACTTCTTTTTATTTATCCGTAATAAACTGCGTCAAGAAGCTTCCTGACACACGACATACGCATATGAATTAAATTCTGCCATAAATTATAATTTTTATAAGGGTAAATGTCAACATCACCCACGGTGAATGGCAAGGTTTTCCACCGCATAGTGCATTACTTCATCAATTTCTGATTTGGTAATAGCTCTTTCAAAATTTCTAAAGCCTGCTAACTCAAAGCCATGCTTTGTTGCCAACTTGGAAATCAAATCTACCTTTTCAATATCTAAAGTGCGACCAAGGCTGAAACTTTCATAACGTTTTTCCAAGGCAAGAATCATAGTTTCTGCCATGCAAGCGTAGGATGTTTTAGGCGGGAAGCCAAAATTAAAGCGGAAGTTTACATCACCGGGAACTTTGATGATACCACCTTCAATTACCAGTACATCCTTACGTTTTAAGGAAACATCCTTAGAAACATTGCGCGGTCTAGCTACGTCGCAGACTACTGCACCCGGTTTCAAATCTTCAGGCTCAATTAAAAAGTCCAAAGCACTGGTAACAGTCAAGACAATATCAGCATCCCTCAAGGCAAGTTTAATATCATCAGTTACTTCTACTTGGCATTGTTCTTTATGCAAAAGTTCTTCTGCCAAATCCTCCAAAGGCTCTAAACGCCGAGCAACCAAAGTAATGTGAGGCACTTCCTTAGCCAAAATACGTGCACAAGCAGCACCAATAGAACCACTTGCACCGACAATTACTGCTTTACAATCGCTAAGGCGTTTGCCCATCAAAACAACTGCTTCTTTAGTTCCTTGCAAAGCCGTTGCCACAGTGTAACTGTTACCGCTAGTTACAGCAATATCCAAACTTTTATCAACAGTTATTCCTGCGTCACCGATGATGGAACTAAAAGCACCTAAGCCTACAATTTTAGCACCAAGTTCTTGGGCAACTTTGCCTGCTTCGATGATTCTATCCATAACAAATTCTTCCGGCAATTCCACCATTTGCTTAGCAGTTAAAGGAATACCAACAAACCAACCTTCAGCTTCAGCGTGTTCACTGTACACCCCAGTGATGTGAGATACCTTGAACGGACGCTTCATCTTAAGACCTGCTTCAATAAGTCTATCGGGAATATATTTCATTATAGGAGATACATGTTCCATATCTTTAATAGATATGGGATGAAATATAAAAGCAAATTTTTCCATTCTTTTCTTCCTAATCATTTAGATATTCAAAAGAAGATTCTATTTCATAACGTTCTAATAGTTCTATATATTCAGCTGCTGTTAAAGAAGACTTCGCTCCTTTCACTGCAACAAGTAATGCTTCCATAACATTTGTACCAAAACTGCGACCATTTAAACAAGGAGTTGTAGTAATCAAAAGTTTTACCACTGCCTCTTTAAGCATCTTGCGATCGCTTTCAGTAACAGTATTAGTAATTATAATCTTGCCAGGCAAACTTTCAGGCATAAATTTGCGAATGAAGTGAAAGTCTCCGGCAATAACATCGTTTTCTAAAAAATATTTGGAGAATTTAGGAGTACGCTTTTGTTGCTCCTTGCCCATTGGGTAAAGCCAACTTACAGGTAGCTTGGTAACGATAGGAGCTAAAAGCTTCGCCCACCAAGCTAAACTCTCTAAAGAATACAAAGGCTTCTCAACGTTCAAACCAAAGAGCAAATCTCCAAAAGTGAGCTTCGCTCCTGCTTCCTGCAGTGCCTGCGCCATACCAAAACGGTCAACGCCACAAACAAGCAGCACCTTTTTATCTTTAAAATCTACTACCTTTTCAGCAGCAAGCTTAACAATCAACCTACGCTCCAAGGAATTTTTCAAACCGCTACCGTCAAGAACAGGAGTGTTTTTCACATTAGCAATCAGTTTTGCAGATTCACGAAAGGTGTAGCGAGCATCGCCTGCGTAAACGTATAAATCAGTACCGCCTAAACCAATAGCATCTACTTTACCATCGCACTCTTCCATAAGCTGACGTGCTTTGGCAAAATCACCGTCAGTTCCTCGGCGTTCCACTAAAAGTTCCTGTTCGCCAAGCACAACGGTAGCTTTGGCATCACGCTCTGACGAGCCTAAGCTTATGCTAATTACGTGCTTCTTGTGCTTTTGGGAACTCATAGCTTTCTCCTACAATCAATTAGTTTACAAAGGAATATTTTATCATACTAGGATTTCATTCTCAACTTTGAGCACCCAATTGTTTCGGGTAAGCTTCATAGTAAGCATGAGCACAAGTACGATATTCATCAAGCAATTCAATAAACTGAACTTGAGTATCCATTTTATGGAAACGGCTACGGAACTCCGCAGCATGTGGCAAACCTTTCAGGTATGCAGAAATATGACGGCGCATTTCTTTAACAGAAATGTATTCACCTTTATAATCAATAAGCATTTGTAAATGCTCTGCTGCTAAATCAAGACGTTCATCAACACCGGGAGCATCAGGAACTTCTTTGCCTTCCAGTACTGCTTTAAGTTGAGCAAAGAGCCACGGATTACCATCAGCACCACGGCCAACCATCAAACCATCACAACCGGTTTCTTCAAGCATACGCACACCGTCTGCCGCAGAGAAGATGTCGCCGTTGCCAAAAACCGGAATTTTTACAGCTTGCTTTACATCACGAATTATGTTCCAATCTGCCTTGCCTTCGTAAAATTGTACGCGAGTACGACCGTGAACAGCAACCGCCGCTACGCCGGCACGTTCTGCAGCTAAAGCAATTTCTACAGCATTTCGATTATCATCATCCCAACCGGCACGGAATTTTACAGTTACAGGAATTTGTACTGCTTCTACCATCGCTGCTAAAATTTCGTAAGCCAGCTGAGGATTTTTCATTAAAGCAGAGCCTTCGCCATTGTTGACAATCTTAGGAACAGGACAACCCATATTAAGGTCAATCATATCTGCGCCACTTGCTTCCACAATTTTTGCAGCTCGCGCCAATTCGTCAGGCACACTGCCAAAAAGTTGGATAGCTGTGGGGCGCTCGCCTTCGTCAATAGCAAGCATTTCTTTAGTTTTAACATTATTATATAGTAAACCTTTAGCGCTAATCATTTCCGAAACAGTCATACCGCAACCTAAACGTCTACAAATGAGACGAAAGGGTAAATCGGTAATGCCTGCCATAGGAGCCAACACTAAGGGTACATTCAATTCAAGATTACCAAGCTTCATTCTAAAACCTTTCAGTTTTTACTTAAATGTTTAACAAAAGAAAGCCCGCCGAAGCGGGCATTTACTTTTTATTTAGAGTTTTTTTCGTGAAGGATGCGCAAGCCATCCAAAGTGAGGAACGGTTCTACGATATCAATCAGTTCAGATTCTTTCTTCATCATATTTGCGAAGCCGCCGGTTGCGATAACTACAGCTTCGCCACCAAGTTCACGTTTCATATGTTGTACAATGCCTTCCATTTGTCCAACAGCACCATACATAATACCTGCTTGCATAGAGCTTACAGTGTTACGGCAAATAATGTTTTTAGGTTTAATCAATTCAATGCGGGGCAGTTTAGCAGCTCTTTGGAACAAAGCTTCTGCAGAAATACCAATACCGGGCACGATGGAACCACCCAAATATTCGCCATTAGGCAGGAGCGCACAGAAAGTAGTCGCAGTACCGAAGTCCACAACAATCATAGGCTTACCTAAGCTTGCATATTTATCAAGTACAGCCACAGCGTTTACGATGCGGTCCGCACCAACTTCTTTAGGATTATCATATTTAATGGAAATGCCATTTTTGATACCAGGACCTACAACCAAAGGTTTTACGCCAAAATATCTTTCGCACATATGGCACAAGGGAACAACCACAGGGGGAACTACGCTAGATAAAATTACGGAGGTTACTTCCTTCATGGGAACGTCGCAGTAATCAAACATGCTGCGCAGCAAAATACCGTATTCGTCAGCAGTTTTGGAACGGTCAGTAGAAAAACGCCAGTGTGTCTTCAATTCCTTCCCTTCAAAAACACCTGCAACAATATTAGTATTACCTACATCAATAACCAGTAACATGTACTTTCCTCCTTGGAAATCAATTCCAATTCATTTATACGGTTTTAAACCGCTTGTATTATACACAAAAGAACATAACATTGCAACTATTTCCGTCACAGCTTAGGCATAAGCATTATTTTGAGCCGCTGCTGGACGGATTGATACATCCCCCGCCACAACTTTTTCCAATTCGCCGTCAGTCTTCTTAACGATGAGCAAACCTTCTTCATCAATGTCGATGGCAGTTCCGTAATAGGTCATATCAGGAGCGATAACTTTAACCTCTTGACCGAGAGTGCAGGAATATTTACGCCATTCTTCTAGAACAGGAGCAAAGCCTTGTTCACAAGCAAGCTCGTACAAATCTTCCATATTCTTCAAGATATCTGCCAAAAGTTCTACACGAGTAAAAGGTTCAGTAGCAACATCTGCAATGGAGATGGCAATGTCACGCACATCTTCCGGATAATCTTCCGGCTCACCGTGAGTGTTGATACCAGTACCGATAACCACATAGTTAATATGACCAAACTCTGCATTCATTTCAGTTAAGATACCAACAAGCTTGCGACCATTAAGCAAAATATCGTTAGGCCATTTGATGGCAGCATTCACACCCTGAATCTTGTTCACCGCTTTAACTACGGCAACCGCCGCCAAGAGAGTGCACTTGGAAGCTTCTTGAGGCAAGAAGGGCGGCTTCAAAACTACAGAAAACCAAATTCCTTTGGCGTGAGGAGAAACCCAGCCACGGGACAACCTACCTTTGCCTGCACCTTGTTCTTCTGCAATAACGAGCAAACCATTTTCACAACCTGCGTTAGCAATAGATTTAGCTACATTATTAGTAGAAGGAAGCAAATCTTCGTAGCAAACGCTATGACCAAGCCATTTAGTTTTTAAATGGCTGCTAATTTCTTGAGGATACAATCTATTAGGTGCTTCTCGCAGGATGTACCCACGTTTTTGCACTGATTCTATTTGATAGCCTTCGTCTTTCAATGCTTGGATATGCTTCCAGATGGCAGTACGAGACACGCCCAACTGCTCAG
>JBGVIJ010000045.1:0-25889 GCA_045123075.1 Phascolarctobacterium sp. | reverse complement strand
TCAGGCAAAGTGATGTCTACACCGCCCTGCACTTTGATTGCTTGTCGCACTTCCGCAAATACGCTAACATCAGCACCGCGGAAACGATAAATGGATTGTTTGGGATCGCCTACCACGAACAATTTGCGGCCTTGCAATTTTGTAGCATCGTCACCACATAAAAGATAGATTAACTGCTTTTGTCTGTCATTAGTATCTTGGAACTCATCCACCATTAAATAACGGTACTTTTCTTGATACTTATGACGCACTTCTTCATTCTCTTTGAGCAGTTTAATGGCAAGCTCTTCCAAATCATCGTAAGTCAAGAAATCATCTTCACTTTTGCGAGCACGATAGTAAGCTGCAAAATCTTGTAAAACTTTTTGCCACGCCTCTACTAAAGGCAACGCTGCTCTATCTACATCAAGATTAAGTAAACTTGCTTTCAAGCCTCTAATTTCATCAAACTGTTCTTTAATTTTGGCAGAGCTACGCAACTTGCCTAAATATTTATCATACGCGGTAAAATCGGTAACTTCGTTTTTAATACCGTCAAGTACATCGTGAAGATTTTCTTTCAGTACCGCTACTGCATCCGCAGTTTTGGTTTTGCCTAAATCGTTACGCTGAGAAAATTCTTCTATTACACTGCACAATCTTGCCTTAGCCGCAGGTTCATCATCTAAAGTCTTTTGGTACGCAGTGATCAAATCGCCAAAAGCGATAATCTCGTCCATTTCTTGCACCAAACTTTGCAACTGGCTCAAAGTTCCATTGATTCCATAAGTATCAGTTAAAAGGATAAGCTCTGGCTGTTGCTTCTTTAAACCTTGACGAACAAAATCTAACAAACAAGCTTGCAGGTATTCTTCTCCCTCAAACTCCTCTGCCAATTTAAAGGCAGGGTCAAGACCAGTTTCCACAGGGTTTTCTTTAAGGAGCCTGTTACAAAAACCATGTATTGTAGTAATTTGCGCCCGTTCCAATTCTTTAAGATGATTCTTCCAAAAATCATTTACATCATTGGCAAGCCTAGCTTCCATGGAAGTACGCACGCGTTCTTTCATTTCCCCTGCTGCCTTACGGGTGAAGGTGATGGCTAAAATTTCTTTAGGACTAACATCTTTACCTTGCTCCAGAATATGTAAAAAGCGTTCAACTAGCACACGCGTCTTACCGCTACCTGCGCCTGCACTTACAGCAACATTGTTATCAATGGTAGTAATAGCTTGTAATTGTTGGTCTGTAAAATTACTCATCAGCTTCACCTCCTTGCTTAACAATGCTCAAACGACAGATATCTTTCAAAGGACAATAGGGACTGCATTTTTTCTTAGGCTCTACTCTAAAATCGCCAGCATAAATGCCTTGCACATAGCCTTGCAGTAACTTAGTGCTAAATTGGCTAAAGGCTTCCCATTTATTTTCAGCATCCTTAAAATAATCGGTACTTCTTTTATTGAAAGGGAAGTCTACACTATCATCTAACTTAACGGTAGCTTTGCGTTCCCCTGCTTTCAAAGACAAGTAACCGCCGCCGGCAACTTCCTTGCCATACAACTTACTCGCCGCCAAAAGATAAACAGGCAACTGCAAATCAATACCGGCAGGCAAATCGCTACCTGCAGGTGTACCGGAAAGTTTGTAATCCGTAACAAAAACTTTGTCACCGCTAGCATCAATGCGGTCAAGTCGTCCCACAATGGCAATCTTTTTACCATTGGCCAAACTCAAACGCAAAGGTTTACCATTTTTACTGCTAAAGTCCCATTCCACAGCGCAGGGTACAAAATCCCACGCTTGTTGTAAATCGTACTCATAACGCAACCATCTGCGTAAAGTATTCAACAAACGACCTTGTTCTGCACTCCACAACTCATTTTGTTCTAAAGTACCATTGGCAATAAAATCGGAGCATACTACTTCAAAATCACCTTGCAGTTCTTCCCACAGTACAGCAAATTCGTACTTAGGTAATTTTTCACGCAAATGTTTACCCAAGAATTTAGCCAAAGTAGCATGCAACAAACTACCTTCATCAGCAGGAGCAGCAAGTTCTTCTTTTTCTACAAACTCTCTTTGCTTCCACACGCGCTCACCCAAAAATCTAAAGGGACATTGAGCGTACACTTCTAAAGAAGACGGGCTAAAGGTGTTGCCAACAAAGCCTTCCACTTCTAAGCGCAATGCTTCATCTTTAATTGCACCATTATATTCTTTAAAGTTATCGCGTATATAATCAACAGTAGCAGCGCCTGCACCTATGGGATTCAAATATGCCATTGCCCAAGGGAAAGGCAGCTTTTTACCCACGATAAAGCTTTCATCTGCGGAAGCAGCTTGCTTATCCAAAATCACTTCCGCTTTTACACCATACTTTTTCACTACTTCGCCAACATAGGCAGAAGCGCCTGCTTTATCATCCACATAATAAGTCAGCACCAAACTTTCTTCTGCTTGAGCGATAGTTGATGCAAAAAAGTAAGCATCATCAACGTAAGACTGTGCTGTCGTAGGCATATCAATACCCGCACCAACTAATTTCTTACGTTCATCATCATTATAAATCCAATTTTCACTACTACCTGTGGGGAACTCGCCCTCACGTAAGCCCAAGAGGTACACGTATTTATGAGTTAAACCTTGAGCATTGATGATGTCTGTAAGCAACACACCATCACTTCTGCCCTCTGTTAAAGTTACTTGATAATCCTGCATCGCTTCACGCAAGGCGGTAGCAAAATCTTGTAAGCTCAATTTTTCTTCGCCTAACTTACAGTTTTGGTAATCTTCTACCAGGCTTTCTAAGCATTGCAAAATAAGCTGCTTACTTTTCAGACACGCCTTAACGCCTTGGTAATCAAGATTGTTTTCCCTATGTAAGCGACCAATTTCACGCTCAATGTTCAAGGCTTCGAGCAATTCTTTCAGTATAGCACTATATTCAAAGACGGTGGCAGTAGCCTGTAATTTTTCCAAAGCACTGTCAATACACGCCAAAGTGCTACCTGCTACGGCAAAGTGTTCTTGGCATTTTGCCTGCACTTGGGAGCGGGTAGTGAAGTATTTTTCTTGTCGCCAACTATTGGCAACTTCCCCATCTAATTTAAAGAGCAACTTGCCTAAACCAGAACTTAAAATTCTAAAATAAGCCTCTGCCCCATTACGGTTATCAGGATAAGCTTCCAAAAGGAGCATAACCAATTCAGACAAAGGTTGTCCGTTTAAAGCAGAAACTTGTGGAATGGAAACAGGTATTCCGTAAGCATCCGCAAGCTTGCGCAAACCATTGTAGTTATCAAATTTACGAAAGGTCACCAAAATATCTTTAGCTGCCACGCCACTTTGGAGCAAGCGTTTCACTTCCGTAAGCACCCATGCCATTTCAAAATCTCCATCCGGCAACTGGCACAAGCGTACGTTTTGAAGCGCTTTACCTGTGGGCAGGCTAACTTTTTCTAATTGGCAAAAGTTCATCAACGCGCCGTAAGTATTTTCCACAGCAGCAAATACTTCCGGCTTTTGAGCCTCGTACATCAAGCCAACGCTAACATTTACGCGGTTACTCAAGGCTTTGATAAATTCCAGTTGCAAGGCATCAAAAGCATAAAAGTCGCTAAAACAAACTTCTTGCCAACGAAGCTTAACCTTCTCTTCTTGCAAAATCTTTATGGCAAGACGATACTTACCTTCCAAATCGAACCAATCATTTTCACGAAGATAGTTACGATATAAAGCGTAAAGCTGGCTAATCTCCCAATCCTTTTGACCTTGGTTGCCACTTCTTCCCCAGTTTTGCAACGCTTCCAAAATTTGCACTTCCGAAGCCCCACTACGGGTAAGCTGTCCAACCAAAGAAGTAAGAGCTTTAATAAAGCCGGGCTTTTCTGCCAACGCACCAAAATATTCCAGCCTATCACGGTCAACCAAAAACTTTACTAAATCCTTAATCACCAGTTCCTGACTGCGACGATTAATTTGTTCTAGCTCAAGGTAGCCATTATCTCTCAGGATAGTATTTGCTAAAAAATCTATATCAATGATTCTGATGTTAGCTTCACGTTCTGCTTGATGCATTAAAAGACGACTAGGTAAAACCAGAACTCCCTTGTCGTAACCAACACTTTCCAATTTTTCATAAAATAAACTGCGAGGACTGTACCCCAAAGGCACACAATATAATTTAGTCATGGCGCCCTCCAAAAAGTTTTTTATTTAATTGTAACATAAAAAGAGCTCCCATAATAGGAGCTCTTACATAGTAGATTACTTATAAACTTTATAAGCTTACGCTATTAAATTTACCAGTCTTCTATATTCTTCACTTACTACATCAGGCTCTAACAAATCTGCCAAGTATTCCAGTTGTTTCCGACTAGTTTTAGGCTTTGTTAAATGCCAGTAGTTAATTTCCAGTTGTACTAATAAATCTACCCAAGTTTGTACGCTAGTAGATAAATTATTTTTCAAAAGTTCTTGCCAGTCGCGGATGATATCAAGATCATCAAGCATACCTACTCGCGCTACGTTAGCAATCCACTCACGAATAGAGCGCAGTACAATGACAAAATATTGTTTACGCAAAGCTTCGTCAATTTGCATTCTGCCTGCTCGTTTCAAGAGCAGCAAATAAAAATACTGCAGTTCTTTGTAGGTATTGAAAGCTTTTTCAAAACCATCCCAACGGCTATACATTTGCAGGTGCATATTTAACTGTAACAAGGTAAGCTTCAAAACCTGTAAGTCTTGCTTTTTCAAAAGCGCTTTCAGTAAAACGGTAAGCAAGAAGCTGTTAACCTCACTCCAATTTCTGCGAGCCATTTGGGCAATAAGGCTTGTCCATTCGTTGAACATAGCTTGCAATAATTTTTTATCTTCAATACTGTTTATGACTTGGTTTGCCAAATTTCTAACAACTGCTAAAGAATCAACATACCTTCTATCACAAACAATAAAGGTCAAGGCGATGATAAAAGCTACCGCTTTGGCTTGTTCTACTTGGTTAAGGATAAGGCTTAATTTTTCTTCTGAACCTTGCAACCATTCAGTAAACAAGTCTTCTTTACGCATGCGTGCTGCCATCATCAGCATATTTTTTACACAAACTAAATAACAGAAGGCCGAACCCTTGGAGCCATCCACAGCAAGCAGTTCTTTAAAGCAAGCTTCCGCTTCTTGAACCATTCCTGTTTTTAGCCCAACACATCCCAACAAGCTTACCTGTTGCAACGCTTGGTCACCTTCTGTTTCTTTTGCACGATGCAACATGGAAAAAGCCTGCTCTAAAATTTGTTGCCATTCAACAGTTTTATCAGCAATTACTTCTTCCATAGTTACACCAACCTTTGAAAATTATAAATTAATATTACCGTCGTAAACGATACTTCCAGAAGTATCAAGAGTTACCAATTGACCATCCTGCAAAACGGTAGTCGCATCTGTCGCGCCAACTAATACAGGAATACCACAAGTTACACCTACGATGGCAGTTGTGCAAGTCAAGCCGCCTTCTTCGGAAATAATGGCAGCAGCCTTTTGAGCAGCGATAGGTACATTTTCGTCATTAAGTACATCAACGACGAGAACGTCGCCTTTTTGCAGCTTATCTACAAAATCAGCAGTAGTTACTGCTTTACAAACTTTGCCGGTTACGGATTTTTTACCAATACCAACACCGCACAATAATTTAGTTCCCACATTAACCACCTTAATTAAATTAGTACTACCAACTTTACCTACAGGAACACCTGCAGTAATAACTACGCAATCGCCCTCTTTGATATAACCACTCTCGATAGCACATTCAAGGGATTGCTCAATCATTTCGTCAGTGTTTTCGGAGTAAGGACCAAGTAAAGGTTTTACACCCCAATAGTACTGCATTTTGCGTACGCTTTTTTCTAAATGAGACACAGCTACAACTTTTGCATGAGGTTTATACTTAGCAATCATTCTTGCAGTAAAACCAGATGCAGTAATAGTTAAAATTGCATCTGCATTAATTTCTTGAGCAACTTGTACAGTTGCATGACTAATTGCGTCAGTAGAGTTCAAACGCTCGCTGATGCCTTTCTTTTGGAAGATGGCAACATAGTCAAGAGCTTCCTCAGTACGTTTCGCAATTTTAGCCATGGTTTCTACTGCTTCGAAGGGGAAATCACCGGAAGCAGTTTCACCGGATAACATAATTGCATCAGTACCGTCAAAGATGGAGTTAGCAATGTCACTTGCTTCTGCACGAGTTGCGCGGTAGCTATGCATCATGCTTTCCAACATTTGAGTAGCAGTAACAACAGGCTTGCCTGCCTTATTGCAACGGGCGATGATATCCTTTTGCACCAAAGGAACAACTTCAGAAGGAATTTCTACACCTAAATCGCCACGGGCAACCATAACACCATCAGATACGTTAATGATTTCTTCAATATGTTTTACGCCAGCTTCATTCTCAATTTTAGAAATAATACCAATGGATGAACCTGCATCTTCCAAAATCTTACGAATGGCAAGAACGTCGTCCGCCTTTTGTACGAAGGAAGCTGCAATATAATCCATATCATTTTCTACAGCAAAGAGAATATCTGCTTTGTCTTGTTCGGACAAAAAAGGCAACTTAAGTTCCACACCAGGGCAAGCTACACGTTTGCGGTTACTGATTTCGCCGCCATGAACAACCTTAGTGTGAATTTTATTATCTTCAAGGGCAGTTACCTTCAAAGAAAGTAAACCGTCTGACAGTAAAATCATACTGCCAACTTGCACTTCTTGAGGTAAACCACCATAGTTTACGTGAGCAATATGTTCATCGCCTACTACATCTTCAGTAGTAAGAATGAACTCATCACCATCGTGTAAAGTCACTTTATTATTGGCAAACATACCCAGGCGCATTTCAGGGCCTTTAGTATCTGCAACGGTTGCAACTACCTTGCCAACTTTAGCAGCAGCTTCTCTAACCATTGCTAAACGTTTACGATGATCTTCGTGAGAACCGTGGGAAAAGTTGAAGCGAGCCAAATCCATACCGGCTCTCATCATTCTTCCTAAAAGTTCTACATTATCAGTGCTAGGACCAACAGTACAAATTATTTTTGTCTTTTTCATTGTCTGTCACCTGTTCATTAGCCGTGAAATTGATGCTCGCGCAAAACGTCACAAGCATCTTCAGCTTCAGAAAAAGGCACACAAATCTCGTATGCCTTTTTGTTCTTACCGCCTTCGCCTTTCAGTTGTACCAAAAAGCCGTTGGCGGTAAGCATATCTTTAATTTTCTTAGCACTATCTTCACTATGAGCAATATGAACTACTTTCCACATAGGGAAGCGCCTCCGTAAAGATTAGTTTTCTTTGTAAGCTTTGATTTTAGCAATCAGTTTGGGGAGAATTACGTTAGCGTCGCCAACGATACCATATTGAGCTACTTTAAAGATGGGAGCGTTTTCGTCTTTGTTGATTGCGATAACAATATCAGAACCGGTCATACCAGCCAAATGTTGGATTGCACCAGAGATACCGCAAGCGAAATAGATTTTCGGGGTAACAGTTTTACCGGATTGACCTACTTGAGAGGAGTGACCTACCCAACCTTCGTCAACTGCTGCACGGGAACCTGCAACAGTACCGTTAGTAAAGAGAGCTGCCAATTCTTCCAAAACTTGGAATTTGTCAGCGTTGCCCATACCGCGACCACCGGAGCAGATTACTTCAGCGTCTTCGATTTTCATGTGAGAGGAGCTAACAACGCTTTCTTTTTTCAGCAGTTCAACAGGAGAAGCCACAATAGAAGCAGGTTCAAAGTTGATTACTTCGCCAGTGCGGGTTGCATCCATCGGTTTTGCTTTGAAAACTTTAGGACGAACAGTACCCATTTGCGGGCGAGTTTCTTTACAGAGAATGGTTGCCAGAATGTTGCCACCCAATGCAGGACGAGTCCATTCAACAACTTGATTTTCAACGTCAATATCCAATTGAGTGCAGTCTGCGCAAAGTCCGGTCATTTTGCGAGCAGCAATACGCGGAGCAAGGTCACGACCGTCAGCAGTAGCACCAATGAGGAGTGCGCTGGGTTTGTAAGCATCGATCAATTGGCAGATTGCATCGGTGTACAAATCGGTGTTGTAATCAGCGAATTTAGGGTCAGCGATTACATAAACTTTGTCTGCACCTGCAGCGATAAGTTTTTGCGGAACATCGCCAGCTTCAGCAGCAACGAGAACTGCACAGCAATGTTCTTTAGCTTTAGCTGCCAAGTCGGAAGCTACGCCAATCAATTCATAAGTAACGCCAACGGGTTCACCATTTTCCAATTCGGTGATAACCCACAGGTCAGTACCTTGGTTGTTTTCAACTTCTTTTTTAGCTACAGCACCTTCCGGAGAAATAGCACCAACGGGGCAAGCATTTACACAAGCACCACAGCTAATGCAGGTATCAGCATCGATAACTGCTTTATCTTCTACATTAATTGCACCAACGGGGCAAACAGCTGCGCACGCACCGCAGCCAATACAAGTTTCTTTATCTACGATCATTGCCATCTATGTTCACCTCAGCGAGTAATAATTTGAGCTTCAACAAGTTTATTGAACAGCATGTCTACTGCTACATCAATGTCTTCTTCATTGATGATTTCACTGTTGATTACAGGATGTTCCGGAGAGAATGCACTCTTAACTTGGGTCGGAGAACCGGGCAGACCAACAGTTGCAGGGTCAAGGCCTAAATCAGCAACGCCCAGAATAGGAACATTGGTTTTACGAGCTTTCATTTTACCTTTGATGCTTGCAAAACGCGGTTCTTTTTCAGCTTTGGTAACGGTTACCAACAAGGGAGCAGCACATGCCAAAGTTTGTACGCTGCTTTCATTTTCGCGTTCAACGATGAATTTGTCATCAACGAAATCAACTTTCAATGCGCCGGTGATTTGGGGAATGCCAAGATGTTCAGCAATTTCCGGACCTACTTGAGCAGTGTCACCGTCAACAGCTTGTTTACCGCAGAGGATAAGGTCGAATTGACCCAAGTGTTTGATTGCACCGGTCAATGCAACACTGGTAGCCAAAGTATCGGAACCAGCCAAAGCACGGTCGCTAATCAAAGCAACATCATCAGCACCCATAGCAATTGCTTCTTTCAAAACTTCAGCTGCGATGGGCAAGCCCATGGAAATACAAGTAACTTTTGCGCCTACTTTATCCTTCAACATCAAAGCAACTTCCAGTGCATGACGGTCGAAGGGGTTCATAATGTTTTCTACGCCTTCACGAATCAAGGTTCTAGTTTCCGGACAAAATTTAACTTTTTCAACGTCCGGAACTTGTTTAATACAAACTAAAATATTCATGTGTAGCCTCCTTGTGCTATATAAACAAAGTCATTCACAGTATTCTAACATTTTTTATTGCTTACTTCAAGTCTACAAGTCAGTTCCCGCCTTAAATAAAGCAGTCTGCTCCTAAAAGTTTTTTAACTTCTTCTTTAAAGCCTGCCTTGGCAGAATCAACCCAGAAGCTCTTGTCAGTTCGCACAACTTTTTTAGAACCTAACAGATGCAAATAAACTTCATCCTCACCTTTATATTTATCAAAGATACGTTTCAATTCACGTTGCACCAAAGCATTTTCTAAATGCGCTGCAATACCAATACGCACTTGTGTAATTTGTTTAGGTAGTTTGCGAACACTGGTAGCAATAATTTTTGTTTCACGTTCGTCAACAGCGAATCTACCTTCCACGCAAACAACATTCTCTTGGAAAATATCCCTAACGCAAGTACGATAATTTTTCGGGAAGACAACTACGTCAATCTTGCCGGTTTGGTCTTCCAAAGAAAGTATAGCCATACTTTCACCCATCTTGGTGTTACGAATACTGCAACCTGTGATGATACCACCAACAGTTACCTGCTGACCGTCCTTGATTGCATCTTCATCGTACAAAGCGTAGACGGGAGTAAATTTCTTCAAAACTTCTTTATATTCATTTAAAGGATGACCGGTTACATAGAAGCCTATCAATTCCTTTTCATTTTGTAGGATGATATCAGCAGGCATCTCATCCATTTGCGGCAGAATAATTTCGTTAACTTCGCTAAAGTCTTCTTCATCACTAAAGAGACCAATCTGACCGCTGGCTTCGTCTTTTTGTTGAGCAGAACCCAATTCCACAGCTTTGTCTAAAATCGCCATCATTTGGGAACGCTTCACACCAAAGGAATCCATGGCGCCACATTTAATAAGACCTTCCAACACACGCTTATTAACAACGCGCATACTTACACGACGGCAGAAGTCAACCAAGCTTTTAAACTCGCCATCATTTTTACGAGATTCCAAAATTACGCCGACAGCAGCCTCGCCCACACTCTTAATGCCGGCTAGACCGAAACGGATGGAACCATCCTTCATAACAGTGAAAGTAGAACCACTTTCGTTAACGTCCGGCGGCAAAATCTTAATGTTGGAATTTCTACGTTTAGAAATATACCAGCTAATCTTATCAGCATCAGTAATGACGCTGTCCAAAAAAGCAGCCATATATTGAGCAGGCCAATGAGCCTTCAAATAAGCAGTTTGATATGCAACAAGAGCGTACGCTACGGAGTGAGATTTATTGAAACCGTAACCTGCAAAGTGTTGTAAGAGGGAGAAAATCTTATCGCTAAGTTCTTCCGAAATATCGTGCAGCTCTTTAGCCCCACGAATAAAGTCCTCACGCATAGAGTCCAGCTCTTTAGCTTTTTTCTTACCCATGGCACGACGCAAAATATCTGCTTGACCAAGGCTAAAACCTGCCAGAGCAGAAGTAATTTGCATTACTTGTTCTTGGTACAGAATTACGCCATAAGTATCTTTGAGGATTGGTTCCATCAAAGGATGGAGAATTTCCGCAGTACGATGTCCGTGACGACCTGCGATAAAGTCTTCTGCCATACCGGTGCCCAAAGGTCCAGGACGGTAGAGGGCAACAAGAGGAATTAAATCCTCAAAGCTTTCCGGTGCCAAATCTACGACAAGCCTTGTAATACCAGTTGATTCCAACTGGAACACACCGTAAGTATCGCCAGCACAAAGCATTTGGCAAGTTTTTTTATCATCTAAGGGAATATTATCTATATCGACGATTTCGCCGGTAGTTTCTTTAATATTACGAATGGCATCACCAATAACGGTCAAGGTTCTAAGTCCCAAGAAGTCCATTTTCAAAAGGCCTAAGCCTTCCAACTTGTCCTTATCGTATTGGGTAATTACGGAGCCTTCCGCGCCAAGTTGCAGGGGAACGTAGTCCTTCAAATCTGCAGGAGCGATAATTACACCTGCGGCGTGAGTACCTACGTTACGGGGCATACCTTCTACGCTCTTAGCAAGGTCGACGAGGCGGTGAACTTCTTGGTCATTTTCGTAAAGTTCACGTAAATCGTTGCTTACCTTTAAAGATTTTTCTAAAGTAATACCTAATTCTTTAGGAATAATTTTGGCAACTCTGTCCACGCTACCATAGCTCATGCCAAGAGCTCTGCCTACGTCGCGAATTGCAGCGCGAGCCTGCAAAGTACCATAGGTGATTATTTGCGCCACACGTTCTTGACCATAACGACGGACAACATAATCTAAAACTTTATCGCGTTTTACATAACAGAAGTCCGTATCAATATCAGGCATGCTAACACGTTCAGGATTCAAGAAACGTTCAAAAAGCAGTGCGTAACGCATGGGTTCAATATTGGTAATGCCCAGAAGATAAGCAACAATACTGCCTGCCGCACTACCACGACCGGGTCCAACCAAAATGTCATTTTCACGACAGTATTTTATAAAATCCCACACAATGAGGAAGTAGCAGGCATAACCCATTTGGTTGATGATTTGCAATTCAAAATCAAGCCTGTCCCAAACTTCCTTTGTTGCGTCAGGATATTTTTTCACTAAACTTTCTTTGCACAAATGGTGCAAATAGCTTTCTGCGTCAAAGCCTTCCGGCACGGCAAACTCCGGCAAAAGAAGATGTCCAAATTCCAACTCTACATTGCAGCGTTCAGCAATGACGTTAGTATTTGCTAGAGCTTCCGGACAATCTGCGAACTTCTCTGCCATTTCCTCATAACTTTTCAAATAGAACTGGTCATTTGGGAAGCGCATACGATTAGGTTCGTCAACAGTGCTACCTGTTTGCAGACATAAGAGCACGTCCTGTGCTTCCGCATCTTCACGACGAACATAATGCAAGTCGTTAGTAGCAACCAAACCCAAACCATATTCTTTCGCCAATTGTTTCAAGCCACGGTTTGCCTTATGTTCTTCCGGCAAGTCGTGGTTTTGAATTTCCAGAAAGTAGTTTTCTTTGCCAAAGATTTCAATGTGTTCTTCTATGCAACGGCGAGCACCGTCCATATTGCCTTGTTGAATGAGCACAGGAACTTCACCTGCGATACAAGCACTAAGACAGATTACACCCTTGCTATGAGCACGCAAAATATCCTTGTCCACACGAGGTTTATAGTAGAAACCTTCCAATTGCGCCAAAGAAACCATCTTCATTATATTATGGTAGCCTTCCAAATTTTCTGCTAAGAGAATCAAGTGGAACAAGCCACGGTTATTTCGCTCCAAGTGGGAACCGGTAGTAACGTAAACTTCGCAACCTAAAATAGGTTTAATGCCCTGCTTCTTACACTCTTGGTAAAAATCAACAGCACCATACATTACGCCGTGGTCTGTAATGGCAAGGCTAGTCATTCCCAATTCTTTAGCATAGCTAACTAAATCAGGAATCTTCGCCGCACCATCAAGAAGACTAAATTGAGTATGCACATGTAAATGAGTAAAGTTATTCATCTTTTTTCACCAATAATCCAGGAATCAGAAACAATAAATTGCAAGCAAGAGCAGGGAAAAGTCCGTTAATCTTCCACGGAGCAATGTATTTCCACAAGCACGCTACCAAGATGCCTCCGATGATGGCCATAATACCAAACTTGCGATTTACCTTACCGGGGAAGAACACTGCAAAAGTAAGAGGCAGGAAAATACCACTGCCACGTAACGCCATAGAGAGATAGTTCCATTCTAAAACAGAGCTATCTAAATGAAAGAAAACAAACACGATTGCGCAAATAGTTACCAACAAAACACTAATGCGACTTGCCCAAAGTAAATTAGTAGAGCTTGCACCCTTCCAAATATTTTTAACAAGGTCACGAGAAATCATGGTACCAACGCCAAGAGCCAAACCGGACAAAGAACCCATGGCAGAAATCAAAATCGCACCTAAACCAATACCACCAAGCCATTCAGGCAAATAAGTTACAAGATATAATGGCAAAGCATCAATGGAATTAATTTCCGGATGCATTTTGCTCATAAACATACCAATCATAACGGAAGGTAAGCCTACTGGAATAACCACAAGTGCCGCAGAAATACAACCTGCTGCCGCGGTCTTGCTATCTTTTGCAGAAAAAATAGATTGCACGTATGTTTGAGTAGAAATTACGCCCACAACCATAGAAACTAAACTAAAGAGACCATCTTCCACACCACGACCAAAAAGGCTGAACCAAGGATATTCCTGGAAGGTTGCTTGCAGACCTTGCCAACAACCCATATCCACAAAGCTTAAGATGCCGCCAACGAAGATAGTACCAAAAATCAAAAGTATTTTTAAAAGGCCTGCCATACCTGCGCCGCTAATGCCACCAAAGAAAACAATGGCCACGGTCAAAAGCAGAACAATCACGCCACTGGTTTCAATGCTTACATTAAATAAGCCTGCCACCAAACTTAAAGCAGTTAAAGTACTGGCAACAATGCTGAAGAAAATACCAGCAGAGGCGGATATACTAGTAAAAGGTCCAGCAATCTTACCGTAATTACCTACGAGGAACTCACTAACTGTAGTCAAACTGCTACGGCGTAAGGGAACTGCGTAAAAAATTGCCATAATGATTAAAGCAATACCACTTCCCAAGGTAAACCACCAAGCAGTTAAGCCCAGTTTAAAACCTAATTGGGCAGTACCCATGGTAGCAGCGCCACCTACAATGGTTCCGATAATACTTCCCGCAACCATACCTACACCAGCACGTCTACCACCTACATTATAATCATCAGCAGACTTAATTTTTCGAGCAGCAATAATGCCCGGCAAAATAGTCATAACCAATGTTAAGATTAAACTTATAATATGTACTATCGACAAATTCATCCAAGTCACCAGCTTCAATACAATTTTTATTTCAAGATATAATCTATCAGTATATTATTCAACGTAAGTAAAATCTTTCCTTTTAAAATTCTAGATAATTTTTAAAAACAAGATAGATAATATATTTAATCGCACGCTCAAAGCGTAACAACATTTACACTTTTGTGTTTGCCAAAATAAAGCATTAAGAGTATAATTAGTTGTATTCCATAAAATGGAGCACTATATTTTGTGTCTATACCTTTTGTTAGATAAATTTGATGGAGGAAAAATATGAGTCGTTTAAAAATCGAAACACCAGATCAAGCTCAGCTCACTGTTGAACGTCTTTACAAAGACCTTGAACGCCATATCATTGCTAGCCCTCCCGGGTTATGCCCCGTTGATATGCAGCTGTCCTTCTTAAAAGTTTGCCACGCTCAAACTTGTGGCAAATGCGCTCCTTGTCGAGTTGGTTTAGGTCAATTACAAAAACTGTTGGAAAATGTTTTAGATGGCAAAGCTACCATGAAAACCTTGGAGCTTATTGAAAGCACCGCCCAAAACATTATGGATTCTGCTGACTGCGCAATTGGCTACGAAGCAGCACACATGGTTTTAGCCGGTTTAGGCGGCTTCCGCGACAATTACATTCACCACATTAAAACCGGTAAATGCTACAGTCGCTTAGATACTTCCATCCCGTGCGTTGCTCTTTGCCCCGCACAAGTTGACATTCCCGGTTACATCGCTCTCGTTGGCGAAGGTCGTTACGCTGATGCAATCAAACTCATCCGCAAAGACAATCCCTTCCCCACCGCTTGTGCTCTTATTTGTGAACATCCCTGTGAAGCACGTTGCCGTCGCAGTATGATTGATGCTCCTGTTAATATTCGCGGCTTAAAACGTATGGCAGTGGACAACGCTCCTGCTAATACCGTGCCCGTTCCGGCAAAAGCTGAAGCTACCGGCAAACGTATCGCTATCATCGGCGGTGGTCCCAGTGGTTTGGCTGCTGCTTACTATTTGGAACTGATGGGTCACCACGCAGTAGTATTCGAAGCTAAGAGCAAACTTGGCGGTATGCTCCGCTATGGCATCCCCAGCTATCGCTTCCCTCGTGAAAGGCTTGACCAAGATATTGAAGCAATCCTTTCCACCGGCGTTGAAGTCCACCTGAACACTAAGGTTGGTAACGGCGAAGGCGAAGTTAAGTTTGACAAACTCCGTGAAGAATTTGATGCAGTTTACATTGCCATCGGTGCTCACGAAGATAAAAAAGTTGGCATTGAAGGCGAAGATTCTAAAGGTGTAATCTCCGCAGTAGAAATGCTCCGCTCCATTGGCGAAGACATTATGCCTGACTTTAAAGATAAAAATGTTGTTGTTATCGGTGGCGGTAACGTAGCTATGGACTGTACCCGTAGTGCTGTTCGCCTTGGTGCGAAAAAAGTTACCATCGCTTACCGTCGTCGCAAAGACGATATGACTGCTCTCCCTGAAGAAATCGAAGGCGCAATCGCAGAAGGTGCAGAACTGTACGAACTGAAAGCTCCTCACAAAATCGAAGCCGATGAAAACGGTAATGTTGTTGCTCTCTGGGCAGAACCGCAAATCATTGGCCCTATCGATGCTTGGGGACGTGCTCGCCCTATTCGCGCTGAACTTCCTTTGGACCGTATCCCCTGTGACGTAATTGTTGTAGCAATCGGTCAAGGTGTTGAACTGCGTCCCTTCGAAGAAGCTGGCGTAAAAGTTAAACGTGGTAGTATCGCAGCAATGGAAACCGGCGAACTTGCAAACTCCAATGGCGTTTTCGCAGGTGGCGACTGCGTAACCGGTCCTGCTACCGTAATTCGTGCCATTGCAGCAGGTAAAGTTGCAGCAGCTAATATTGACGACTACTTGGGATATGAACATGAAATCTCCTGCGATGTAGAAATTCCCCCTGCTAAATTAGAAGATAAAGAACCCTGCGGACGTATTCAACTTAAAGAAAAAGAAGCTGGAGAACGTAAAAATAACTTTGAAGAATTCGAATGTGGCTACACTGTGCAAGAAGCTTGCCAAGAAGCCGGTCGTTGCTTGCGCTGCGACAAATTCGGTTTAAGCACCATGAGAGGAGGACGTTCTTTTAAATGGTAACCTTAACAATTGACGGACAAAAAGTAACTGCTCCTAAAGGTGCGACAATTATGCAAGCTGCGGACTCCGTTGGTATCCGTATTCCCCGCCTTTGTTACTTGGAAGGCATCAACGAAATTAGTGCTTGTAAAGTATGTGTGGTAGAAGTACAAGGTAAAACTAAATTAGTAACTGCGTGCAGCACACCCGCACAAGAAGGCATCGTTGTTTATACCAACTCTCCTAAGGTTCGTGCAGTACGCCGTACTAACGTAGAGCTTATTCTTTCCCAACACGATTGCCTGTGCGCAACCTGCGTGCGTAGCGGTAACTGCGCATTGCAAACTTTGGCAAATGACCTTGGCATTTTTGAATTGCCCTACGAAAAAGACGTTGTTGATATTCCCTGGGATAAAGAATTCCCCTTGATTAGAGATTCTAAAAAATGTATCAAATGTATGCGTTGCATCCAAATTTGCGACAAAGTACAAGGTTTGAAAATTTGGGACTTGGTAAACACCGGTGGCCGCACTACCGTAGATGTTGCCGACAAATTCCCCAACATCGCTCAATCTGATTGCAGCCTGTGCGGTCAATGCATTACCCATTGTCCCGTTGGTGCACTCAAAGAACGTGACGATGTTCCCAAAATTTTTGAAGTTCTCGCAAATCCTGATAAAGTGACCGTTGTTCAAGTTGCTCCTGCAGTGCGCGTTGCTTGGGGCGAAGCACTTGGTCTTGCTCCTGAACAATTCACTGAAGGTATGATGGTTGCTGCTCTCAAAAAGATTGGCTTCGACTACGTATTCGACACCAACTTCGCAGCAGACGTAACCATCATGGAAGAAGGTAGCGAACTTTTAGAACGCTTGGCTCATAAAGATGAACATCATTGGCCTATGTTCACCTCTTGCTGCCCTGGCTGGGTAAGCTATGTAAGCAAAAAATATCCTGCTTTTTTGCCCAATCTTTCCAGCACTAAATCTCCCCAACAAATCTTCGGTGCTCTGACCAAAACTTACTTTGCTCAACAAAAAGGCATCGATACTAAAGACATCTGTTCCATCTCCATTATGCCGTGCGTATCTAAAAAGCGCGAAGCTGCACTGTTCTCCATGCGTAGCAGTGGCGTGCCCGACGTTGACATCGTACTTACCACTCGCGAACTGGCTCGCCTCATCAAAGCTGAACATATTAACGTGGCAGCTCTTGAACCGGCAGAATTTGACAGTCCGTTAGGCACAAGTACCGGTGCCGGAGTAATCTTCGGTGTAACCGGTGGCGTTATGGAAGCAGCTCTTCGTACTGCTTATGCAGTTGTTGAAGGCAAAGAAGCTCCTATGGATGCATTCTTAGACGTACGTGGCAACGCTGATCGCCGCGAAGCTAACTTCAAGCTTGGCGACACTGTAGTACGCACTTGTACTGTAAGTGGATTAGGCAATGCAGGTCGATTGATGGATGACATCAAGGCAGGCAAAGTGCATTATGACTTCGTGGAAGTTATGGCTTGTCCTGGCGGCTGCGTTGGTGGCGGTGGCCAACCTATTCACGATGGTCAAGAATTGGCGTGCAGCCGCGGTCAAAAACTTTACGTTCTTGACGAACAACGCACCTTACGTCAATCCCACAACAACCCTGACGTCCAAGCTGTTTACGCAGGCTTCTTGGAAAAACCGCTCAGTCACTTGGCAGAAGAGTTACTCCACTCCGACCATGTGAAAGAAAAGAATTATAAGTAAGATATTATGAACGTAAAAATCCCCCTCATGCATTTGCACGAGGGGGATTAATTATTTTATATCACTAATTATTTACCAGTTCTGCCACGTTTGGTAAATTCTTTACCTTCTGCGCAGAGGGGGCAGGAGTTGGGATCATAAGTTTCTACGTTCAAGTGGAGCAATGCTTCAGTGCGGATACCGAAGTCTACTTTGCCACCGCTACGGTCTACGAGAAGACCTACGCCAACAAGTTCGCCACCTTTTTCTTGAACAACTTCCATAACTTCTTTAACACTGCCGCCAGTGGTAACGATGTCTTCTACAACCAGAACGCGAGTGCCCGGTTCGATTTGGAAGCCACGTTTCAAAGTCATTTTGCCATTGTCACGTTCGGTAAAGATTGCACGAGTGCCAAGTGCTTTACCTACTTCGTGAGCCAACAAAATACCGCCGGTTACAGGGCCAACTACCAATTCTACGTTGTCATTTTCATAACGACGAGCGATTTCTTGGCAAAGTCTTTCGGTATATTTGGGATGTTGCAGTACGTTGAATTTTTCAACATACATGGGGCTGTGCAGACCGCTAGTCAGCAAAAAGTGACCATGCAATACAGCTTCAGTTTCTTCCAACATTTTTAAGACGTCTTTTTCTTCCAACATTAGCTTACACTCCTTTAATTTCTGCTACGATTGCTGCCGCAGCTGCTTTTCTATCTTCTGCCTTGGTAATGGGGCGACCAACTACGATATGGCTAGAACCATTTTGGAACGCACCTGCCGGAGTTGCTACGCGGCTTTGGTCATCAAGAGATGCACCTGCAGGACGTACGCCCGGAGTTACAATCAAGAAACCTTCGCCACAAGCTTCACGGATAGCAGCAGCTTCTTTCGGAGAAGCTACAACGCCGTCCATACCAGCTTCTTTAGCCAATTTTGCCAAAGAGATTACTTGTTCAGCAATGGTATTTTTATAGTTCAAATCACCAAATTGTTCATCATCCATACTGGTGAGAATGGTTACTGCAATCAGTTTTGGAGCAGGTTTACCTGCTTTTTCAGCAGCTTCACGAACTGCTTTCACTGCTTCGGCCATCATTTTTTTGCCACCAACAGAGTGCACGTTCATCATATCTGCGCCCAAATCGCTAAGTACAGTCAAAGCGTGAGCTACGGTATTAGGAATATCTTGCAGTTTCAGGTCCAGGAAAACTTCCTTGCCTTGTTCTTTCAAGAAGCGAATCATTTCACTGCCTACTGCGTAGTACAGTTCCATACCTACTTTGTAATGGCTAACGGTGTCACCCAATTCCAGCACGCATTCTTTAGCTTGCTCAAAAGTAGGGAAATCAAGCGCAACTATCAAGCGATCATCATGTTGCATTTTAGTAAGCTCCTTTCTAAGAGGGAGTTATTTATTCAAATACGGCATGCTAGCTTTGCCATTGGGCAACGCCAAGCCAACAATTTCACTAATGTTTTGTACGTTGTGTCTATCCAAATATTCCAGCATACCATGAGCGATGGTTTCTGCAATATCAGGATGGATAAAGTTTGCAGTACCAACAGATACTGCACTTGCACCAGCAAGCATAAATTCGATGGCATCTCTTGCATTCATAATACCACCCATACCGATGATGGGAACATTAACTGCTTGCGCAACTTGATATACCAAACGTACAGCAACGGGGCGAACAGCAGGACCACTCAAACCACCGGTGATGTTACCAAGTACAGGTTTTTGACGTTCAATATCAATTACAGTACCAAGCAAGGTGTTAATCATAGAGATTGCATCAGTGCCAGCTGCTTCTACTGCTTTCGCCATCGCAACGATATCAGTTACGTTAGGAGAAAGTTTGGTGATTACCATTTTAGAAGTGTTAGCTTTTACTGCACGTACAACTTCAGCAGCAGCTTCGGGACAGGTTCCGAAAACGATGCCGCCTTCTTTTACGTTGGGGCAAGAGATGTTGATTTCAACAGCATCTACACCATCAACGTCTAATTTTTTAGCAACTTCGCCGTATTCTTCAGGAGAATGACCATAAATATTAACAATTACAGGAACGTCATATTTACGCAGTTCAGGCAAAGTTTTTTCCAAGAAGTATTCGCTACCGGGGTTTTCCAAACCGATGCAGTTAAGCATACCGGAGGGAGTTTCCACAGCGCGTTGACCTTTATTACCAGCAGCAGGAAGCAAGGAAGTACCTTTTACGGTAACAGCGCCAACTTTTTCAAGGTCGAGGAAATCAGTAAACTCTAAGCCGAAGCCAAAGGTACCGGAGCCGGTGGTAACAGGGGTTTGCATTTTGAGACCAGCAATATCAACTGCAAGTCTGCCTTCGTACAATGCTTTTACCATTCTACTACCTCCTCTGCCCAGAAAACGGGACCATCGGTGCAAACTTTCATACGTTTGCCAATGCCACCGCAAGCACAGGACAAACAAGCACCTAAGCCGCAGGCCATATATTTTTCCAAAGAAACTTGGCATTTTACATTAGCTTCCAAACAAGCATTTGCAACTGCTTTCATCATGGGTACAGGACCGCATACATAAACGCAATCATATACGCCACTTGCCAACAGTTCCGGCAACAACGCCATAACAGTACCTTGGGTACCTTCGGTGCCATCATCAGTGGTAACAAATACTTTTTCGCTCAGTTCATCATAGATGCAGGTCCAGCATACTTCTTCTTTAGTTCTGCCACCCATCAGGATATCAGTTTTGCCTGCACCGAAGCCTTCAGCTAAGAATTTAAGCGGAGCAAGACCAAGGCCGCCGCCAACCAAAAGTGGTTTTTGAGCAGTCATATCAAAACCTTTACCCAAAGGACCAACTATGCTCAGTTCATCACCAGAACAAACATCTGCCAAAATGTGGGTTGCTTCACCAATGATACGATAGA
Organism: Phascolarctobacterium sp.; assembly: GCA_045123075.1. Lineage (GTDB taxonomy): Bacteria > Bacillota > Negativicutes > Acidaminococcales > Acidaminococcaceae > JAHHUH01. The sequence goes on along the minus strand of JBGVIJ010000045.1, from coordinate 4,958 downwards.
TAATGGTGAAGGTACCTGCTTCTCTATTAACTCCGGCTACGCCGAAGGGACGGCGCAGCAACGGAGCAGTATTCTTGCAAACCTGTACGTTTACGAATTGACCGGGAACGGCTTGACTCGCAATTTCAGGTGCGTGAACTTCTAATATTTTAATAGTACTATTCAGTACTTTTTGACCAATAACTTTTGCTGTAGCAATTGTTTTTGCCATAGCTTAGTCCTCCCAAGCCAAATCTTGCAAAGCAACTACGCTAACTACACGACGACGACGCATTGCACTCATCGCACGTTGCAATTCGCGAGCGGTGTCTAAGGAAGTCAAGCAAGCGATTGCGTGTTCTACAGTGGAACGACGAATCTTGAAGCCATCACGTTCAGACTCACGACCATGGCTAGTGGTGTTGATTACCATACTGATGTGACCAGCTTTGATTTCATCAATAATGGTGGGTACGCCTTCGCCGAGTTTGTTAGCAAGTCTTACGGGCACGCCGTTTGCTTCCAAGTGAGCTTTGGTACCAGTGGTTGCCATAATTTCGTAGCCCAAATCTGCAAAGCCTTTAGCAATTTCCACTGCTTCCTCTTTATCAAGGTCAGATACGGTAATGAGGATTGCACCTTCGTTAGGAACGTTAATGTTAGATGCAATACAAGCTTTGTACAGCGCACGGCTGAATTGGTAGTCGCAAGCCATAACTTCACCGGTGGATTTCATTTCCGGGCTAAGAGTGATGTCTACGTTGCTCATTTTGTTGAAGGAGAATACCGGAGCTTTAACTGCATAGTAGTCAGGGAACAGTTTGAGGCCCGGTTTGTAACCTTGTTCTTTAATGGTAAGGCCCATAGCAGCTTTAGTAGCTACGTTAATCATGGGGATACCGGTTACTTTACTGAGGAACGGTACGGTTCTGGAAGAGCGGGGGTTAACTTCGATTACAAATACATCGTTGCCACGAACAATGTATTGAATGTTAATCATACCTTTTACTTCCAAACCAAGTGCCATTTTATTGGTGTATTGGATGATGGTTTTAATTACGTTTTCAGGCAGGCTTACAGGCGGATATACTGCAATGGAGTCACCGGAGTGAACGCCTGCACGTTCAACGTGTTCCATAATGCCGGGGATGAGTACGTCGATACCATCACAGATTGCGTCAACTTCTACTTCTTTACCTTGCAAATAATGGTCAACCAAAACAGGATGTTCTTGGGATGCTTTTACTGCATAGGTCATATAGTTTTTCAGTTCGTTATCGTTGTAAACGATTTCCATCGCACGACCGCCCAATACATAGGAAGGACGAACCATTACAGGGTAACCAACATCGTTAGCTGCTTTGATTGCACCTTCGGTATCGAATACGGTGTGTCCTTTCGGACGAGGAATGTCGCAATCGGTGAGGAGTTGTTCAAAACGTTCACGGTCTTCTGCACGATCAATGCTGTCTACGCTACTGCCGAGGATTTTAACGCCACATTTAGCAAGCGGGCCAGCCAAGTTGATTGCAGTTTGACCACCGAATTGTACGATAACGCCTTCCGGTTGTTCTTTTTCGATCACGTTAAGAACATCTTCCAAAGTCAGAGGTTCAAAGTACAGTTTATCGGAGATGTCGAAATCAGTGGAAACAGTTTCCGGGTTGTTGTTGATGATAATGGTTTCGTAACCCATTTCACGGAGAGCCCATACAGAGTGTACGGAGCAGTAGTCAAATTCTACACCTTGACCGATACGGATAGGACCAGAACCGAGTACAACGACTTTCTTTTTATCAGTTACAGCAACTTCGTCTTCTTTTTCGTAAGTGGAATAGTAGTACGGGGTTGCAGCTTCAAATTCTGCAGCGCAAGTGTCTACAATTTTGTATGCGGGCAGGATGTTGTTTTCTTTACGCATTGCACGCACTTCAAACGCATCTTTGCCAACCAGTTTACCAATTACCGGGTCAGCGAAGCCTATTTTCTTAGCTTTCAACAAGAGTGCCGGAGTAAGTTCTTCAGATTTGAGAGCTTCTTCCATTTTTACAATGTTAGCCAGCTTATTGAGGAACCATTTATCCATTTTGGTAATGTCATTGATATAATCAATGGTTACACCACGACGGATAGCTTCTACGATGACAAAGAGACGTTCATCGTCAATACGTTTAACGCGTTCTTTAATTTCGTCATCGCTAAGTGCTTTCAGTTCGGGCATTTCAAGGTGAATCAAGCCAATTTCTAAGGAACGGATTGCTTTGAGCAAGGAAGCTTCAAAGCTACGTTCAATAGCCATAACTTCACCGGTAGCTTTCATTTGAGTACCCAAAGTGCGGTCAGCAGTTACGAACTTATCGAAAGGCCAGCGCGGGAATTTGAGTACGATATAGTCAACGGTAGGTTCGAAGCAAGCTTTGGTAGTTTTGGTTACAGCATTTTCGATTTCGTCCAAAGTGTAACCAATAGCAATTTTACTGGTTACTTTAGCGATGGGATAACCGGTTGCTTTAGATGCCAAAGCAGAGCTGCGGCTTACGCGGGGGTTAACTTCGATAACATAGTAGTTTTCGGAGTGGGGATCCAGTGCCAATTGTACGTTACAACCACCGCAAACACCCAATTCACGAACGATGTCAATGGATGCTTTGCGGAGCAGAGTCAATTCTCTTTCATTAAGAGTTTGAGCAGGAGCAACTACAACGGAGTCACCAGTATGAACGCCAACGGGGTCAACGTTTTCCATGGAGCATACGGTAATGCAGTTGTCAGCAGCGTCACGGATTACCTCGAATTCGATTTCTTTCCAACCGGCGATACTACGTTCAATCAAGCATTGACCGATGGGGCTGTAGCCCAAACCTTTTTGTACAATGTCAACCAGTTCGTCTTCATCGTGAGCAATACCGCCGCCAGTGCCGCCCAAGGTGTAAGCAGGGCGAACAATCAAAGGATAGCCGATTTGACGACCGAATTCACAAGCAGCCATGATAGTTTCAACAATGGTACTTTCAGGAATCGGTTGGTTAATCTTTTCCATTGCTTCTTTGAACAGTTCACGGTCTTCGCCACGTTTGATAGCGGAGATTTGAGTGCCCAAAAGTTTTACATTGTAATCAGCCAGAATGCCTTTTTCATCCAATGCCATTGCCAAGTTCAAACCAACTTGACCACCCAAGGTTGCAAGCAAGGAGTCAGGACGTTCACGTTTAATGATGTTTTCAAGGAATTCAACATTTACAGGTTCAACATATACGCGGTCTGCAATGTTTACGTCAGTCATAATGGTCGCAGGGTTAGAGTTTACCAGTACAACTTCAAAGCCTTCTTCTTTCAAAGCACGGCAAGCTTGGGTACCAGCATAGTCAAATTCTGCTGCTTGACCGATGATGATCGGACCGGAACCGATAACAAGAACTTTTTTTACATCTGTAAGTTTCGGCATTATTTACGACCCTCCATCATTTCTACAAAAGTTTCTAAGAGGTAAGTATGTTCAACATCCGGCAAGAATTGTACGGATACAGCATTTTTACCTTCATATTTCAAGCCTTCAACAGTATTATCGTTAAGAGCTACGTGAGTTACAGTTACGCCTTTACCTTCAACAGAAGCAGCTTCTACAACATAACCGTGGTTTTGAGCACTGATGTAAACGCGACCGGTTTCCAAACCTTTTACCGGTTGGTTACCGTGGTGACCAAATTTCATTTTAGAAGTTTCAGCGCCAGTAGCCATAGCCATTACCAAATGACCTAAGCAGAAGCCGAGCATCGGTTTCTTGCCAAACAATGCTTTAACAGTTTCAATAACTTCAGGAACATCAGCCGGATTGCCGGGGCCATTGGTAATTACGATACCGTTGGGGTTGTGACGCATAATTTCTTCTGCGCTGGTATTTGCAGGGAATACAGTCAGATGACAGTCCATACCCATAAGGAAGTTGATAACTTTTTTAGTAACACCAAGGTCAAGCACTGCAACATGCAATTTGCCTTCACCTACGGTGTAAGTTTCTTTAGTAGTTACTTGAGCAACTTGGTCGTGCATTTCAGCAGTAGCCAAAAGCGCATCAATTTCTTCTTGAGTAGCTTCTGCGCTTACGATTACGCCTTTCATCACACCATTGTCGCGAATTTTACGAGTAATGGAACGAGTGTCGATACCTGCCAAAGTGGGAATATCTTGTTCATCAAGGAAATCTTCCAAGGAACGTTCGCTACGCCAGTTGCTAGGATAATCGCACAATTCGCCAATTACCAAACCTTGGCAATAAGCTTTACGGCTTTGGTTAAACATATTATTCACGCCAGCATTGCCAACGATGGGATAAGTCAAAACCATAATTTGACCGCAGTAAGTGGGGTCAGTAAGCATTTCTTGATAACCGCACATACCACCAGTGGTGAATACTACTTCACCAACTGCGTTGCGTTTACCATAGAAGTCGCCTTCGTAAACGCTACCATCAGCTAAAATCAATTTGCCTTTTTTTATTTCGCGCATACTACACCATCTCTCATAACGAATTTGCCCGCAAGCATGGTTGCTACTGCTTTACCTTTGCACTCTTTACCTTCGTACGGAGTGAATTTGCCGCGAGTATAGAATTTGGAGCTGTCAACAGTCCATTCTTTATCTAAGTCAATAATCGCAATATCTGCAACGGAACCTTCTGCCAAAGTACCACGGTTCAGTTTGAACAGTTTGGAAGGTTCGCAGCTCATTTTACTAATAATAGTGTTCAGGTCAAAAATGTTGGTGTGGTACAAATCAGTCAGCATTACGCCGAGAGAAGTTTCCAAACCGCAGAAGCCGCAGGGTGCATATCTGAACTCTACGTCTTTTTCTTCAGGTGCGTGAGGAGCGTGGTCGGTTACGATTGCATCAACAGTACCGTCCAAAACTGCTTCGCGCATTGCTTGTACGTGATCCCAGCTGCGGAGCGGCGGGGATACGCGGGTTGCAGGGTTGTAGGT
>JBGVIJ010000044.1:0-15185 GCA_045123075.1 Phascolarctobacterium sp. | reverse complement strand
ATTAAGCTAACAACTTCTTTCTTACCGCCAGTGCTACCACCAACATTTTCAGTATTCTTATCACCGCTGATGGAAGCATAGAACATGCCAGCCATAATGGTCAAAACAGCGATAATCGCCAATAAAATATATAAGCTTGTTTTATTGGAAGCTTTCTTCCTTCTTCTTGCCATATTACCCTCCCCACTACGCACGCGGATGCGCCTTAGTATAAACTTCACGCAAACGCTTGTTAGTTAAATGTGTATATATCTGAGTCGTAGAAATATCTGCGTGTCCTAAAAGTTCTTGTACCACTCTAAGGTCAGTACCATTATCTAATAAATGTGTGGCGAAAGAATGACGCAACACGTGTGGAGTAATATCTTTGCTGATTCCAGCACTCCTACCATAACTTTTTATCAGTTCATAAAAAGTCATACGCGTCATGGGTTTGCCCCACTTATTTACAAACAGAGTATCCACTCTGGAAAATTCATTTTTAAGAAGCTGAGGACGAACATCACTCAAATAATGCTGTAAAAATTTAATAGCAACACTACCCAAAGGAATAATGCGCTCCTTATTACCTTTACCACAAGCAATTAAGTACTGCATTTGTAAATTAACATTGCTTACAGGAATGTTTACCAGTTCGGAAACGCGCATCCCCGTTGCATACAATACTTCAAGCATTGTCCTGTCGCGATAACCATCCAATGTGCCAAGGTTAGGCTCGTCCAAAAGAGTTTCTATTTCTTCAACACTGAGCACCTTGGGCAAATGTAAACCTTTTTTAGCAGCTTCAATTACTTCTGCCGGGTCTACTTCAATGTAGCGTTCCGCAGTAAGGAAGCGATAAAAAGCTTTAATCGCCGCTAACTTACGAGCAATAGTCGCAGCACTGCGCCCCTGCTCTTTTAACTGGGACATATATCCCAAAAGCTGAGTGCGTGTTACTTTGGCAAGCTGCTCATCATTTTCAAGCTTCAACGCCTTTTGCAGTAAACGCATGTCACGTTCATAAGCAGCGACTGTGTTTTGCGATAACCCTAATTCAACTGTCAAATATTCAAGAAACAATTTCAAATAATTAGTCATTTGATACCTACAGCTTCGTCAAAATCGTTAGACAGTGCTTATAACGATTTACTACATAAAAAAGAAACGACGCGACTGCGACGTTTCTTTTTATATTCTAGTCACGTTTTTCAGGTTGCATAATGGTAATATTAGTAGCAGGTGCGATAGTAGAAATCGCGTGCTTATACACCAGTTGTTGCTTACCTTCGTTTTCAATGATAACAGTAAAATTATCGAAGCCTCTTACCAAACCTCTAAGTTGGAAGCCGTTCATCAAATAGATTACAACGCCCAAATTTTCTTTACGTACATGGTTTAAGAAGCTATCTTGCAAGTTCATTGCAGGTTTGTTCATATTGTTCATTGGAACCCCTCCAAATCATTTTCTACATATAATTCTATACCAGTTTAAATTTTTCTACAAGTCTTTGCTCCATACTGTTCACTACATTTTCATAATCGGGAGCAGCGTCCAATTCGAACCATTCAATGTAAGGCATTCCCTTGAAAAATGTAACTTGGCGTTTGGCAAAATTACGTGTCGCCTGTTTTAATTTATCTACGGCAAAATCGTAATCCATACCATCGACAATGTGCCACAGCATTTGACGGTAACCTATGCTCTTCATGGATTGGCAATCGGTAGGTACACCTTCGTCAAGCAAACGACGCACTTCTGCTTCCAAACCTTGTTCAAGCATAATATCAACACGTCTATTGATACGCTCGTACAAAATTTCACGAGGCATATTCAAGCCAAAAACAACCATATCGAAAGGCAATTCTTCTGCACCGTGTTGGTTTACTTCTTCACCTTTCATGGCAGCTTCAATAGCGCGAATCACGCGACGAGTATCGTTAAAGTGCAGGCGTTGCGCCGCCTCAGGGTCCAGCTCAGCCAAACGAGCGTGGAGTGTTTCCTTGCCATTTTCCAAAGCAAATTGCTCTAATTCATTACGCAAGCTTTCGTCCGCATCTACATTATTAAAAGCGTAACCTTCAAGTAACGCTTTAATGTAAAGGCCTGTACCACCTGCGATGATGGGCAATTTACCACGAGCATTAATCTCTTTAATCAATTGCTCTGCTCGTTCTTTGAAATCCACCACGTCAAATTTTGCATCAGCAGGCAAAATATCTACAAGGTGGTGAGGAGCAGAAGCTAGCTCCTCTTCAGTAGGTTTAGCAGTGCCAATATCCATACCTTTATATACGTACATAGAATCACCGGAAATAATTTCACCATTCAAGCGTTTAGCCAGCTCAATGGCACAATGACTTTTTCCTGTTGCCGTAGGTCCTAAAATAACCGCAACTCTTTCCTTCATTGCTTACCTCCTGATAATTCCAAACTTAATGCGGCTATATCTTCCGCCTAAAATTTCTGTGCAGCCATATTCACGCAGAATTTTTTCACTGCGCTCTTTAATGACGATTTTAGGTGCTACCTTCAGTGCCAATTCAATAGTCCTTTGGTTTAAAGGATATTCATAGGCAACGGGGCGTAAGGGTTCCATGGCAGAAGAACCTTGCACCGGATAACGGAACATCGGGTCAAAATACACTACGTCAAAAGCATCCTCTTCACAAGTTTCCAAATACTCTTCCGCGGTAGCTTGCACTGTAGTAATGCGACGCAATGCTTCGGTCAAATCAGGGTCTTCTGCTTCGTAAGCACGTAAGCCATTTTCTACAACAAAGTGCAGTAAAATAGAAGCTTCTACCCCTACAACCTTACCCTTTTCACCTACAAGGTAACTGGCAATGGCAGCGTCACCTGCCAAGCCTAAAGTTCCGTCTAAAACACGCATACCTTCCCTAAGCTCTAAGGCTTTGGCGAAATGATCGTGCTCATTATTTTTTAAACGTTGCAAACGCAGTACAGCCATTCCCGGATGATAGAAGAAAGTTCCTTCATTATTATATATCTGGGGACCATCTGCAGTAGCAACTAAAATTGCATCTAATTCATATTGCTGACGTAATTCTTCCAAACTACCCTTGGACGGACGCTCAATAAAAGTCACGCCAAAGTGTTCAGCCCATTCTTTAGCAGCGGTCAGCAAATCATCGCTGCCTTTACGCCCTACAGTTACAGCAAAGCGCATATTAAAAACCAGTCCTTTTGAACATTTTATACAGTTCGTCCGTGGTGATTTCAATCATACAAGGGCGACCATGAGGACAGGTAAAGGGATGTTCTGTATTGCAAAGATCAATAATAAGTTGACGCATTTGACGCATATTAAGAAGCTGACCAGCTTTAATAGCAGCCTTGCACGCAGTCATATGCAACACTTCGTGGCGCAAGTCTGCTGGATTGATGGTACGCATTTCTCTTAACATCTTGCTAATTTCCAAAATGAATTCTTCTGCATCGTCTGCCTTAATATCAGTAGGCAAGCAGGAAATTCTAAGCATTTCTTCACCAGCAGGAGCAATATCAACGCCTAAACGCAAGAACTCATCGTGATGTTCTTCAATGAGAGCAATATCTTGAGCTTGCATATCAACATAGATAGGCATCAACAATTGTTGCGCAGGAATATCACCTTTAGCAGCAACAAGCTTATCAAACAAAATACGTTCATGAGCAGCGTGTTGATCAATCAAATACAAAGCATCTTCAGATTGAGCAATGATAAAGGTTTTATCCACTTGACCAATAGGCCAAATAGTATCAATACCGCTATCAGTATCGGTGAAAGCAATTGCTTCCACAGGTGCAGTAGTTAAAGGTTCGTTTTTAGCGAACTCTTCAAGCGCTTCATTAATAGTAAACACAGGCTCTTGTACTGCTTGGTAAGTGTAATCCTTGTGTTTAAAGACATTTCCTCTTTCGGAAGAAGGGTACTTCACTTGAGAAGGTTGCTCTTCATTTTGCACAGGTCTTTCCGGAGTTTTAAAGATATCCCCCATTCCGGCATCACTCTTGAAAATAGGTTCAAAAACTTGCGGTTTGGGCGGTTCATATTTTGTAGCAGGCTTTGCTTCGAAAGCAGGAGTAGCCTTTTGCTCAGGAATAAACACATTCAGTTCAGAATCATCCAGCAAAGTTACTTCAGTTTTGTGAGCACTCATGGGCTTAGTCAATGCATCAGTAAGCGCCTTATACATTGCCTTATAAACTGTGCTTTCGTCACTGAATTTAATCTCACTCTTTTGAGGATGCACATTAACGTCGATAGAAGCAGTATCCACTGTGATATTAAGCACAACAAAGGGGAAACCGCTCTTAGGAATTTGAGATTGGTAAGCGTGATCAATAGCTTTAGCCAACATTTTATTACCAATCATACGACCATTAACGAATAAAGTTTGCCATTGACGAGTACCTTTCAGCAAGGTAGGTTTGCCAATATAACCATCAATTTTAATCTTTTCATCCTTAAAATCAACATTCAAAAGCTCTTCGGAAACGTTCTTGCCGTACAAAGAGCGAATAGTAGAAGTTAAGTCCCCATCCCCCGGAGTACTCAGTACTTCTTTATCGTTATGTGTAAGTTTAAAACGCACATCAGGGCGAGACAAAGCAAGCTTAGTCAAAAGCTCACTAATGTAACGACCTTCAGTACCGGTAGTCTTTAAAAATTTACGACGAGCAGGTACGTTGAAGAAAAGGTTTTCTACAATAACAGTAGTACCTGCATTGCCACCAGCGCTACTGCATTCCATATTCTCGCCGCCATCAATGCGGATGGATGTTGCAAACTCTTCGCTTTCAGGACGAGTGAGCAAAGTAAAATTGGAAACAGAAGCAATGCTGGGCAACGCTTCACCACGGAAGCCTAAGGTGTTCAAAGTCATAAGGTCATCAGCGCTGACAATCTTGCTAGTAGCATGGCGCAGCACTGCCAATTTAGCGTTCTCTTCGCTCATACCGCTACCATTATCTACAACACGGATGTATTCAGTACCACCTGCGAAGATGGTAACTTCAATTTTATCAGAACCTGCATCAAGTGCATTTTCTACTAATTCTTTTACTACGGAAGCAGGCTTTTCAACAACTTCGCCTGCAGCAATCTGGTTGGCGGTATTGGTGTCTAAAACCTGTACGTTTTTAATTTCCATTATCTACCGCTCTCCTTCCTTGCTTCTTCCTGTAATTTATACAAAGCATTCATTGCTTCGATAGGTGTCATGCTCATAACATCAATAGCCAAAATTTGGTCAGCCAAACCGCTACTAAAAAGGCTTCCCATCATTTGCGGTTCTTCTTGTACAGCTTGTTGTTGTATAGGACGAATACCACTTTCGCAACGGTCGTACTCTTGCAAAATTTCGTTGGCTCTGTCCAAAACTTTCTTGGGCAAACCAGCCAAACGTGCTACGTGTACGCCATAGCTTCTATCAGTACCGCCTGCGATAATACGACGCAGGAACACAATATCATTACCACGTTCTTTAACGGCAACGGAATAGTTCTTCACGCCGGGCAGTTCACTTTCCAAAGCAATCAATTGATGATAATGAGTTGCAAACAAAGTCTTCGCTTTAATTTTACCGTGGATATATTCCATAACGGATTTAGCAATGCTCATACCGTCAAAGGTACTTGTGCCGCGACCAACTTCGTCCAGAATAATCAAGCTGTCTTTGGTAGCATAACGGAGGATTTGTGCCACTTCGTTCATCTCTACCATAAAAGTACTTTGTCCTGTAGCAAGGTCATCACTTGCACCAACGCGGGTAAAGATTTTATCAACGGGGCAAACACTAGCCTGACGAGCAGGGATAAAGCTACCCATTTGAGTCATCAATACCAAAAGTGCAACTTGGCGCATGTAAGTAGATTTACCTGCCATATTAGGACCGGTAATAACAATCATGCTTTCATCGCTGTTATTGAGATTCACATTGTTGGGAACGAAGATTTCTTTTTCCAACAAGCGTTCCACAACAGGGTGGCGACCGTCGGTAATTTTAATTTCGCCACCGTTATTCAGTTCGGGGCGGATGTAATTATATTTGTACGCACTTACGGCAAAGGAAACGAGTACGTCCACAGTTGCCAAAGCACGTGCAGTTTCTTGAATCTCACTAATTTTGGAGCGAATCATCTCGCGCAATTGGCTAAAGAGATAGTATTCCAATTGCTCAATCTTTTCTTTTGCACCTAAGATTTTATTTTCAAAGTCCTTCAGTTCAGGAACGATGTAGCGCTCTGCATTGACGAGGGTTTGCTTACGCACGAAGTAGTCAGGTACGTTTTCACTTTGACCTTTGCTAACTTCGATGTAATAACCAAAAACTTTATTGAAGCCAACCTTAATAGTCTTGATGCCGGTTTCTTCTTTAATTTTCATTTCGAAGTTTTGCATCCAAGACTTGTTGTCTTTAGCAATCATGTGAAGTTCGTCAAGCTCTGCATTGTAACCGCTTCTAATCATACCGCCTTCACGTACGGAAAAAGGAGGTTCGTCTACGATAGCAGCTTCAAGTGCGGCGTAAATATCTTGGTGAACATGCAAGTTATTATAAATTCTTTGCAGCTTACGGCTCTTGCAATTAGCAAGCACAGCTTTAACTTCCGGCAAAACTGCTAAAGAAGTACGCAAAGAAACAAGGTCGCGTGCATTTGCACTACCTACTTCCAATCTGGAAACAATGCGTTCCAAATCATAGATAGCTTTCAAACGCTCCACTACCGCCTCGCGCAAAGTGCTATTATCTAAAAGTTCTGCTACCGCATCTTGGCGTTCATAAATCTTGCCCAAATCAAGGAGCGGACATTCAATCCAGCTACGCAGTTTGCGTGCGCCCATAGAAGTATTGGTAAAATCTAAAACGTCAAGCAAAGTGCCACGCTTGGAACCGTCACGCATATTGCGTACCAATTCCAAATTACGGATGGCAGTAGCGTCAAGGTTCATAAAGCTTTCAATGACAATCTCGTTCAAGCGATTGATATGACTTAAATCTGCCATAACAGTTGCGTGGAGATAACGCAGTAAATACTCAACGGTTTCTTGGACGAAGGCAGGAACTTCTACCTTAGCAAAATGTTTGGCAAAATAGTTTTCTTCTACTTCGTAACCTTTATAAATGCTTACAGCACATTCAGGCAATTTGCTATTAAACCATTCACTAAGTTTATCCCATTGTGCAATGCCATCAGTAGCTACGATTTCCGCAGGTTGCATTCTGAAAAGCTGTTCAGCAATATTCAGCATACGTTCTGCCCCATCAGCAACTATCCATTGACATTCACCGGTAGAAACATCTGCTGCTACTAGGCACAAGCTGTTGTCTTTTTCAGCAAGGAACACTAAGAAACGGTTATGCTTATCTTCCAAAAGCTGCTCGTTCATAGCAGTACCAGGAGTAATGATTTTGATAACCTTACGTTCCACAATGCCTTTAGCTTCCTTGGGATCTTGCACTTGCTCACAAATAGCAATGCGATAACCCTTCTTAACCAGCTTTGCAATGTAACCATCTACGGAATGGTACGGCACACCGCACATAGGCATATTTTCTTGGCGCTTAGTCAAAGTAATATTCAGTTCGCGGGACGCAGTTATTGCATCCTCAAAAAACATTTCGTAAAAATCGCCCAAACGGAAGAACAGTAATTCATTGGGATGTTGGTTTTTAACATCTAAATACTGTTGCACCATGGGGGTGTAATTAGCCATTATCTACCGCCTTGCCTTTCAACAACCAGGTTTGCGCTGTATCAATCTTCACATAAACTTTGTCGCCTGCTTGGTATGTTTTGCCTTCCAAGGGCCACAATACTAATTTGCCGGTACGGGTTCTACCGTTCCAAACATCTTTATTTTTGCTGGGACCTTCTGCTAAAACTTCAACAACTTGGCCAATAAGCTTTTCATTGCATTTCAAGCTGTTAATGTTTTGAGCTTCCATCAATCTATTAAGGCGTGCTTTCTTCACATCAAGGGGAACTTGGTTATCCATCTTCGCAGCAGGAGTACCACTGCGTTTAGAATAGATGAAGGTGAAGGCAGCATCGAAGCCAACTTCTTTTACAAGATTAAGAGTATCTTCAAAATCTGCTTCGGTTTCACCGGGGAAGCCTACGATAATATCAGTAGTAATAGTGCAGTTAGGCACATACTTACGAATCAGGGCGATAAGCTCCAAATATTTTTCACGGCTGTAGCCACGGTTCATGCGACGCAAAATCTCAGTGCTACCGGATTGGAAAGGAACGTGGAAGTTTTCGCAAACATGTTCACATTCCGCAACAGCTTTGATAACTTCTTCGCTCATATCTCTGGGATGACTGGTCATATAGTGAATACGGTCAACACCGGGAATTTCATTTACGCGACGGAGCAATTTAGCAAAAGCTTCTTTCTCGCCAAAATCTTTACCGTAAGAGTTAACGTTTTGACCGAGCAAGGTAAATTCCTTGTAGCCATCAGCAACTGCTGCTTCGATTTCTGCAACAATGTTTTCCATGCTACGGCTACGTTCACGACCACGCACGTAAGGCACGATGCAGTAGGTGCAGAAATTGTTACAACCGTACATAATGGGAATCCACGCTTCAAATTTACTTTGACGTACCATTTTACCTTCGAACTCGCTTTGGTGAATGGTTAAGTCATCATACACTCTGGTTCTGCGTTTGTTACCACGTTCTGCCAAATAATCCAACAGAATTTGTTTAAAATCGTTTACATAGGCAGTGCCCAAAAGCAAATCTACATGGGGATGCTTTTTAATAAGCTTGTCGCCATCTTTTTGAGCCATGCAACCTGCAACACAAATTACAAGCTCAGGATTTTTAGTCTTAACAGCTTTCAGCTCGCCAATTTTGCCGGCAATTTTCTTTTCTGCGCTTTCGCGCACGCAGCAAGTATTAACGATAATCACATCTGCATCATGGAAATCAGCAATAGCTTTATAGCCAAGCTCTTCCAATTGACCTGCGTAATGCTCGGTATCGGACTCATTCATTTGACAACCGTAGTTTAACAATGCGTAATATTTTTCTTCCATTATATTTAAAACCTCCGTCTATAAAAGCGTTTGGACACAGTTTCTCTAACTTAATATTATACAAAAAATGTACGGTTGGTAGCAAGGGAGGCTTGGTATTTTTTACTTGTATAGAAAAAGAAATGGACATACTATCAATAATCTTTGAGAGTATGTCCGCTTAACTTTTTACAACTTATCCAATACGTCTTTATATTGGTCCTCAATATTTTCTTGCAACACAACAAATGCAGGAATGTACTTTTCTAAAATAACATTTACTAATTTTTGAGCCTGCTCCCCATCGTAAATATGAGTTAAATCATTTCTATCACGAAGCATGGAAAGCCAAACTTCTTCCTCAATGCAATCATACATTTTATATGCTTCTTTGATAATTTCACGAGGAGAACCACTGTTACCAACGGAACAACCTTCGTAACGAAGAAGCTCTTTTAAAACTTTCCACCCTAACTCAAACTGAATAAAGAACTTGTCGATAATACCACCAACAATAAAATCATTCTCTAAGTTTTCTTCATTGGCACGTTTAAGAACATTTAAATTAGCAACGTAATTCTCAAACCTTTTCATATAAAACCAAACCCTCTTTTTTAATAGATTCCAACAACTTATCTTGCAAATCCAAATCTAAATCCACAACATCAAACTGTAGTAGAGTAGAAGTTTCTTCTTCGACATCAACTGCGAACATAGCAACATTTCCACCACTAACAGCCAAGTCAATATCGCTTGCTCGTTGAAAATCGCCTCTCGCACGAGAGCCAAACAATATTACTTTTTTCAAATCGTGTTTTTCCGCAAGCTCTACAATCTCACGAATAACATTATCTTTTATTCCAGTATTTCGCATACACAACTACCCCACAAGTAAATTTATCCAAAAAGATTATATCACAAAAGAAAATTCTCTTAAACGTCCCCTATCTTCTTTCACCCTGGGAAATGCTCCACAAACTTAATCTTTAAATCTGGAAAGTGGTCAACATTCCTCCACCAACTTTTGGTACATCTTCATCAATTCTGCAACGCACTCACTTTCGCTGTTGAGCTTGCCCCAGAAACCGTACGCTTCCATAACTGCACGGTCATTGGCACGATGAGCGTTCATCAATTCGGGATACAAATATAATGCTCCATACAAATCAGACAAATTGCTGTTGGAATATTTTGCACGGGCATCTAAAATTCCTTGGGCAGTTTTCTCTATTTTTAAACGTTGTGCTTCCGTAGGATTGCACCACGGGAAATTATTATAAACCACTCCACCAGAATATCTATAATCGCTTTTAATTCTTCCGCATACTGTTCTCATCCAAGACATATGCACATTAGAAGTCATTACGCCAAAATGATAGAGGGTTGCATTAGGAATAATAGAACAAGCATCGCTGGCGATTACATCCGCACTCATAAACCCTATTGGAACATACTTTCTATGCTCCGAAGAATGACGTGGTACTATCAAATATGTATCTTCAGGATGTGCTATAAAGAAAAATAGATGAGGTACATTTGCTTTTTCTCTAGTAGGTGCTGCAGAACTTTCTTCTCTCATTTTTCTTACAGCATCAATTCTTCTCATAATTTCTTTGTTGTTTCTAAATATGTTGGGAGAAACATCTTTAAGCCACAAACAATATCTTTCCTCATTGTTGTTTATAAAATCCCTTGCCCCAACATATCTTCTAATACAACAAACAATATTTTTATCTTCTGCAATAAGCTTTTCAGCTTCCTCTTTTGTAAGTATAAGGTTCCCTCCATCAGTAGGTTTATTACCGTAAACCATCTTAGGAATATCAGATATAGGTTTGCTTTGGCTCATTATAAGAATATTAGGAGCATCAACTAAATACGGATTGATGTTGTTTGCTTCAATGGGTATACCCTCATAATCAAAGATATATTTTTTAGAATTGACTCCACAACAACAAAACCCTATTATTGCACAATGTACAACAGCACTATCTACCGCCTCATTGTTCCATCTAAAAGTTCTCCATCCAAAAATAATCTGTGCATTATAAACCTTTAACAATTTATCCCAGAGTGCAGCAACCTGTTCACCTTGAGTAATACTATTAGTAGAAACAAAAGCAGTTTTTATTTTAGTACCTTGCATATAAGAAGCAGCTTTATGATACCAAGCACCAACATAATCTATACTGTTAGATAATTTTATCTTACCAAAAACTGCAACGGCTTCTGCTTTTTGCTCCTTATTCATCAAGGAAGCTCCCACAAACGGAGGATTACCCATGATGTAATTCAGTTCTGCTTTGGGAACAACACTTTCCCAATCAATACGCAGAGCATTTCCCTCAACGATGTTCACGTAAAATTTAAGAGGCAGGAAATCCAAACGCATGTGAATAACATCTTCTGTCTCTTTCATCATTTGGCTTTCCGCAATCCACAAAGCAGTCTTTGCTACGGTTACAGCAAAGTCATTGATTTCGATGCCATAGAATTGTTTAATGGAAACCTTAATAGGATTTTCCAAATCACCTAAAATGATAGCTTCCCCATATAATTCGCGGAGCATTTCATTTTCCAAGTGTCTTAAAGAAAGATAAGTTTCCGTCAAAAAGTTACCACTACCACAAGCAGGGTCAAGGAATTTCAAACCAGCAAGCTTCTCTTGATATTTTAAGAGAGCTTCCTTTTTGGTCTTCTTCACTTTGATTTGCTTAATTGCTTCCAGCTCCGCAGTTAGCTCGTTCAAAAACAGAGGGTCAATTACTTTATGAATGTTCTCTATGGAAGTATAATGCATTCCACCACTACGACGAGTTTCAGGATTCAAAGTGCTTTCAAAAAGCGCGCCAAAGATTGTCGGGCTAATCAAGCTCCAGTCAAAATCAGAGCTTGCCTTATCCAAAAGCAGTTCTTTTATTTCTTCAGTAAACTGGGGAATTTCAATGCTTTCATCAGCAAATAAACCACCGTTAACGTAAGGGAAGTTTGCCAGTTCTTCGTCAAGGTACGGGTCACGGTCTTTTTCTTCCGTATCTAAAACCTTGAACAATTCAATTAAAGCGCCACGCATTTTGCGCGCATCAAATTCACGCAAGTAGTCCAAAAACATATTGCGTTCACCAAAAATGCCAGCATCTTCTGCGTACATACAGAACACCAAGCGCACGCAAAGAACATTCAAACTTTTAAGTGTTTCTTCACTAGACGGGTCTTTATATTGTTTTAAGATAGCATCATAAATTTTGCCAATGAGTTCGCCTGCTTTGATGGAAACTTCCAATTCCTTTTGCACACGAGCGTTAGTCTTAACGAGGAAATTTAAACGATGATATTCTTTTTCTAAATCTTTTAGCAAAATTTCTTGGGGTTCATCGTTGGGGCGTTCCATGTCATATACAAGGAAGCTTTCAAAATTGCAAGTAACAATCCAACGAGGATGCTTAGATACAGGCAATTCGTTCACATAACGCTTCGCTTGTTGGAACGGTGTTAAAAAACTTCCGTCAGATTGCTTGATGGGTGCACGCAAATTCTTACCCAAGCTTTTTTGCTCAATAAGCACCTTTGTAGTTTCAATATATCCGTCAATAAAACTGGTGTGATCCAATTTTACTTGGTCTTCAAAATTTATGTATTTGGCAGGCTCAGTCACACCATAAACATCGTGCAAAAGAGTAAGCCAAAACGGTTGGCTTTGTCCTTTTTCGTAACCTTTGCCTTCCCAATCAGCAGCAAACTTTTTCGCAGCTGCTCTTTGTTCTACATCATTCATAACGTACCCTCCAATGTTTCACGTGAAACATTTTGTTCTTAATAACATTATACAACCAAAATAATTTATAGACAAAACTTAATAACCACCAATACTGCTTTACTTATCCTTCTTGATTTAAGTAACCAAACCATCTATAATATACCAAGGTACTGAGAGGTTCCGGTGTTGAGAGCACCGCAAAAAGTTGTGCTGTATATGGAACAGGGTAAACTTCCATAGCTATTGATGCTTTCAAAAAGTATCTCGCCTTGCAACGGGATAAGTTGTAGTCCACATGAAGGACTTAATGATTTTCATGTCCACATAGGTATTTCTAATGGATACCGCGGCTGACAACCAGCAGAAAACTCTCACCATTTGACTTCATTGAGCAGTAAGAAGTATTCTTGCTGCTCTTTTTTATAACTAAAATAAGGCTCCGCATTCGCGGAGCCTTTAATTTTTTACAATATACTTTTATTTTTTGTTTTTTTCCAAGATAAAGAATAATGAAACTCTGAAATGGGTTCTATCACTTCTTACTTATAAATCTACTGATTTAAAAGTGGAGTATCCTTCATAAGAATAACTGTGATCAATACCTTTCATATAAATTTCCCTATCATTAACCTTTTCTGTTAAAGCACCTTTTAAAAGATGTTTTATTTCCAAATCTTTGATGGGACTTCTTTCCATGGCAAGCAAATAATCTTCTTTATTCACCTTGCTCCAGTCCACTACAAGATTAAGCTCTTTTTTCAACATCAAATCAAGCCATATACGAGCGCTTCGACCATTTCCTTCTCTGAATGGATGAGCAACATTCATCTCCACATATTTCGCAATAATATCATCAAAGCTTTTCTGAGGCATTTTATCAATATTTTCTAAAGCAGCTTGCAGATAAATGACTGGTGCAAAACGGAAATTTCCTTTTGCTATATTTACATCACGTACTTGCCCAGCAAAATTGTATATCTCATCAAATAAAAACTGATGTATCTTTGCCAAGGATGCAAACTTACCTGCATCTAAACTATCTAAATATCCGCTTTCAAAAAGTTGAATGGCTTTCTTTTTACTAAGCTTTTCTTCTATTTTAGCTAATTCCAATGAATCAGAAATACCAAATTTGTTTTTTAAAACCATTTTCATACGCCTTTCTAAGCAACTATACTTCTTTATATAATTATATCAAACAATAAATTTTCACTCAACAGGTCAGTCATTTAATAGTTAAAAAGCTCCAAGCAACAAGCATAGCGTTTCATTACATAAAGTAAGGCTCCACTCTTTCAAGTGGAGCCTTTAGTGTTTTTCAAAATACTTTTATTTTTTGTTTTCTTCCAAGTGTTTCATGTAAGCTTTGGTTTCAGATACTACAACACCGGTCAAAGCAAGAAGTGCAATCAAGTTGGGGATTGCCATCAAGCCGTTAACGATATCTGCCAAAATCCAGATAGCTTCCAATTTGAGGAAGGGACCGCAAGCTACCAAGCCAACGAAGATGATGCGGTACGGGAGAATTGCTTTAACACCCATAAGGTATTCTGCGCAACGTTCGCCGTAGTAGTTCCAACCCAAAATGGTGGTGAATGCAAAGAGCACTAAGCCAATCATCAAAATGAAGGAGCCCCATTCCGGGAATACGGAAGTAAACGCTTGGTCAGTCATAGCAGCACCGTTCAAGGGGCCTTGCCATACGTTAGTTACTACCAAGGACAAACCAGTCAAGGAGCAGATGATGATGGTATCGATGAAGGTACCGGTCATGGAAACGAGACCTTGTTCAGCAGACCATTTGGTTTTTGCTGCAGCTGCTACGATAGGAGCAGAACCCAAACCGGATTCGTTGGAGAATACGCCACGAGCTACACCACTGCGCATTGCAAGCATCATACCTGCACCAGCGAAGCCACCAACAGCAGCTTGACCGTTAAATGCAGAATCGATAACCAAAGCGATTGCTGCAGGAACTTGATCAGCATTTGCAACCAAGATGCCAAGAGTTGCTACCAAGTAAATCAATGCCATACCAGGAACGATTTTTTCTGCAACGGAAGCGATGGATTTCAAACCACCGATGGTAACTACTGCAACTACGACGGTCAATGCGATGCCAGTGTAGATTACCGGAATGCCTGCAGAAATTTGAGTGATTTCTACGATGGAGTTAACTTGCGCGAAGGTACCGATACCGAAGAACGCACACATTACGCCGAAAGCAGCAAACATAACTGCCAAAGGTTTGTATTTTTCGCCCATGCCTTTTTCGATGTAGTACATCGGGCCACCGGAGATGTTACCGTTTTCGTCAACAGTACGGTATTTAACTGCCAACAAGCATTCTGCGTATTTAGTAGCCATACCGAAGAACGCTGCAACCCACATCCAGAAGAGTGCACCAGGACCA
>JBGVIJ010000043.1:0-45100 GCA_045123075.1 Phascolarctobacterium sp. | reverse complement strand
CTGCAGCTTCAACTGCACGAGCATTAAACTCTTGGTGATTTGCAGTTGCGAATGGATAAGGAATTAAAACGGAAGGAATACCTTTAGCAGTGATTTCTGCCAAACCGATTGCACCTGCACGACATACTGCTAAATCTGCCGTAGCCAATGCCACAGGCATATTGTGCAGATACGGTTTGATGATGATATTTTCTTTCACACCACCGCGTTTAGCAATTTCTTCCATATAAGCTTCGTAGTTAACATCACCGGTAGCGTGCAAGACTTGCACATCATTGCGACCAGAAAGTTCCATTTCTGCTTCAAGCATTGCCTTGTTAATGCTTTTCGCACCACGGCTACCGCCAAAAACAAGCACTGTCTTTTTCTCAGGGTCCAAACCTAACTCTTTGTAGGCATCCTCACGTTTATTATTCAAAATCTCCGTGCGGATGGGGTTACCAGTATAAACATATTCCGCGCCACCGCCAAAATATTTGCGTGCTTCATCGTAACCGAGGAACACTTTTTTAACGAAGCGGGAGAGAATTTTATTGGTAACACCGGGCATAGCGTTTTGTTCTTGAATGCAAGCAGGAACATTATGGAGAGCTGCCATAAAAGTAATGGGGCCACACACAAAACCGCCAGTACCAATTACCAAATCAGGCTTTTCATTTTTCAAAATACTGTAAGCATCGCTTAAACCGGTAAACAATTTACCAAAGCTACGCAGAGTATCAAAACTCAAACTGCGTTTGAAACCTGCAACTTCAATAAATTTTAAAGGATAACCATATCTGGGAATAATATCTTTTTCTAAACCTTGTTGAGTACCAACAAAAATAATTTCTGCTTCGGGATGCAGTTTTTTAATTTCATCTGCAATGGTCAAAGCAGGATAAATATGTCCGCCAGTACCACCACCGGAAAGAATAATCTTCAAGGGGAATGCCTCCTAAATTTAGCGTTTGGCAAGCTCCATTACAAGTTCTTTGAAGCGTCGCCCGCGCTCGGGGTAATTTTTAAACATGTCATAAGAAGAGCACGCCGGAGCAAGTACTACCACCTGCGGCTCCACAGCTGCGGCATAAGCTTTCTCTACCGCATCTTCAAAACTGCTGGCAATTTGGATATTTTCTACGCCACAAGCCAGAGCTGCTTCGTTAAAACGCTCTTTAGCGTTACCCAAAAGAATCAAGAGGTCAGTTTTTTCTTTAACCACTTGCATCATCGGTTCAAGCTCCGTCATTTTATCGTAGCCACCTGCCAGCAAAATTACATGTCCATTTTTAAAAGCTTGCAATGCCTTAATAGTAGAATCTGTATTGGTAGCCTTAGAATCGTTGTAATATTTAACTCCCTTAATGGTAGTAACATATTCCAGACGATGCTCTACTGCCTTGAAATTACGCAGTACATCCGCCATATCTTCAATAGAAACACCGGCAAAATAACCACAGGCAATAGCAGCCAAAATGTTTTCTTCGTTATGTCCACCAAATAGATGCACATCATCTACACTACAAACAATTAAATTGCTATCTTTCCATTTTACCACAAAATTATTATCTTGTATAAAAACGCCTTGTTCTAACGGGAAAATTCTGCTAAAGAAACAAATTTGTCCTTTACTTTCTTTAGCCCAAGAGCGCACTTCTTCATCGTCATAATTAAGAACAGTCACTTGGTTTGCACTTTGTTGAGTAAAGATTCTTTTCTTCGCCTCACCATAAGCTTCCATAGTATAGTGACGTTCCAAATGGTCGGGAGTTAAATTCAAAACTACTGCAATATCAGGAGCAAAGCTTTGTACTTTTTCCAATTGGAAGCTGGAAAGTTCTGCCGCAAGCCAAGCTTCGTCATTCAAAGGCTCAACCTCTTTACTCATTGCAAGGCCAATATTGCCACCAACAGCAGAAGGCACAGGCAAACGTTTAAACATTTCACCCACGATACTTGTGGTAGTAGTTTTGCCATTAGTTCCGGTAATAGCAGCAATATGACCGCCATAGTTACGGTAAGCCAGTTCCACTTCGCTGATTACTTCCACACCTTTTTGCTCTGCCAAGAGTACATTTTCATTATCGCAAGGCACTCCCGGAGAAAGCACCAAAAGCTCGGCAGAGCCGAGCAATTTAGCAAAGTCACCACAGACTAACGCACCACCATTGGCAGCTAAAGCCTGTGCTAAACTATCTTCAATTTTACATTCACTATCATTATACAAGAACACTTGCTTTCCATGCTTTGCAAGCACTTCAGCAGCACCACGTCCGCTAACGCCGGCGCCATACACAATAACAGACTTTGTTTCAGTCACGTTAATGCGCCTCCTAAAATCAGTTTAAATACCTAAATTATAAATACGGCTTATGAACAAGCCAAAAGAAATCAAGGACAGCAACACACTTGCACCAGTGAAAACTGCCACAACTTTAGTTTCACGCCAACCACCTAATTCAAAATGGTGGTGCAAAGGACTCATACGGAAAATACGTTTACCACCGCTAAGACGGAAGTAGGTAACTTGGATAATTACGGAAGCAGCTTCTGCTACGTACACGCCACCTAAAATTACAAGGAGCAACTCAGTATTAGTTAAAAGCGCCAAAGCCGCAACACCACCGCCCAAAGCAAGGGAACCGGTATCGCCCATGAAAACTTTCGCCGGATAACGGTTAAAGAGCAAAAAGCCCAAGCAAGCACCGGTCATAGCGTAAGCGAAGCCGTCCAAGCCGTTAACGCCCATAGTAATAAAACCAAAGGTTAAAGTTACGGGAATAGTTACGCTTGTAGCCAGACCATCCAAACCGTCAGTTAAGTTTACCGCATTGGTAGTACCAACTAAAAGCAAGAAGGCAAGCACGTAGTACCCCCAACCCAAGTCAATCATCACATCGAAACCAGGAACCCAAACGGTAGTATTTTGAATGTAATGCTCTGCATACCAAACATAAGCACCGGCCAAAGCAAATTGCATCAAAAACTTTTGAATAGAAGTTAAACCCAAGTTGCGTTTCATAACAACTTTAATATAGTCATCAATAAAGCCAATTACACCGTGACCCAAGAGCAGTAAAAGTGCAATCATAACTTGGGGAGTTAAATCACCCCAGATTACCAAAGACACTACAATTGCAGTAATCATCATAATACCGCCCATGGTGGGAGTGCCACTTTTCTTTTGGTGACTTTCAGGACCACAACCACGAATGCTTTGACCAAATTTAATTCTATGCAAAAAAGGAATCAAGAACGGTCCCATTACTGCACACACAGCAAAGGCCGTAGCTAAAATAAGCAGATCAGAACTCATCACAGTTCCTCCAACCATCAAATTTATTTAAACAACTCCAACATTTTATCAACTTGCATGGAGTGAGAGCCTTTCAGCAAAATAATATCACCTGCGTTGGCAATGGTACGCAACACATTAGCAGCTTCGTGTCTATCTGCACAATGTTGTGCGTTGCCGCCCAACTTCTTCGCTTCCTCGGAGATATACGCCGCATCGTTACCGTAGGTCAAAATAAAGTCAGTACCATTTTCCACTGCCCATCTGCCTACACGACGGTGACCGTCTTCAGAAATTGCACCAAGTTCAAGCATATCTGCTAAAACTGCAATGGTGCGAGCATTTTTCGCAGCTTTCTTCGCTTCTGCCAAAGTTTTAAGCGCAGCTTCCATGGAAGCGGGGCTAGCATTATACGCATCGTTGATAAAAGTAATATCGCCAATGTAAATAATTTCTTGACGACTACCAGTCAAACGAGCAGTTGCCAAAGCTTTAGCGCTTTCTTCCAAGCTCACGCCGTAACAAGCAGCACCGGCAATAGCACTCAGTGCATTATAAACATTGTGCTCACCGATAAGTTGCAACTTAACTTGCATAGTGTTACCGGTAGCTTTTTCAGTACAGGTAAAGGTAGTACCCAAACCGGTAGTTTTAATATCACTACCACGGTAATCGCAAGCTTCACTCAATCCAAAGAGCACTACTTTCGCTTTAGTTTTAGCAGCCGCAGCTACAACGTATTCGTTATCACCATTAAGGACTGCAAAACCATCAGCAGGTAAAGTTTCGACAATTTCGCCTTTAGCTTTGCCAATATTTTCCATACTACCTAAAAGTTCCATATGGGTTTCGCCTACATTGGAAATCAAACCGCTATCAGGTTCTGCGATTGCGCACAGTTCAGCAATTTGTCCAAGACCACGCATACCCATTTCTACAACGGCAATGTCGGTATCAGCAGTAATGTTCAACAAAGTTTTGGGCAAACCAATTTCATTATTAAAGTTGCCTTGAGTTTTTACCACATTGTACTTAGCATCTAAGCACGCCGCCAGTAAATCCTTGGTAGAAGTTTTACCGTTGGAACCGGTGATTGCAAAAACTTTCAAGTTTTCAAAACTTCTGCGATATTCACGAGCAATTTCTTGGAACGCTTTTAAAGTGTCAGGTACTTTAAATACAGCAACATTTTCCGGCAAGCCTTCCACATCTTTGGAAACAAGCACACCGGTAGCACCAAGCTCTACAGCTTTCACGCAATAGTTATGACCATCAAAATTTTCGCCGCTAAAAGCAACGAACAATTCCCCTGCTTGTACTGTGCGGGAGTCAGTAGTCAAACCGGTAAACTCAACATTTTCACCTGTATATTCTGCATTGGTTGCCTTAACAATCAATTTAGCATCAATCATTATTTTTCACTCCAATATTCCAAAACCACTTCTCTATCATCAAAATGAATGGTTCTGTCTTTCAAAATTTGGTAGTTTTCATGACCCTTACCTGCAATCATAACTACGTCGTCAGCTTCTGCATTGGCGAGAACATATTCAATAGCTTCGCGTCTGTCGCTGATGCGGAACACTTCTTTACCAGCAGGAACTTCTTGCAACGCAGTAAAGATTTCGTCGATGATTGCTTCCGGATCTTCAGTACGGGGATTGTCAGAAGTAACAACAACTTTATCTGCCAGCTCCAAAGCGATACCGCCCATGATGGGGCGTTTTTTATTATCACGGTCACCACCGCAACCAAAGATTGCCCACAATTTACCCTTTGTAATACTACGAGCGGTTTTCAATACATTGTCCAAACCGTCAGGAGTGTGAGCGTAGTCTACGATTACAGTGTAGGGTTGACCAGCTTCTACCAATTGGAAGCGACCGGGAACACCAGCAAAGCCGTTGAGCACATCGCAGATGATTGCTTTATCAACCTTTTCTGCCAAGAGACAAGCTACTGCGCTCATTACGTTATAGACGTTAAACTCGCCGGTAATTTTCAAATTCAAGTCCATTTCGCCAACGGGAGTTGCCAGCTTCAGTTGCATTTCTTTTGCTTGCACGTTGAAGGAAATGGGATAAATATCGTTAGTGTGTTCTTTGCCGTAAGTCAGGCAGTTAACTTTGGTACGAGCTTTAATGATTTCACTGGAAGCATCGTCCATGTTGAATACAGCATTTTTATTTTCTTTAGTGCCATTAGCCAAACCTTCAAAAAGCAAGCTCTTAGCATCGCGATAATTTTCTAAAGTTTTGTGGAAGTCCAAGTGGTCTTGGGTAATGTTGCTCAAAACTGCACAATCATATTCACAACCTGCCACACGGTTCAAAACAAGAGCGTGACTGGAAACTTCCATTACTACGTAGTCACAGTCTGCGTTTTTCATTGCGAAAAGTGCTTTTTGCAAATCAACAACGTCGGGGGTAGTATTATGTGCTTCTACCGCTTCATCTTCAATCATAATATTGATGGTACCAATCAAGCCAACCTTGAAACCTGCTTTACGCAGCACAGTACGGATAATGTTGGTAGTAGTGGTTTTTCCATTGGTACCGGTAATGCCAAGCATGCGCATATTTTTACCGGGATAGTCAAAGAAGAAAGGAACTACTGCTTCCATAGCCTTGCGAGTATCAGGAACAACCAGCAAAGTTACGCCAACGGGAATTTCTTCAGGAACATCTTCCACCAAAGCAGCAACTGCACCTTTTTCTATAGCCATCTTCAAAAATTTATGACCGTCTACAGTTGCACCTTTCAAGCAAATGAACAAGCTACCATTTTCGACTACGCGGGAATCCGCAGTAACGTCAGTAATTACTTTTTTATCGTCACCTAAAACTTGTACTTGTCCAATTTCATTAATGAGTTTATCTATGATTAAGGTCAATTGCTTTTCCATAACATTACCTCCAAAAGTGAAAGAGCAGCCAAAAAGGCTGCCTCTCTAAAATCTTATAAAAATTATATCACAAAGACTGCTAAAAGGCTACGTTAATTACGAGCTAAAACTGTAGGAGCATTAGATTTTTTTACCGCTCCAGCTTTAACGTAAATATTGCTACGTGCCACGCTCATTCCCAAATTCTTTTCAGCAAAACGAATGATGCGACCGGGACCTTTAAGCTGCTCTACTTCAATTTTCAATTCGTTATTCTTGTTGATAAGATGTACTTCCTGACGTTGCAAGGCAATGATTTCATTACCATAATGCACCACGTCAGCACTACGCCATACTGAATACATGTAAGTCGCTAAAATGGTAGCCGCTAAAACTATTACACGACGACGCCAAACTTTATGAGTATCAACTTTCTTTTGTTGAGGTTGACGTATTTGGACTTCTTCAATTGTATACTGTTGCTCTACTTCATAAGCAGCGTTGTCTAATCTTCTAGCTAACATTTACTTTCACGTATCCTTATATCATCAGATTTTAATTGCGTATCTTAACCTTGCACTTCTAGAACGAGGATTTTCTTCAACTTCTTCTTTAGAAGGAGTGATATTACCCACTTTTTTCAAAAGCGGTTTCTTACCACACACGCATACAGGAAGTTGCGGCGGGCAAGTGCAGCCTTTCGCCAGCTTGGCAAAGGTTTGTTTAATGATTCTATCTTCCAAAGAATGGAAGGTAATTACACCAATGCGACCTCCGCTTTTTAAGCGTTCAACTGCAGTAATCATAGTGTTTTCCAAAATACCAAGCTCATTGTTTACTTCAATGCGAATGGCTTGGAAGGTTCTCTTAGCAGGATGGGGACCATCAATACGCGCACCTTTAGGAATCGCTTTCTTGATAATATCCACCAGCTGATAAGTAGAAGTTATGGGAGCGTTTTTACGCTCGTTAACGATGAACTGAGCAATGCGTTTGCTCCAACGTTCTTCGCCATATTTCCAAATAATATCTGCCAACTCATCTTCTTTATAGTTGTTTACGATGTATTCCGCATCAAGGGCAGCGTCTTTATTCATACGCATATCCAAGGGTCCATCGTGCATATAGGAGAAGCCCCGTTCCGGAGTATCTAATTGATAACTGGAAACACCTAAATCGAAAAAGATACCATCAATTTTATCAATGCCCATGCTATCTAAAACATCAGCAAAGTTTTCAAAATTAGATTTTGCGATTGCAGTTTTACAAGTAAACTTGTCAAGCAAGCGTTCACTTGCAGCAGCAATAGCATCGTCGTCTTGGTCAATGCCCAAGAGCAAACCATCTTTTTCCAATTTGGAAGCAAATCCCCTACTGTGACCAGCACCACCCATGGTGCAGTCAACATAGATACCATTTTTATCTGTAATCAGAAAGTTAATACTTTCATTGAATAATATGCTTACGTGTTTAAATTCCATTGTAACCGCCTATTAGATTCCCAAGTCTGCCAGTTGTTCAGCCAAATCGTTAACATCTTCAGCACTTTCTTCATTGTATTCAGCCCATTTAGTGGCATCCCAAATTTCAGCTCTGCTACCAACGCCAACGATGACTGCGTTTTTCTCCAAGCCTGCGTGTGCACGCAAGTTTGCCGGGATAAGTACCCTGCCTTGTTTGTCGCACTCACCTTCGCACGCACCACTGAAGAAGAAACGAGCAAAGTCACGAGCATTTTTACGACTCATGGGCAAACTGGTCAACTTAGCTTCCAGAATATGCCATTGTTCCATGTCGTAAACAAAAAGGCAACCGTCAAGACCTTTAGTAATAATAAACTTGTTACCTAAACTTTCGCGGAGCTTCGCGGGCATAGCAAGGCGTCCTTTAATGTCTAAGGTATGTTCGTATTCACCTAATAACATTTTGACACCACCTTTCACCACTTTACACCACTTTTCTCCATTATACAGACTTTTTTCTAAAAAAACAATAGTCCACATAAACATTAGGGCAAAAAGTTTTGCAAAAGAAAATTTTTTGCAAAAAATCTTCGATAAATTTGGCAAGTTTCTTTAGAAATGCTATAATGTTACGAGGAAATTTAAACCAAATTAAATACAAAGGAGATTCATATTATGATTACTAAAGATACCGGCATCATTGAAGCTGTACAAAATCATCCTGAAATTTTGCAAGTTTTTGCTGAATATGGCCTCGGCTGCGTAGGTTGCATGGCTGCTCGTTTCGAAACTTTGGAACAAGGCGCTGCTGCTCACGGCATCGACATCGAAGCTTTGGTTGCTGACCTTAACAAAGCTATCGCCGACAAATAAAAAATTACCATAAGCACTGTCTAACTTTGTTGGAACTACAATTGCTCGCTCGACGTACTACAAGTACGCCTTCGCTTCACAATTTTGTTCCGCCTCGTTATCCAGCACTTCTGATAATTTTTTGGTTTTTACAAACACAAAAGCTCCCACTCATTTCGAGCGGGAGCTTTTTTATTTCTACTCTATATACTTTTCTCGCAATAACGCAATCTCATTTGCGTAACCAGGAAGCTCGTTGGGAGTTTCCAAATAGAATGGCAAGTTACGCAGAGCAGGATGATTAATAATCCTAGTCATTGCTTCTAAACCAATGTTACCTGCACCAATGCAAGCGTGGCGATCTTTATGACTACCTTTCACATTCAGGCTATCGTTCAAATGAATGGCATGCAAACGCTCCAAGCCAATAATCTTATCGAACTCTTCCAGTACGCCATCAAGGTCATTGACGATATCGTAACCACCATCAAAAATATGGCAAGTGTCTAGGCACACACCCATCTTCTCATTCAGACGAACCTTATCCAAAATTGCACGCAGTTCTTCAAAATTACGACCAACTTCGCTACCCTTGCCTGCCATCGTTTCCAAAAGAACAGTGGTATGCAGATCCTTATGCAACACTTCATTAAGCATTGCGCTGATTTTTTCAATGCCAATTTCAACGCCTTGCTTCACGTGACTACCGGGATGGAAGTTGTACAAATTACCAGGAACATACTCCAACATCTCCAAGTCGCCTTCCATAACGTTGCGAGCGAAATCACGCAAGCCTTCGTCAGCAGCGCAAGGATTCATAGTATAAGGAGCGTGAGCCAAAAGTTTGGCAAAGTTATTTTCTTGGCATAATCTTACGAGAGCAGCAGCGTCTTCCGGATTTACAGCTTTAGCTTTGCCACCACGGGGATTGCGAGTAAAAAACTGAAATGTATTTGCGCCAATGGATAAAGCAGTCTTACCCATTGCCAAGAAACCTTTACTCGACGACAAGTGACAACCAATTCTTAACATAGTGTTCTCCTTACTCTTCGTTCTTTTTCGCTTCCAACTCTGCAAATTTAGCTTGCATAGTAGGATTGTTGCGAGTCAAACGCTTAATGGACAAATCTTCTGCCTTGTTGTTGGCAAGACGCAGATTATTTTCAGAAGAAAGCAATGCTTCCTTGGTTTTTTGCAGATGGTCGATGGTTTTATCAATCTCTTCAATTGCCTTTTTGAACTTTTCGCTGGCAATGCGATAGTTCCTAGCAAACTTTTCTTTAAAATCGTTCATATCTTCTTCAAAGTGAGAGATGTCGATATTTTGATTTTTAATAGTTGCCAGCTCCTTTTTGTATTGCAAGGAGTTCATTGCTGCATTACGAAGCAGGGTTATAATCGGAATAAAGAATTGCGGACGAACAACATACATTTTAGGATAACGGTGGGACATGTCTACAATGCCACCGTTATATAATTCGTTGTCTGCTTCCAGTAAGGAAACAAGGACTGCATATTCGCAGTTCTTTTCTTTTCTATCCTTGTCCAATTCTTTTAAGAAGTCTTCGTTTTTATGCTTGGTAGCAGTTTCGTCAGCTTCATTCTTCATTTCGAACATAATGGAGATAAATTCGGTGCCTTCTTCGTCATATTCACGGAAGATAAAATCGCCTTTACTACCAGTGCGTGCATCATTATCTTTTTCAAAATATGCATTGCGGAAAGCAGTAGCACGCAGTCTGTTGAACTCAATTGCACAGTGCTGTTCTAAGGTTTCACCAATCATCTTAGTAGATTGTCTTGCTTTCAAATCACGATAATACGCAATTTGGTCTTCCTTCATTTTCAACTTTTCTTCGTAGCCTTCTTTAATAGATTGCTCGCGAATTTTGCTTTCTTTTTCACTAGCTTCCACTTTGCTTGTTAGTTTCAAAAGCTCTTGATTCTTTTCAGCAAGTGCTTGCTCTTTTTCCAATACAATTTCATTTACTGCAAGCTTCTTTTCGTTTTCAAAAGCAGCAAGGCGTGCTTGCAGTTCTTTAATTTCTACGGACTTTTCATTTACAGCAGCACTTACTGCCATTTCTTTGTCCTTTTCCATATTATAAAGCTTTGCCTTCAACGCAATAATATCTTTATCTTTATTAGCAACTGCTTCACTAATGGTCAATTTATTATTTTGAGCGTTGGCGTTAATTTGCGCTTTCAGTTCAGCAATCTCTGCTTCTTTGGCAGTTACTGCGTTCTTTACGTTAAGCTGATTTTCGCGTTGCATGGTTTCCAAGCGAGCTTTGTATTGTGCTTCACGTTCCAGAACTTCTTTTTGAAATTCTTTGTCACGAATTTGCTTTACGATGGCAGCGTAACCAGATTCATCTACTTGAAAAACTTCTCCGCATTTAGGACATTTAATTTCTTGCATCATATATCTCCTTTCAAACAAAAGGTTTCTTCATTATAATAGGTAACTCTTCATTAAATATATCTTAACAAAAATCACCATCTTAAGCTACAAGATTTTCTTTCGCAGAAATTAGCCTACACAGACAAAAACAGCAGTCACCTTTCAGTAACTGCTGTCATTTTTATTTTGTGATTAATTCGATAAGTTTTAAGGTCATAAGGCAAGATTTTTCTGCTGCACCCAAGGGCCAGAACTCACAATTGGAATGGAAGTTGTGAGCGCCAGTGAAGTAGTTAGGAGTGAGGATACCTTTGGTAGAAATAAAGCTACCGTCAGTACCGCCGCGCATAGCAATGGTTTTCGGAGTGATATCCAGTTCTTCCATTGCTTGGTAGATGAAGTCAATGCATTTTTTGTTGTCTTCACGGATTGCGTCAGCAATGTTACCGTAGGTATCATTCATAGTCAGCTCGATAACTGCTTTCGGATGACGCAGTTTCAAAAATTCTACAGCGTTTTTGATTTGCTCTTTGCGAGCTTCGTAAAGAACTTTGTTGTGGTCACGAATCGCCATATTCACACGAGCTTCGGACACATTGGAGTTAATGGCAGTTACCCAGATGTAACCTTCAGTACCTTCAGTGTGTTCTGGAGTTTGCATTCTATCAAAGCTATTTACCAAATCAGTTGCAACTAAAGTGGGGTTCACCAGCACACCTTTAGCAGACATGGGATGAGCAGTAATGCCTTTGATGTAAACTTCTGCGCTACCTGCGTTAAAGGTTTCGTAAACAACTTCGCCCAGTTCGCAGCAATCAATGGTATAAGCAAAATCCACAGGGAATTTTTCAAAGTCGATTGCTTTAGCACCAAGGAGACCAATTTCTTCATCAGGCACGAAGCAAACATAAATGTCACCGTGGTAAATGGTTTTGTCGTTTGCCAAAGTTTCGAGAGCTACCATAACGTTAGCAATCGCAGCTTTATCGTCGGCGCCCAAAACGGAAGTACCATCGCTAACAACAATGTTTTCACCGATGTACTTTTCAATTTCAGGATGTTCGCTTACTTTAAGGAAGATTTGTTTTTCTTCATTAAGGCAGATGTCGCCACCTTGGTAATTATTCACAACTTGGGGATGAATATCTGCATTGAGACAAACATCCACAGTGTCAAGATGTGCTACCCAACCAACAGTAGGAACTGCGTGGTGACAAGCAGGAAGATTTGCAGGAAGCTTACCAGTCAAAACGGAAAACTCACTGATTTCCAAATCAACCAAGCCAAGCTCTGCCAATTCATTTTTCAAAAGTTCCGCCAGTTCGCGTTGACCGCTAGTAGTAGGAACAGTTTTTACTGCAGCGTTACTTTGGCTGGTAACAGCAACATAACGCAGAAAACGTTCAAGTAATTTTGCTTGCAAGTTCATTTTCAAACCTACTTTCTTACATTACACGACGAGGATATACATAGTCAGCTTGGAAGCCCAAAGGAATATCCAATGCCCAGAAGCCATAGAGCATAATTGTCAAAACTACCATAAGTGCAACGGTGTAAGGCAACATCAAGGAAGACAAGGTACCAATACCGGCTTTTTTACAGTATTTTTGGCAGTACAAAATGATAAGCGGATAAAACGCGAACATCGGAGTTACTACGTTAACAGCACTGTCGCTGACACGGAAAGCAACTTGAGTCAATTCCGGAGCAATGCCAACAGCCATCAGCATCGGAACGAAGATAGGCGCCAAGATTGCCCATTTAGCAGAAGCGGAAGTAATGATGAGGTTCAACATACCTACCATTACAATAATACCGAACACGGTAACTTGGGGAGGAAGTGCCAAAGATTTCAAGAATTCAGCACCTGCGATTGCGATAAGTGCGCCCATATTGGAAGCACCAAACGCCCACAGGAATTGTGCTGCGAAGAAATAGAATACGATAAGTTGCACCAAAGTTTTGGTGATGTTTTCCATAGCATTGGTAACATCTTTAGGAGATTTAAATTTGCCAACCAATACACCGTAAACAAGACCAACAGTACCAGTAAAGATGAAGAGCAAGGAAACTATGGATTGCATTACTGGAGCTTTAAAGCTTGCGATAACACCATCTTTATCGCGAAGGATGGAATCTGCAGGCATCAGAGCAAGCGCCAAACCAACGCACATAGCAACAAGCACTGCAGAAGCAATATAGAAAGCACGGTTTTCTTTAGCAGTTACTTCAGTGTTAGCGTCTTCTGCTACGTCGATATCATCATCCAACGGGCAAGCTTTCCACAGCCAAGGTTCAGAGATTTTTTCGGTAACATACCAGCAAGCAGCGATTACACCAAAGGTAGAAGCAAAAGCAAAGAAGTAGTTACAAAGTACGTTTACTTCATAGGTCGGGTCAATCAAGCGAGCAGCACTTTGAGTGAAGCCTTGGATTACCGGGTCAATAGCGGACGGAGTGTAGTTTGCTGCGAAAGCACCTGCGATACCTGCGAAGGAAGCAGCAATACCTGCCAAGGGATGTTTACCGGTAGCATAGAACATATAAGCAGCAACAGGGATGATGATTACATAACCGGTATCAGGACCGATGTGGGAAATCATACCTGCGAGAATGATAATCGGGGTCAAGAGGAATTTCGGGGTAACAGCCAACAGTTTTTTCAGACCAGTGTTAATGTAGCCGGAACCATCAGCGATACCGATACCCAAAGTAGCAACGATTACCATGCCCAACGGCGGGAAGCCTGCGTAATTGGTAACCATTTTGCTAAGCAGCAACACGATGTTTTCACCGCTAAGCATATTATTAACAACAATGTTTTTGCCAGTTGTAGGATGCACATAATCAAAATGCATTTGGGAGAGGATTGCGGAAATCACGCACACCAATACAAAAGCACCTACGAACAAAATAGTAATATCAGGAATTTTATTGCCGACACGTTCGATAAAACCGAGAATGCCGCCAACCTGCTGTTTTTCCTGAGCAGTTTTCATAGTTTAATCAACTCCTTAAAAATTTTAACACAAGCACAGATTATAGCATCTTTTCGTCTTTATTTCAAAGGAATGGTGAAAATTTTACAAACTGCAAAATAATAAAGGCTCTGCCAAAATTAGCAAAGCCTTTGAGGTTTTATTCAATTAGCAAGAATAGTATCCATTAAGATAATTTCACTTAGAAAAATATTGTTTCAACATTCTTGCTGCATCCTTATGACCATTGTCTGCAGCTTTTTTGTACCACTTCTTAGCGTTGTCCAAGCATTCCAATTCTTCATCGGTAACTGCAAACTCTTCATCATCGTCATCTTCATTTTCATCAGCAATTTCGCTAGCCATATCATAATATTTATCAGCAGCTTTATACATCGCTTCAACATTGCCATTATTGGCAGCTTGTTCATACCAGTATAAAGCCTCTTCATTATCCTCGTCTACGCCTAAGTTTTCGTACTCATACGCTTCCGCAACAACAATCTGCGCTTTAATATGACCATGTTTTGCAGCTTGCAAGTACCAATCAAAAGCTTCGTCTTCATCCTCATCTAAATCTAAATATTCATATTCGTAAGCTTCGCCTAAAATAAACATTGCCTCTACATGACCATTGTTAGCAGCCTTTTCGTACCAGGTGCAAGCTTTCCCTTCGTTTTCTTTTAAATTCAGCTCTCCATTTTCATAAGCTTCTGCCAATCTAAACTGTGCTTCTTTATAACCGCCATTTGCAGATTTAACATACAAGTCAAAAGCTTTGCGTAAATTATATTCAAAACCTTCAGTACCAAATTCGTAACGCTTCGCCCACGCGAACTCCTCTTCCGGATTTGTAGGCTTGCTATTACCGGGCTTTACTTTTAATACTTTAGTTTCAGCAACTTTATCAGCCTCAACAGTTGTTGCTTCATTTACAAGATCAGCATCTTGCACATCATCATTATTTTCCAATTGGCTAAGATTGATACCACAATAAGCACAGAATCTAGCTTCTTCAGGAAGTTGTTTACCACAGTTAAAACAGAACATAATCTTTCCCCTTTCGGATTTATATTTTGAACTACCATGGCTTTAGTATAATCAGCGTCATAGACACAACTTGTCCGTCTTGTAAAAATTGTAGAAAAATAAAAAGGCCTGCATACGCAAGCCTTTATAAAACTAACAAAATCTATAATTTACAAATCAACTTTTCCCAATAAGAAATCCAGCAAATTACAATGAACAATACCATTGCGGGAAACAGTACGCTTATCCATTGTTATTACATATTTAGGAAAGTTGTCATTTATTTTAGCATAAGCATTAAACTCTCGCTCAATTACATTTTCATCAGCCAATAAGTAAGCTGCTTGAATATAAACCCGCTTACCATTTTGCTCAGCGATAAAATCAACTTCTCCCTTAAATGTTTTACCAACATACACCTTATACCCACGGGCAACAAGCTCATTGTAACAAAGTGTTTCTATAATATAATTATATTCATCCTTAATTCGGTTTTTCTTTAAATGAAGAAAGCCTAAATCACAAACATAGTATTTTTCTTCGTAGGATAAAACCTTTTTCCCACGAATGTCATATCGTTGAACCCTGTCACACACACATGCATCAACAATATATTTTAAATAATCATAAACAACAGGAGCAGAAAGCTTTTGACCTGTTTTTGACAACTCACCCGCAATTGCATTCCCAGAAACAGTTAACGAAGAATTTGCTACAACGTAATCCATTACTTTTTCCAAAACAACAGGTGAAGCAACCTTATTACGCATAACAATATCCTTCAGCACAACGGCATCATAAATATTGTTAAGCACTACATCCTTAGTTTCTTCTGTTTTGGCTTCACAAACTAACGGCAGACCACCAAAAGTCATATATTCATCAAGCAAAGCGTCATAATCTAAATTAGACTGCTCTCGATATTCGCAAAACTCTTTAAAATTAAATGGCATTACTCTAAAGGAAATCGTGCGTCCACTTAAATGAGTAGCAAGTTCTCCAGACAACAACTTGGAGTTAGAACCAGTAATAAAAATGCTTACATTATGAGTTGCCCTAAAAGAATTAAGCACAACTTCAAAGTCTTGTACATTTTGAATCTCATCGAAAAACAGATAAAACTTTTTACTACCTTTAATACGTTCTTCAACGTAAACATAAAAATTATCAGGGTTAGTTAGGGAACGATATTTATAATCTTCAAAATTAATATAAATAATCTGATCCACATCAACTCGACGAATGAGCAATTCATCAATAATCTGACGCATAATGGTAGATTTACCACAGCGTCTTATACCTGTAATAACTTTAATCATTTCTGATTCATAAAAAGGACGTATTCTATTCAGATAAAGCTCTCTTATAACCATAGCATTCTTTTCCTTTAGTTTTCCTCTCATATTATCACAGGTAACAAAAAACATCAATACTATTAATTATTTTTAACAGTATTGATGTTTCCGACAATGTTATTAATTATTTTTAATAGCATTACAACTTTTGGGGTTGCTGTTAAAAATTTTTAACAGCAACAATACCTTTTCTTTAGCCCAAACCAGTAATCTTCCATTGCAAGCAAAAACTCTTCGGTTATTTCATAACCGGAACTTTCACCGATAACAGAATCGATACAACAGTAGGGGCAACATGCGGTATGCCCATCGTACCAGTAATCAATTTCTTTAGAGCTAAAAGTTTTACAACAATGGAAGCAACCACATACTTGCTCTTTCTGCAGCTCTGTCCTGTGATTAGCAGAATGTTTGTGAGCAGCTACCAGAGCCTCAACAGTATAACCATACTTGTTGGTTTCAACAATAGAATCTTGTTTTTCCATAATCATCCACCTTTCTGAAATAAAGCGTAATTGTAGTAATAATTAAAGTATAGCAAAGCTGTTAGACAGAATACGTCTATCTCGTTTTGCACTTACGCTAAAAAAAGAGAAGAAGCCGCCTATTTAGCAGCTTCTTCTCTTTTATTTTAAGACATATTAATCGCTCGCCAGCTTGCAAGCCCAAATTTAGCACGCAAAAGTTCTTCTACCTTACTAAAGCTTCCAAAAAGAGCCTTAGTTCCAGTTAAGCAATAGTGCGTGAAACAATGACAGTTCCCCAAAAACAAATTGTATTTTTGATGATGCCCAACCATTTCTAAAGCACGCTCTGCAACCTCTCTGTTGCTAATAGCTTTCCCATCGCCATCAGTTGCACAAAAGATACTGTAAGACGGATTTATACCCTCAAGCCTATTCATGAATTTTTTAAGAGAAACTTTTTCAACCACTCCATCCCCATTAAGATGTACAACTTTGCCAACATAAATACCAGTATGTTCAAAAGCCAAAGCGAGATTGCAATACAAAACACTGCCAACTTTAGGCTTTTGCGAATGAATAAAAAATGCATCCACAGTTTTTACTGTCCAATCCGTAACTTTGTTACTAATAACATCTTGAATATCATCCATAACACTCATAACAAACTTTCCTTTCGTGGATTTATTTCGTTATGAATTAGTATAGTTGGAAACATAGACAAGGTATGACTTTCTTGTATTACCCCAATGACATAGTTTATTATCTATTTCACTTTTGCAATTTAAAATCATCCTCTATTACTAAGGTTAAATCGTCTTTGGTAACAGCTGTCATATTCGCAACTCGCTTAGCATGATTCATAACTAAACTATCATAAATATTTCTCACTAAACGTCCATTAGCAAAATCTTCACCCTTATTAATTGTCTGCTCATCAAAATGAATTTTCATTCTTTCCAACAGAGCACCAGACAACTCATAATTGTTTCGTTTGCACATATTAACTAGAATATCGAGCAATTCTTCAGAGGCAAAATCATCAAATTCAATAAAAGTATTAAATCTTGATTTTAGACCAGGATTAGATTCAAAAAACTTTTTCATTGGCTCAGTATAACCGGCAACAATTACGACTAAATCATCTCGATAATCCTCTAAAGCTTTCGTCAGTTCAGTAAGACATTCACGACCATAAGAATCACTGTGTTCATTTTCAGTAATACTATATGCTTCATCAATGAAAAGAACTCCTCCTTTTGCTTTATCCATTATCTTTTTTACTTTTAACGCAGTTTGTCCTTGGTATCCAGCAATCAAATCCGTTCTTGAAGCTTCAATAAAATGCCCCTTAGATAACAACCCTATTTGCTTATAGATATGACCTACAATTCTAGCAACAGTAGTTTTTCCAGTACCAGGATTACCAGTAAAAGCTAAATGTAATGTACTCTTTGCATTATTTAAATTATGCAATTTCCTCAATTGTTGTACTTTTTGATAAGCAATCAGATCATTAACTTTATCTTTTACATTTTTTAATCCAGTTAGCGAATTCAACTCATCCATCAACTCTTCTAGAGATTTAATTTTTTCTCTTTGCCTATCATGCCCACAAATATTACATATTTTTTTATAACCATAATATGCTATCATACCATTTTTAAGCATATTGGCAATTTGCAATTCGTCATTAGTGCGAACAGGAGAATTCATCAATACAGCAATTTGATTTAATAATTTTTTTGCCGCATTTTCATCACCATTTAATATTCGCTCTGCTAATTCTAATGAATTGGTTTTAGCAGTAGAAACTTCATCTAATTTTGAGGCCAATTTTAATAAATTGGCCTCATATTTATTTTTCATCATTATCCTCTCATATTCATATACAAATAAATTGCTTCTGCAATTGCAACTATAGCAGTAGCACTAGCAAAATATGTTAGCTTTTTAAGTTTATCAGCCAACGCTTCTCTTTCAGATTTCGCAGTTGCTTCTACATTTGCTACTACATTTTCCAGACTGTTGATGTTGTCTTGAAGTTCGTTTGCTTTATCTGCAAGTTTATCAGCCAACGCTTCTCTTTCAGATTTCGCAGTTGCTTCCACATTTGCTACTACATTTTCCAGACTGTTGATGTTGTCTTGAAGTTCATTTGCCTTATCTGCAAGTTTATCCGCCAATGCTTCTCTTTCAGATTTCGCAGTTGCTTCTACGTTCGCCACTACATCTTCCAGACTGTTGATGTTGTCTTGAAGTTCATTTGCCTTATCTACAAGTTTATCCGCTAACACCTCACGTTCAGATTTAGCCTGTGCTTCTACGTTCGCTATTGCTGCTACTATATTAGAAATATTAGACTGCAAAGACTTTGTTTTATCATCGAGCTTTTGTACTAATGTCTCACCTTCCGTTTTAACTTGCTTTTCTATACCCTCAATACGTTTTTTAAGTGCATTAATATTATTTTTCGCAACATCACTACTACCAAATAAATTTTTTATACTATTCTCTATTTGCTTATACTCATTAGTTTGTCTATTTATTTTTTCCTTAATTGAATCAATATCATTACATATTATGTGTATATCTTTTAAGTCTTTTTGCTTCGATAAAAATTGCTTAACCTCTTCTACTTGTTGCAAAGATACTCTAGTATCATTCAAATCATTCTGTATGATTTGAATACTTTTATTTATTTCGCCAAACGCTTTTTGAAAAACTACGTATGCATCCCATAAAACATCTATATCCTTAAGATGTTTATAGGCATCAACCCTATCCATAAATTTTTTTAGTGCAATGATAGTATTTTGTTGCACAACCATAGTATTATCAATTCGTTTTTGTGCTCCTTTTATATCTTCATTTGCTTTCTCAATTCGTTTTTGTGTACCTTTTATATCCTCATTTGCTTTCTCAATTCGTTTTTGCGCAACTTTAATATCATCATTAGTTTTTTCTGCAGCTTTTATCGCAGTAAGTATACCAGCAATATATTCTGTATCTAATTTATCTAATGCTGTATATACAGTACCAAACTCTCTTATAATCTCAATGCTTAAATCATTTAACTTACGCAAATGCGTTTGCATTTGTGAAGTAACCTTATTTAACTCACTACCAGTTACATTATGGCTTGAGCCAGCCCAACCAAACCACCTACCACCTTCACGAACTTTATCTATCTCCATCGGAGTTTTTTTAGTTTTTGCAAATTCGTTAATTCTGTTTTTCGCATCAACAAAATTAGTTTTTTTAATAATAATATTACTCATTTGAACCACCTATCTTTTCATCATATCGTCTAACATTGACATAACATTTTCATCATATTCTTTATATGTTATTTCTTCATCTTCAACCTCTGCAATAACTACAACATCTTCTACATCTACCACATCTTCCGAATTATCATTAGCAAATATTTTTCTTAATGATTCTTCCATAATAGCGTGTGCATTTTGGTGTCGTTCATGAATCGAATCTGCTACTTGTTCCTTTATTTTATCATTTTGTATTTGCGCAATAACTTGTAATTGTGCCTGCTTATGTAAAATCTCATTATTTTTGTCGATAATTTTACCAGTTACAATACTTTGTTGCTTTTTAGCAATAAACTTATCCATAAAATTAATTACTATAGCACCAACAATGCCAGATATCAAAGCACCCATAAACAACCCAAAAATACTTGCCAAACTACCAATTATCGGCAACTCCGCTGCAAGAAAAGGTCCAATAACAGGAATTGCCTTAGAAGCTTCAGTAATAACACTACCAAGAACAATTGCACCTATCGCAGTTAAACCAGCAACAATTATTTTACCTACTTGCATTACTTTTATACTAAACGGTTGATTTTTAGCTTCATCACTCTTCAAATAGGTATAAGCTTCTTTCAAAGATTTCCATCCTTGCTTTATCATTGCCCAGAATTTACTAAAAAATTCCCCTATAGGCTTATATATGGCTGTCAAAACAGTAATAGAAGCACTCTGAGCAGAACCTAATATTCTTTCTTTTATATTTTTAAAGAAATTTTTTATTGCCTCTTTAACATGAGTATATAATTCAGATATTTTTCTCTTCGTTTTTCTGAACCATTCAACAAGCTTCTTAATTACATCTTTAAGAAGTTCAGCCAACATTTGGAAGAACATAGACTTCAATACTTCTTTACCAATTTTTTTGAATTCTTCCTTTTGAGTTTTTCTCCCCTCTTCTTTTAATCGTTCTTCATTTTTCTTTTTCTCATCTTCAATATATTTTTCAGCTCTCTCATTCGCCTTCTTATGATGGGCTGTTTTATCCCTTTTTTCCATCTCATCAACAGATTTATCATTTTTTCTATTATTTCTTTCAGCAGTGGTATATCCTTGTAAATTTTCAGGATTATTAATTATTCCAGCCAACTCTTCATTACTTTTTCCCATTTGCAAAGCTGGATCCTGATAAATTTTAGCTGACGGGATAACATGTTCCCTTTGGGCAGCGTTAGGGTTATTTTGTCCATTTTCTAATTTAGTATTAGTTGGAATTTGCTTACCTGTATAAATATCTTTTACGGTTTTGACACCTTCTTTATTTAACTGTCCCGCCCTTTTTAATGTTGCATTCATTCCAGGGTCTACATATTTATCTCTGAATTCTTTATGTGGTGTATTTTTATATCTATCATAACTAGTTTTCAAGCTATCTCTACTTATATGATTATGTTCAGCAATTTTACCAACAGCAAAATTTTCAGCAGTTTGAATATGTGCTTCATCACGCAAATCTAAACTAAGCCCATTGTTATTTTTAACAAACTCTTCACCAGCAATCATCGCAATTTGGTTATTGAATTGTTCAACAACAACATCCATAACCACATCACCTAAAGCTACAGGATTACCAATTTTATTTCTCTCTTCTTCTAAAAATTCTACTTCTGCAATATCTTCAGCTAATTCGCTTTGTAGTTGTTCCTCTAAGGCATCAAAGTCTAAGTTCTCATCTATTATCATTTCATCTTCTGCTAACATTACAGCATTTTTATTTTCCATTGTTCCACACTCCTCAACTCTATTACTCGTATATTTAACAAACACTTTTCTTTTAAACTATCTAAAACAAAAAAGACCTCTTATTGCCACAATCAACTAACCAATCACGGAAACGTAACCAGTCAAATTAAATCAGCAACTATCGGTCTTTAATAAAATCACACTTTTCATAAACCACATCCCCAAGAAACTTCACATAATAAATTGATATTATAGTCTTCTACATATTATCTTCTTATCCTCTCTAAAGCACTATATATACGTCTTTATCTAAATATATACTTGTATACCGTTAACTTTTGTACACTTTCCTCACTCACAAATCACTGTCTTCCTTCATCAACTTCGTTATATCTACATTCAGCTCTTGAGCAATCAAAAACAATAAGTCCGTGCTTGGTTTAGCAGCACCGCGTTCAATTTTACTAAGGTATTGGGATGTGATGCCTAATCTATCAGCCAAAGCGATTTGTTCTAACATGCGTATAGTTCTGTAGTATCTAATCTTCGCACCAATTTGCACATATTTAGCTGTAAACACAAGAATCACTCCCTTCATCAAATATTAATAATATTATTGCATATATAAAATATTCGTGTTCTCATTGCTAGATTAAGTATTAGTACTGACAGTTTCATTAAATTACAATCAGCATTACTAATTTTATGAACGTAACGTCTACACTCTTTCATAATAAAATTATAATCACTACACCCGACACAACCTGTCTATCATCTCTCAACCACAAAAATAAAAAAGCTCCGTATCTAAATACGGAGCTTTTATCTTTATTTAGTAAAATATTCCCTACTCTACTCTTTCCACCCAATCACCTTGAGTTCTTAACCACATATCTACGCCTTTCCCATAAACTTCTGCTTGTACAAGATAACCTTTTTCATCTTGCTTCAAGATCTGTGCAGTGGGTAAGCGGTCTAAGATTGCCTCGATGGATGGTCCTTTAAAGTAGAATTTTATTTTTTGTAATTCGCCACCTTGCATGAACTGGATGCGTTTGCGGAACTCGCCTTCCTCAAACCGTTCTGCGTAGGGCACTCTAAAATGTTCATTGGTTATTACCATATCAACTATTCTATCAATACGATAGATGGTTGGGTAAAGGGTCTCTGGATTTTCTTCAGATACGATAAACGCTGTCAGATAAAAGTAAAATTCAGAGAACATTATACCAACAGGTTTCAGCTTGCGGATGACAAGCTTCGTACCATAACTTCCTTTGTAGGTTACATCAATAATAAGTTGTTCTTTAACTGCGTGTGCCAAATCCCACATTCTGTCTAAAAGAACAGTCTTATGCTTTGGCTCAACGTAGTGTAATTTTTCGTTACCTATTAAATCTGTAACCATCTTTTTATTTTCGCGAGGTATGCAGCAATCAATAAGCTTTTCCAAAATTGGATAAAGCTCTTGTTTGGAAAGGGAACGGCTTTCAAGCATTATCTTTAAAACTGCAAACACTTCTTGATTAGTCAAAATATTTCTAAGCGGTGGTTCCAAACGATAAGCATTGAGTTTTTTGTCGTAGATAAGTTCTTGGGCAATACCGCCAAATTCACTTTGATTGAAGAAAAAAGAACGCAAGTCATCAATATCACGTTGGATGGAACGTAAAGAACAACCAAAACGTTTTGCTTCTTCCGCTTTATATAACATCTTACCTTCCATTAATCGTGAATGCATAGATAGTAATCTGTCTTTAGTATTTTTGAAATTATCCATAATTAACACATCTCCAGATTATTTTCATAATCATAAACATTAGTTATAAGTTCTACAAAAGGCAGTTTTCTCCTTTATTAAACTATTCTATGTCTATGTATACTTCAAATTTTACTACAAGCATCTGTCAGGATATGTCTATCTTATTTTCATTCATAACTTCACATACAAAAAAAAAAAAAAAAAGACGAGCTTTCGCTCGTCTTTCGTATTCATATTCATTTTCTCTCTGCCAACTCACTGACAAAGGTGGAACCTAGTACCAGTACTGCACCAACCATGGAGTAAATATCCATACTTTCGTTGAGCAACACTGCAGAAAGGATGATTGCTACGATGGGATCAATGTAGCTGAAGATTGCCACAGTTTGAGCCTTCAAGCCTTGGATGGAAGAAAAATACATTGCGTAGGTAAAACCTGTATGAATTACGCCAACCACTGCCAAAAGTAGCAGGCTATTTGTATCAGGACTAAGCGCACCAAAATTTTCCGTTACCATTGTATATGGCAAGAGCACCAGCGCAGCCAAACCAAGTTGCATAATGGTCATATCGTAGGCAGAAATGTTTTTGATAAATTTGTTGAGCAAGATTACGGTTGCGTAAAGGCTTGCCGCCCCCACACCGCACAAGATGCCGGTAAAATCTACACCGTCCATACCGCTTTGTACTACACCACTCACCAACACCATACCGGTCAGCGCCATAGCAACGCACAAACCTTTAATGGCAGTCAAGCGTTCTTTAAGCACAA
Organism: Phascolarctobacterium sp.; assembly: GCA_045123075.1. Classification (GTDB taxonomy): domain Bacteria; phylum Bacillota; class Negativicutes; order Acidaminococcales; family Acidaminococcaceae; genus JAHHUH01. Next base: position 20,848 of record JBGVIJ010000043.1, on the reverse strand, counting down.
AGGGAGACGCCATAATTACAAAGATAGGCGCCATATAATAAGCCAAAGTAGCAGTTGCTACAGTAGTATAGCGATAAGCTTCAAAAAGAAGAATCCAGTTAAAGCCAATGCACGCACCGGAAATCCCTAAAATGGTTAAGTTGCGTTTAATTGCTTCCTTATCCAAGCCTTTACCTTTGGCAAAAACAACCATCAGCAAAAATAAAGTACCGATAATACCGCGCGCCAAGGCAATAACAGTAGAAGGCAGTTCAATATTACGAACGAAGATACCAATAGTACCAAAGGTTACCATGGCAAAAATAATCTTTAATTTTGCTTGCATTTGTTCGTTATTCATAAACTTCCCTCAACATCATCTAGTAAAAATTCTATGGATAGGTCCTGCCAACCACGCAGCGCCCACAACTTTCAGCACATCAAGCGGTGCAAAAGGAAGTACGCCTACGAAGAAGGCTTCCTCTAAACTCATTCCGGTCAAAAGCATAAGCTGTCCTGCACCCATACCGTAGATAACAGGCAACCATACGCACAAACCGATGATGGAATAGCGCATGAAATTGTAGTTCTTACCTTTAAGATAAGCAATGGCAGTCGCCGCCACCACAAACCCTAAAATATAACCACCGGTCGGACCGAAGAGCTTGCCAGGTCCTGCAGTACCGCCTGTAAAAACAGGGATGCCTGCTAAACCAACTAAGATATAAACAAGCATAGTCATAAAAGCTTGCTTGGGAGTCATCAAGAAACCAACAAGATTTACGATGAAAGGTTGCATTGCAATCGGAGAAAGTGCAAAAGGCAACGGAATTATAATATATGCAGAAACGCAGTTCATAGCTACTAAAAGAGCAATCTTGGTCATTTCAGCAGCCTTACTTGCGGGACGAGTACGAGACATTTTTTCACCATCTTCTTAAAAAATTAACTGTTCCTATTATAATAAAAGCGGCAAGCTTAGTCAACCTATGGTTTGTTATAAGTTAACAATGCTTGCCACCTCTAGCGATAATGTTCTCGCCAAAACGTTTCTTTAAATTGTCTACTGCTGCGTTACGCTGTAAAAGCTTGGTGTTTTCCTCGAAGCAAAGGCTTCCGCAGCTACCATCTTGCAAATTAGAAACGGTCACGCCCAAAAGACGCACCCCATTTCCATAAGCAACCTCTTTCAGTAGCTTTACAGCCAAGCTGAAAATTTCCTCATCACAGGAAATATCTCCCTCGCTACTAATACTGCGAGTGATAATTTTAAAATCTTTAAACTTCACCTTCAAAGTAACAGTACGACCGCTATACCCTTTATTGCGTAAACGGTAACCAGTCTGTCCGCTCAACTCTAAAATAGCAGCCTTGCAATCTTCAAAAGTGTACAAGTCTTTTTCAAAGGTAGTTTCCCTGCCAATGGACTTGGGAGCAGTTTCGGGGATAACAGGTCTATCGTCCAAACCCATTGCCAAATGCTGAACCTTATCCGCATTTTTACCGAAGACTTTTTGCAAAATACTTCTATCTACACTGGCAAGCTGTCCGATGGTAGCAATGCCAAACTGCGCCAGCATTTGCTTTGCCGCACCACCAATGCCAAAAATTTTCGTAACTGGTAGCGGAGCAATAAAGCTTCTAGCTTCTTCGTGAGTAATCACTGTAAAACCGTCAGGCTTTTGCAAATCCGAAGCCATCTTCGCCAAAAACTTATTAGGCGCCAAGCCTACGGAACAGGTCAAACCTATTTCATTTTTAATGCGTTCTTTGATTCGCCAGCCAACATTACGCACATCTCCAGATAACCGTTCCATTCCACTTACGTCCAAGAAGGCTTCATCGATAGAAAGCTGTTCCACCAAAGGAGCTTCCTCGTGAAAGATATGCATAATCTCACGGGATACTTCTTCGTAGCGCCACATTCTGCCCGGTAAAAACTCTGCGTGAGGACACAGCCTGCGCGCTTCCACCATGGGCATTGCAGAATGAACTCCATACTTGCGCGCTTCGTAGGAACAGGTAGAAACTACACCACGGTTAGATTGCCCACCTACGATTAAGGGCTTACCTTTCAGTTCCGGATTATCCAATTGTTCTACGGACGCAAAAAAAGCGTCCATATCAATATGCATAATGTATCTTTTCATAACCATTAAAAATGTATATACTCCGTCATTTCTCTAAAGATAGAAACGTCTAAGTAGTTTGTATAGTTAACAATGCAAACGAGATAAGTGACAAAGCCAATCAAAACCAAGCCCACAAAATTATAATACAGGAACATACGCAGATAGCCCCCTGCTTGATAGGGATGTTCTGCGGCGAAAAGCTTGTAGGAAATTACACTTGCCATGGAAGCAATGAGGGTACCCAAGCCACCAATGTTTACGCCTAAAAGGAGAGCGTCTGCTTCACGAGTCAAGCCTGCAAGAAGCATTGCCGCAGGTACGTTACTGATGAACTGGCTACTTACTAGCGCCGCCAAATAAGTACCTGCTGTACTACCTAAAATATGGTCACGCAAATAGCTAACTAAGTCCGTATGGCTAATGTTGCCAATGAAAACGAAGAAGCCTATAAAGGTTAAGAGCAAGCTGTAGTCAACTTGCTTAACTAATTTGCGGTTCACTACTAAAACTACGATGGCAGTTATCGCCAAGGCAATGTACTTGTCTAAAAGGTGCAACACTGCCCCAACGTTCAAGACCAAAAGCACAAGATAAATAGTTGTCAGCTTGCGGTCAGGCTTTTCTAAAGCAGGCAGTTCCAAATGCAAAGCCTTATTACGTTGGAAATAAATAATCACACCAATATATATAATGGAAAGAAGCGTGGGCACAAGCATTACCTTAAAGAACCCAAGTGCAGAATAACCATAATGAGCGTACAAGAACAAGTTTTGCGGATTACCGGGCGGTGTAAACATGCTACCCAAGTTTGCCGCCAAGGTCTGTAAGATAATTACTTGGGGCATATCCATATGGATTGTTCTACCAATAACAAGAGCCAAAGGCACGAAGGTTAACAGTGCCACGTCATTAGTAACGAACATACTGGAAACAAAGGTTAACCCTACTAACGCCACAACTACTTGCTTATAAGTAGCACAACGGTTCAAGAGTTCTATGGCAGTCCAGTCAAGAAACTTAACGGTCTTTAAACCTGCTACTACTACCATCAATGCCCAAAGCACTGCCAACACATCCCAATCGATGTAATACAAATGAGGTGTGTTGAAGAAAGATGATACGCAACCTAAAAGCAGAGCGATGGTTAAAACCAGCTCCTGCTTAATCCACATTTTTACTTTTTGAAAACTAAAATCTTTCATTTTTATTCCAGCTTCTATCTAAAATTTAAAATCGTTTTTACCAATTATCCTTGCTAGCAGTAAAGGCTATTGCCCCAACGGACTTAGCTCCTGCTTTTCGTAAAGCTTCCGCCGCCTCGCACATGGTACTACCTGTAGTGAAGATGTCGTCACAAATTAAAACGCTCTTTCCCAAAACAGAATCTTCTACTGCAAAACAGCCTGCTACTTCCTGTTTTCTAAGGCTAGGTTCCAAATCGAAAAGCGGTATGGTATTACGCACACGCTTGAGCAAATTTGGTTGCCACTTCTTGGAATCTAAAAAAGCAAAGATTTCACAAGGCACATCAAAGCCACGCTCTGCTTTACGTTCAGGAGAAGTAGGCACAGAGCAAATCATATCGTACTTTTGCAATGCCTTTTCCAAAGTGGAAGCATCTTCCAAAGCAAGCTGTGCTTCTTCCTTTAATAAAGGCAACAATTCCTTTTGCCCTGCGAACTTCACATTTTGCAAAGCTTCCTGCAATTCTTGATGGTACTTATAGCACAAGAAAACTTCGTCTAAATTATCAAACTGGATTAGCGTTTTGCCAAGAGCAAAGTTTTTACGACAAACTTCGCAAAAATAACCTGTATCTATTTCATTTTTACACACAGCGCAATGACGAGGATAAATTACTTCCCCAAGCAATCTGCACTGATAACTTACTTCATTATAAACTGCCTTAACTCTTTCGCAAAGGCTCAAAAGATATCACTACTTTCCTGCAAACGTTCCGCCAATAAGGAATAACGACGGCGCGTTTTGTCATTTTCAACTGCTGTCCGCACTGCCGCTTTAGTGCCTACCAAAAGCACTTGCTTTTTAGCGCGGGTTACTGCCGTGTACAGCAAATTACGCTGTAACATAATGTAGTGACTGGGAACCATCACCAAAATAACATTGGGATATTCGCTGCCTTGGGATTTATGGACGCTCATGGCGTAAGCAAGCTGCAATTCTTCCAACTCACTTTGCACGTAGGAAACATAATCTCCCTCAGGACGTTCCGGATAAGCAACGGTTACTGCCTTACCTTCCACGCGAACTACTCTGCCAATGTCACCGTTGAACACTTCTTTTTCGTAGTTATTTTTAATTTGCATAACCTTATCCCCCACGCGCAGCACGTTACCGGGAATATTTACTTCCGCTTTATTGCTGCTAGGCGGGTTGATATATTGTTGCAAAATTTTATTTAAGTTCTGCACGCCACAAGGATTCTTATGCATGGGAGAAAGCACTTGCACGCTACGCCAATCGCTGGCCGCAGCCATCTCTGCATAAGTGCGGGCAACGTGTTCCGCAGCCGCAACTTCGTTGGCAAATTCTTCTAACTTAAATTCGTTGTTATCGGTAAATTCCGGCATACGCCCTCTGTTAATACTGTGAGCATTACGAACGATGGGACTAACCTCTGCCTGACGGAAGACGCTTTCCAAACGGACAACAGGCATCTTCTTACTACGAATAATATCTTTCAGTACAGAACCAGCGCCAACAGAAGGAAGCTGATCCACGTCACCAACAAAAATCAAGCGACAACCTCCGGGCACAGCTCGGAGCAAATGATAAGTCAGGCTAATGTCCAGCATGGAAGCTTCGTCGATGATGATTGCTTCTGCATCCAAGGGGTCTTGGTCATCTTTACCAAAATTAAAGCCACCAGTATTAGGTTGGTACTCTAAAAGGCGATGAACAGTTAACGCAGGATGTCCGGCACTTTCCGCCAAACGACGAGCAGCACGACCGGTAGGAGCAGCAAGTAAAATTCTGCAGCCTGCTTTTTCCAGTACATTCAAAATGCCTTTAACAACAGTGGTCTTACCCGTACCGGGGCCACCGGTCAAAACAAAAACGCCGTGTTCCAAAGAAGCGTAGATTGCTTCCTTTTGAGCATCTGCAAGGTTAATGCCTGCTTCACTCTCCCATTCAGCGATAACTTTATCGGCATTTACTCTGCCTAAGGGTTTAGCTTGGTCACGCAAGGCTAACAAGCGACGAGCAACGCCAACCTCTGCCTTATACAAATATTCAGGATAAATAAGGCGCATACCACTAACTTCTTCAGTACGCAATAAGTCCCTGTTCAAAAGTTGAGCAAAAACCTCTTGCACTTGCATACTGTCAATCATCAGAGCACGTTCCGTCTCACGCACCAGTAATTCTTCCGGCACGCAGGTATGCCCCGCCGCTGCAGCTTGAGTCAACGCGTAACTAAGTCCTGCAATGATTCGTTCATTACAGTCACGCTCCATACCCATGGCCATAGCAATTCTATCTGCAGTTTTAAAACCTATGCCAGTTACATCATTGGCAAGGCTGTAAGGATTCTCTTTTATTCTGGTAATGGCAGTATTTCCGTAGGTAGCTTGCAGCTTGGTTGCGTAACCGCTACTTACACCGTGAGATTCTAAGAACAGCATCAACTCACGCATTTCAGAAAGTTCCGCATAAGCTTCGCCAATGGCAGCAGCTTTTTTAGCACTAATGCCTTTTACTTCTGCTAAACATGCAGGGTCACAGCCTAAAACTTCCAAAGTATTTTCGCCAAAACGCTCTACAATACGGGAAGCAGTAACTACGCCCACGCCTTTAATAGCACCGCTGGCAAGAAAGCGCTCGATTCCGGCAGTAGAAGTAGGTTGCACAACTCTACATACTACTGCGTCAAACTGTCTGCCAAAACGGGCATGCTCTACCCAACGCCCTTCAAGCACTACGTTTTCTCCAAGATAAGGCGCAGAGCCGTGATAAACAGCGCTAATTTTTCCGTGCTGCTTGCTGTCTATGCGTAAGACGCAAAACATTCCATCTTCACTTTGAAAAACGATATCTGCTATTAAGCCTTCAAGCTGTTCCATTTTTGCACCGCCATAATTAAACAAACGTTCTGCCAAGATTATAACACGAAACTCTCCCAAAAGGAACATTAGTACTTTGACAAACACCTACAATTTCGTATATAATTAAATATACTTTAAAAACTAGAGGTGTAATTGTGAGCACAAAGAAATTTACCGGCAAACTTATTGCTGTTGATATGTATAACTGTAGCGACGCTATTATTGGTAACGAAACTGATGCCAAGGGACAACTGATGCATGCCTGCAACGCTTTTTGCTTGCAACCTTGTGATATTGTAATTCATAAGGAAGATGGTAGCAGCGAATACTCTTTGTTCGCCATTTGCAAACAAGGTCACGTAACCTTACACGTTTATCCTGAACTTGGCTTTGTAACTGCGGATATCTTTAGCTGCTTAGAAAGTGCTACTCCGGAAAATGTTTCCAAATATATGCGCGCTTACTTTGATGCTGACAAATCTAAAATCACTCTCTTGGATCGTGGCGACTTCGGCACTTTAAGTGATATGAAACCCCATCGTCGTTCAAACGTTAAATTCATTCGTCGAACTCAAAACTTGGGCGGCAAACTGAAAAAAATCTTTACCAAACCTCGTTCTATCTGACATAACAATAAAGCCGCCTAATTTAGGCGGCTTTTTCTACACTAAACTTTAATTTGTAAAAACTTGTTAGAAGTGCTGGAAGGCGAGGAAGAGCGAAGTTTATGAAGCGAAGGCGTACTAAGGAGTACGTTGAGCAAATAAACTAGCTCTGACAAAGCATAACAGTGCTTATAACAAGTTTTGGAGGAAAAATGAAATATATTTTTTGGGATATAGACGGCACCCTGCTCTTGACTGGCGGTGCTGGCGGCTACGCCATGATTGACGTAATCAAAGAGCACTACTTTTTGAAAGACTTTAAATTTGAAAAATCTCTCGCCGGCAGAACTGACTCCGACATCATCAAGGGTGCAGTACTGCAAATTAAAGGTAAGTTTAACGCAGCAGACGCAGCTAATTTAATGATTCGCTACCACAGAGCATTACCCAACTTCTTGCCTAAATGCTTTGGCAGCTTACTCTACAACGTAGAAGAAACCTTAAAATTCTTCGATGACCCTGCTAACGGTTATAAAAACTGCTTGCTTACCGGCAACACCAGAACCGGTGCAAAACTTAAACTTGGCTACTACGGTATTGAACAATACTTTGACTTTAACCGCAGTGCTTTCGGTGAAATGCACGAAGACCGCGCTCAATTGGCAAAAATCTTGTGGCAACGCTTCTATTCCAATGACCCCACCATTACTCCGGACCAATTCATCTTTGTTGGTGATACTCCCAACGATGTAATGTGTGCTAAAGCAATTGACGCTAAATGCTTAATCGTACTCAATGGTTCCAGCTATAGCCGCGAAGACTTCGAGCAAGTGCAACCCTGGAAAATCATCGACCATCTTCCCGATGACCCCCAAGAATTGAAAGCACTCTTTGACGAAGCATAGAAAGTGTGAGCTTATGAAAAAACTTCTTATTCTACTGGCTTGCCTTGGCATTTCCACCACTGCCTTTGCGTACAGCAATGCTGACTTGGAAAAAGTACAAGCAGGTGGCAACTGCGTTAATTGCGACCTTTCCGGTGCAGACCTTTCCGGTTTAGACCTTTCCGGTCGCAATTTTGAAGGTACCAAGTTTAACCAAGCACGCTTGATTGGTACAAACTTCAACAATGCTACCCTCAACGACGCAAAGTTCGACCACGCACTTATGAACAACGCAAAATTTCGTAGCGCGGACGCAACAGGTGTAAGCTTTAAGTACGCTGTGGGCGCGGGGGCAGACTTTACCAACGCAGATTTAGCAGCAAGTAATTTTTACCGTGCTCAACTGCGTGGTGCAAAATTCCTCAATGCAAACATGAAGCATATTGAAGCACAAGAAGCTTCTTTAGACAGCATCATCGCTGATTACGCAGATTTTAGCAATGCTAATCTCCCCTACGCTTGGATGTACAAAGCACAACTCAAAAATGCTAGCTTTACCCACGCTAATCTTTACAGCGCAAAACTGCAACACGCAGATTTAAGTGATGCGGATATGACTAGTGCGAAAATGGGTAAAACTAACTTGCGTAGCTCCATCCTCACCAATACTAAATTTAACGCTGCGGTACTGGACAACGCAGACCTTCGCAATGCAGACCTTACCTACACTGAGTTTGGCACTGCTACCAAAATAAACACTAAATTTGAATAACAAAACACATAAAAAAATAGACTCTCGAAAATTCGAGAGTCTATTTTATTTTGTCCTATTTAACTTATTTGAAGAAGTCCTTCACTTTATCCGTAAAAAACTTAACTATAACAGTAACACAAGCGAACCTCAAAAGCCACTCCCAGACTTACTCTCCCAAGGCTTCTACCATTTCACCAAGAGCACCTTGTGTCTTGTGTGGCTTATGCCCATTTTTTCATTCTTACTAATATGCACTCATATTACTTTATCAAAAAAGTATTAACTGTTCAATATGTGCATTTTAAAATAATTTACCGAACCTATTATATCATATTTTATGCGTCAATATGAGCAATTCTATTCAGGTAAATATCCGTTAAAATATTCTATAAAGCAAGCAAATCTCCTGCAAAAAACAAACCATGATTTAACGAACCGTCAAGGTTAGTTAAATCATGGTTTCTAATCATTCCACTAAAATATATTGTTCTTAGAAGAACCAACGTACTCCGGCATTCCAACTCCATTCTTTTTCAAAGTCACTGCCGCTAGTTTTTTCAACATCAAGATAGATGTAGTTGTTTTTGCCAGTTTGATAAGACAAGCCTAAACCATATTCAAACCAAGTATCATCAAACTTTTCTCCTACACTAACATTACCACTGGAATCAGACATCATTACGTCGTAATCACCAGCAAATTCATGCAACAAGTTCGCCTTAACGTAAACAGTACCTTTTTTGCCCAAGTCTTTACCTACATTAACACCTAAACGACCAACTGCACTAAAAATATCATCCTGTTCAACAGTGATACCGTTACTAGTTTTGTAAGAGTCACCGTTTAAGTGACCTATAGTAATTTGAGCTTGAGGTTCAACATACCAACCATTTTTCAACAAATTTTTGCGTCCTGCTTCAGCACTAAAGGAAACACCCCAATTATTGCTATCGCCGGTAATGTTGTTGGAATTAGTATCATAAACACTATATTTGTTATCGCTATCACTAACTCTAACAACCAAATCTAAATAATCACCTTTTTTACCAACTTCTGTTTTATAGAAGCCAATGGATTTAGTTTCGTTATCGCCACTACCTTTAGAATATTTGGCTTCGCCATCAGTATAACTTAAAGCAACGCCTTGATAGCAAGATTTTTCTTCAGTTTGTTTAACGAGTTTATCATAACCTAATTCATAGGTTGTATACTCATTTTCAAAGCCTAAATTTCCACTATGATTTATCTTTGTTCCCTTAACGCGGAACCAAGCACCTTGTTCATCGTTTCCATTCAAGCGCAATTCACCCATGCGTTGCATCAGCTTGTCATTTTCCGTTCTCCAAGTATGATATACCAAAGAACTATCCATAACAGTCATGCTTACACTTGTAGTAGGCTTATCACTAGGAGTAATTTGTTCTACTTTCTCAAGATACCACTCTGTTTTGTAACCATCTTCATTAGCAACTGTTTGAGTTTCTGTATTTCTGCTTGCTAAATCATATTTGTTCCAAAACAAAGTACCTTCTTTATCATTTGCTTTAAATACACCTTGTTCATCTTTAACTTTAATTAAAACTGTGCCTTCAGCCCCATCATCACTATTACCAGTATTGGTCAGCTTCACATAATGCGTACCAGTATGTTCATCGATAAACAATTTATGGGACACATCTTTTTGAGACGCATCAATATTCATATTAATAATGCCACCGTCACCACTAAGAGTAGTAACATAGCTATTTTGTCTATCATCACTGCTATCATTATGTCTATCCTTAACATTCCATGTTGCACCATTTTCTAACACAAAGTTTATTTCACCAGAATAATTGGTGCTATTTTCTATATAATTACATGTCATTGCTCCGTTATAAACAGAATCTTCATTCTGCATTGTCAAATTAATGGTGCCATCAATTATAGCAGAAGCATCACCTGTTATCTTTATTACATTTGAACCAGTATCTTTAACATTTATAGTCCCACCAGAATATGCATCTAACGCTTTAACTACAGCATTTTTATTAGTTCTTAACTCTCCATTCGTTTGAACATTAGCTTCTAACCCGGAAATCTCTATACCATTGTTAATATTAATTTTACCCTCCGAAGCCTCTAACGCAGAAACATACGCCTCATATTCCTCATCTAACTGTATTGATTTTATATTTCTTATTTCAGCGCTACCATCAACACTTACTGTGGAATTATTCCCTTCACTTAAAATACCAGAAACTATATGATAGGTAGAATTTTTACCAGTTACTTCAATTCCATCTAATTTAAATTTTTTGTCAAATTCCCCTATATTTATATTAGTATCTATCGAGCCACTATCTGAATAATCTGTTGCATATATTCCAGCTATATTTGCCTTCTTCCCTGTACCACTAGAAACTTTCATATTACTCATGGTAACATTTCCATTTAAATCAATCGTACTTCCCCATGCACGTACACCTTCAGTATAAACAGAACCCGTACCCTCATAATCATTAAATTGATTTTTTATATTCAAATCACCATTAATTATAAAAGCATTCTCACCATCAGACACGTTTATGACTCTATTATCACTACTCCCATAACGATCAACAACAATATCTAAACTACCATTAACAGTAGTAGTATAAGCGCCATTGCTTTCAGGGCACCAACTTGTACCATAAATATCAACAGGCCAATTAATTTCATCATTCACATTCTTAACATCAATCTTTATAGCACCATTATTTTCAATATTTATTACAATATTACCCTTATATTCCCTCAAATCTAACAATTGCGTATTTATAGTACCTTCTTGAAAACAATACTTTCCATCACTATTAGTAGTATTGTACGAAGGGTCCTTAGCATTCTTTACAGTATCATATTGAATTTCATATCCAGAAACATACTCTGCCGCCATAGCACTACCAGTGATAACAAACGCCATCAATGCACCGAGTGTCAAACTACGTTTCAACATCTTTTTAGACATAAAAATACGACCTCTTTCCTCAAAATTTAATATATTTTTACAATCGTCAACTGACGCATTATAAACCTTTGATATTCATGCTTTTCAGCAGTTTCAACAGCGTTAAAGCATCTTCAAGTTCGATTTCTTTACCTTCCATCTTTTCTTCCTTCTTCGGTTCTTCACCGTCAAAGTCAACGAAAAAATCCGCCATTTTACAGCCAAGTACCTTTTGGATCTTAAACAAGTTTTGAATTGTAATGGCAGTTCTTCCTGCTTCCATATTACTTAAATTAGTTTGACTTGTTCCAATAGCATTAGCCATATCAGTTTATGACACACCTTTAGCTAAACGCTCCATCTTCACCCTACGACTTAACACTTTTAATTCATCCATAATGTTCAATCCTTTGAGTCAAATTAAATAAATCTTATTTAATGTATAAAAAAGTAAACTTTTTCGCACATTCGTTTTTAAATTAAACAAAGCTCATGTATACAAAACCAACTATGTTTTTTTTGTAAAAGTTGTGTTAAAATTTACTTATAATTGGTGTACAAAAAGGTTTACTTTTTTGTACACTCTTATTTTTTTACTATATCTATATCAAAAAAAAGCGTTAGAAACACTCTATACTCAATGTGCTTCTAACGCTTATGTTATTTATAATTTATTTCTCATCTTTTAAACAAAATAATACAGAAAACCCCGAAACCATCATAAACACTACGTTTATAAAGGGTTCGGGGTTATTTAATTTCACCTTATTTGAAGAAGTCCTTCACTTTATCCATAAAGCTTTTTTCTTCGGGGTTAATGTTGTCTTTGCTAATGTCAGCAAACTTGCGTAAAGCATCCTTTTGTTTATCGCTAAGCTTGGTGGGAACAACAACCTTGATGCGTACCAATTGGTCGCCACGGCTGCCACCACGCAGGCTGGGAATACCTTTGCCTTTTAAGCGCAGTACTTTACCAGGTTGAGTACCTTCAGGAACTTTCATGGTAACTTGACCGTCCAAGGTCGGAACTTTGATATCCGCACCCAAGGTAGCTTGAACAATGTTAATGGGAACTTCGCACAATACAGTAGTACCATCACGTTCAAAGAACTTATGAGGCTTCACGTACAAGTAAACGTACAAATCACCGCTCGGACCGCCCTTATCACCTGCTTCACCTTCACCGGATACACGCAGGCGAGAACCGTTATCTACACCAGCAGGGATTTTAACTTTCAGCTTCTTGTTACGTTTTACAGTACCTTTGCCGCGACATTCTTTACAGGGTTCGCTAATGATTTTGCCTTCGCCCTTACATCTGGAGCAAGGACGTTCGTTAACCATTTGACCGAACATAGTATTTTGAGTGAAGCGTACATAACCGGTACCATTACATTCGGGGCAAGATTCTACCTTAGAACCGGGTTCAGCACCTTCGCCATGGCAATGGTCGCAGGTTTCATCACGGTAAAGGTTGATTTCTTTTTCCAAACCAAAAGCAGCTTCTTCAAAGGAGATTTCCAAATCGAAGCGCAGGTCAGCACCGCGTTGGGGGCCGGATTTAGCTCTGTTACCGCCACGACCGCCTTGACCACCGAAGAACATATCGAAAATGTCTTCCATGCCACTGCCGCCGAAGCCGCCAAAACCACCTGCTCCACCAAAGCCGCCACCGCCTCCCATGCGGCCATTTTCGAAGGCAGCATGACCGAATTGGTCATATTGGGCGCGTTTTTGGTCGTCAGAAAGAACGCTATAAGCTTCATTACATTCTTTAAACTTTTCTGCAGCTTCCTCGTTGTCTTTATTCAAATCAGGATGATATTTACGTGCCAGTTTGCGGTATGCTTTTTTCAGCTCATCTTGGGTAGCTGTTTTAGACACACCCAGGACTTCGTAATAATCTCTTTTACTCAAAGTTTACACCATCCTAAATTTAATTATTTTTTGTCGTCAACTACTTCTGCATCTACTACATCATCGTCCGCAGCTTTAGTGCCAGCTTCTTCGCCTGCACCTTTAGCAGCTTCAGTTTCTTTGTAGAGTTCAGCGGAAAGTTCATACAACGGTTTAGTCAAAGCTTCGGTATCAGCTTTGATTTTTTCCAAGTCTTCGCCTTTCATGGATTCTTTCAAAGTATCCATTGCAGCTTTAACTTTGGAAATCAATTCGTCTTTGCCTTTGCCTTCCATATCTTTGCAGGTTTTTTCTGCTTGATAGAGCAGGCTGTCAGCTTGGTTACGAACTTCTACGCTTTCTTTACGTTTTTTATCAGCTTCAGCATTAGCTTCTGCTTCTTTAACCATTCTGTCAACTTCGTCTTTGTTCAAGGAACCGGAAGAAGTGATGGTGATTTTTTGTTCTTTGCCAGTGCCAAGATCTTTAGCGCTTACGTTTACGATACCGTTAGCATCGATGTCGAAAGCAACTTCGATTTTGGGTACACCACGGGGAGCAGCGGGGATGCCGCCCAATTCGAAACGACCGAGAGTTTTGTTGTCTGCTGCCATTTCGCGTTCGCCTTGCAATACATGGATATCAACGGAAGGTTGGTTATCAGTTGCAGTGGAGAATACTTGTTTTTTGGAAGTCGGGATGGTGGTGTTGCGGTCGATGATTTTGGTGAATACGCCACCCAAAGTTTCGATACCCAAGGACAACGGAGTTACGTCCAGGAGCAATACGTCTTTAACTTCGCCAGCCAATACGCCTGCTTGGATAGCTGCGCCGATTGCTACGCATTCGTCCGGGTTTACGCCACGGTGAGGTTCTTTACCGATGAATTTTTTGATTGCTTCTTGAACAGCGGGGATACGGGAAGAACCGCCAACCAAGATTACTTTTTGGATATCGCTTGCGGAAAGGCCAGCGTCAGCCATTGCTTGACGGGTGGGACCCATGGTGCGTTCTACCAAATCAGAAGTCATTTCTTCAAATTTAGCACGGGTCAAGTCCATATCCAAGTGTTTCGGGCCGTCAGCACCAGCGGTGATGAAGGGCAGGTTGATGTTAGTGGTCAACACGCCGGACAATTCGATTTTTGCTTTTTCAGCTGCTTCGCGCAAACGTTGCATAGCCATTTTATCGGTGGAAAGGTCAATACCTTCTTGTTTTTTGAATTCGGAAACCAGCCAATCAACGATTTTTTGGTCGAAGTCGTCGCCGCCCAAGTGGGTGTCGCCGTTGGTAGCCAATACTTCGAATACGCCATCACCCATTTCAAGGATGGATACGTCGAAGGTACCGCCGCCAAGGTCATATACCAGAACGGTATGGTCGTCGGTTTTGTCGATGCCGTATGCAAGAGCTGCTGCGGTAGGTTCGTTGATGATACGCAATACTTCGAGGCCAGCGATTTTACCAGCGTCTTTAGTAGCTTGACGTTGGCTATCGGAGAAGTATGCAGGAACGGTGATAACAGCTTGGGTTACGGTTTCGCCCAAGTATTTTTCTGCGTCACCTTTCAATTTTTGCAATACCATTGCGGAAATTTCTTCCGGAGAGTATTTTTTGCCGTCGATTTCTACTTTATAGGAAGTACCCATATGACGTTTAATGGAGCTTACAGTTCTGTCCGGGTTGGAAACAGCTTGGCGTTTTGCCAATTGGCCAACAAGGCGTTCACCATTTTTGGAGAAGCCAACTACGGACGGGGTCAAGCGACTACCTTCTTGGTTAGTAATAACGGTAGGTTCGCCACCTTCCATAACAGCGACAACAGAGTTAGTAGTACCTAAGTCAATACCAATTACTTTAGACATGTTTTATTCCTCCTAAGAATACACTTCAAATTTATTGTAGTTTAATTTTTTATTAATTTATTCATTAGAGATAACTCTAACTTTACTATGACGAATCACGCGGTCTTTCAGCTTGTAGCCTTTTTCAAAAACCATATCGATGGTTTCATCTTCCATATCAGGATTTTGACCACGCATTACAGCTTCATGCAGGTTGGGATCAAATTTAGCATCTTGTGCTACGATTTCTTCAACACCCAATTCTTTGAAAGCATCTTCAAATTGACGGCGGATTTGTTTCAAGCCGGTCAAAAGGCTTTCCAAATCAGCAGTTTTTTCTGCGCTAGCTTCCGCTCTTTCAAAGTTATCAAGTACTTTCAAGAACTTGCCTACAACGCCTGCGGTAACGAAACCGGAGAGTTGTTCTTTTTCACCTTGAGTACGACGACGGAAGTTGTCGAAGTCAGCTTGCAAACGCAGTAAGCGATTGTTCAGCTCGGTAATTTTTTCATCTTTTTCGTCTACCACTTCTACTTTTTCTTCTGCAGCTTCAGTAGTTTCTTCAGCGGTAGCCTCTTCCCTTACCTCTTGTTCATTGGCGGAAGTTTCTTCAGCTGTAGTTTCTTTAATTTCTTCCTGTTGCAAAACGCTTCCTCCTATTCTTTATCTTGTTCAAACATTGTTTTTAAATACTTATGCAAGTAGTCCATTACAGTGATTACCTTGCCATACTCCATACGAGTGGGACCAAGCACCGCCATGGTTCCTACAATCTTACCGTTCAAGCGGTAGGTAGCTTGTACCATACTGCAGTCTTGAATACCGGTAAATTTATTTTCTGTACCAATAGTGATTTTCAAACCACTATCTTCTCCAGCAACTAAAAGGTCGCGTACAACCTTTTCTTCCTCTAATATACCCAAAAGGCTCTTAACTCTTTCCACATCGCGGAACTCCGGTTGATTAAGCAGCTGCTTAGTACCACCCAAGAAAACTCTTTGCTCATTTTGCTTGCGATTCATGCGTTTGATGGCTTGCAAGAAAGAAGTAAAGAGCACTTTATCTTCTGCTACATCCATATGGAGCGCACTTAAAAGTTCATCACTAATTTCGGAAAGTTCTTTGCCTTCAAGCACTCTACTGATTCTACCTGCTAAGTAATCCATTTCCTCAGGACGCATTCCCAAAGGAATTTCTACTACACAGTTATCAATGTTACCGTCATCAGTAACGATGCACAAAATTGCATGAGTGTTATCTAAGGGCAAAAATTTTATATAACGAAAAACAGCGCTTGTATCTTTATTGGCAAGTACCATGGATACGTTTTGAGTCATACGGGAAAGAATCTTCGCCGTAGATTGGAAGATGTCATCAATGCTGCGACGACGTTCTTTATACCAACCGTTGATGAGCGCCATATCATTATCAGTTAAAGAACCGGGTTCAATAAGGGAATCTACATAAAAGCGATACGCTTGCGCAGAAGGTATGCGTCCTGCAGAAGTATGAGGCTGTTCAAGATAACCAAGCAATTCCAAATCGCTCATTTCGTTGCGAATGGTTGCAGGGCTAATGCCTAAATCATACTTTCGGGCGATAGTTCTGGAGCCTACCGGTTCGGCAGTAGAAATATAATCCTCTATGATAAGCTGGAGAATTTTTTTCTTTCTGTCATTTAACATATTCCCACCTCAGTTTTTGTTAGCACTCATTTTGTTAGAGTGCTAACATCTGATATAAGAATAGCACCTCCCCCAAACCTTGTCAACAAGATTTTAGGGAAAGTGCTTAAATTGTTACAAATATTTCAAAGATTAGATTGCCTAATTCCATACCAGCTTCTGTCAAGCGCAGAACCTCTTTTTCAGAATCGTAAGCAAGCATTCCTTTTTGGAAGAAAGGTTCCATTTCGGAAGCAAAGTGTTCCATAACGTCTACCCCAAAACGCTCACGAGCTTCTTTTAAATCAGCACCGCTGGTCTTGCGCAAACCCATGAACATAAACTCACCTAAGAGCTCTTCGTTGGAAAGGTTTTCTTCATTATATATAATAGCGCCTTGACTTTGGCTGATGTATTCCGCAACAGCTTCACTTGCTGTAAAACGAGAGCTTCCATCAAAACCACAAGCAGCAGCACCAAAAGCAGCGTAAGGTTGGTACTTCCAGTAAACTAAATTATGTTTAGAATACTGTCCGTTTTTAGCGTAGTTGGAAATCTCATAACGCTCAAAGCCTTGCTCTTTTAAGAAGCTTTGCACCAGCTCATACATATCCGCGGCAGTATCTTCGTCGGGCAAGCTTAACTTTCCTTCATTAATAAGAGTGCAGAGCGGAGTCCCCTCTTCCACAATCAAACCGTAGACGGAAACGTGCTCAATGCCTGTAGCAGTAAGCTCTGCTAAAGTTTGGCGTAAGCTTTCCATTGTTTGACCGGGCAAGCCGTAAATTAAATCTGCACTGATTCTAGCAAAGCCTGCTTCTTTTGCCCAAGCGATTGCCTGCAACGCTTCACTTGCAGAATGAATGCGACCAATAGTTTTAAGCTCGCCATCATTTAAAGACTGCACCCCAAAACTAATGCGGTCAAAGCCTAAAGCATGCAAAGCCTTTAACTTTTCCAAATCTGCAGTACCGGGATTTACCTCAATAGTTGCTTCCGCAGGAGTTTGCCAATATTCATATTCTTTTAAGGCACCTACAATCTGTGCGATACACTCAATGGGAAGTGTGGAAGGAGTGCCGCCACCAAAATAAATGGTAGCTTGCGGGTTTACAGGCAACTTCACTGCCCCACCATTGGCGATTTCACGACACACACTTTGTGCATATTCCTTCATTATATTAGTATCACGACAAGCATAGGATGCGAAGTCGCAATACAAACACTTTTGCACGCAAAAGGGTGTGTGGATATAGGTTGCTTGAATTTGATTATAATCTTTCATTAATATTACCTTCAAAAAAAGCTCTGCTTTTAAGCAGAGCTTTTTTTAATTTTAATCCATCTTTAAGATCGCCATAAAAGCCTCTTGCGGTAATTCTACGCAACCAACTTGTTTCATGCGTTTTTTACCTTCTTTTTGTTTTTCAAGCAGCTTACGTTTACGGCTGATGTCACCGCCATAACATTTAGCCAATACGTCTTTACGCATTGCGCGTACGTTTTCACGAGCGATAACTTTATTACCGATAGCAGCTTGAACAGGAATTTCAAACATTTGGCGAGGAATCAGGCTACGTAATTTTTCTACCAATTGACGACCGCGTACTTGTGCTTTGTCGCGATGTACGATTGCAGAAAGTGCGTCAACTTGGTCACCGTTGAGCAGAATGTCAACTTTAACCAGATTGGAAGCACGATAACCGCAAAGTTCGTAGTCCAAAGAAGCATAACCACGAGTTGTGGATTTCAATCTATCAAAATAGTCATAGATAATTTCACTCAAGGGAAGAGCATAGTGAATCATTACACGAGTTTCGTCAAGATAAGTCATGTTTTCGTATTCACCGCGTTTTTCTTGGCTAAGTTCCATAACTGCACCAACATAGTCTTTAGGAACGATGATGGTTGCATTTACGAAAGGTTCTTCTACGTGGTCGATAACAGTCGGTTCGGGGAAGTGAGCCGGGTTATCTACCATTTCAACGTCACCATTGGTACGGAACACTTGGTAAATTACGTTAGGAGCAGTGGTAATAAGTGCCAAACCATATTCCCGTTCCAAACGTTCTTTAATAACGTCCATGTGGAGCAAGCCCAAGAAACCACAACGGAAACCGAAACCCAATGCGATGGAGGTTTCCGGTTCAAACACCAAGGATGCGTCGTTCAATTGGAGTTTTTCCAAAGCATCACGCAAGTTATCGTAGTCAGAGTTTTCTACAGGATAGAGACCGCAGAATACCATCGGAGTAGCTTTGCGATAACCGGGGAGTGCAGCAGGAGCAGGATTGTTAGCATCGGTAACAGTATCACCAACGCGAGCATCTTTTACGTTTTTAATGGAAGCAGCAAAGAAACCTACTTGACCAACTTCCAAAGAATCTACGTTAACAAGACCGGGTTTAAAGTAACCAACTTCAGTTACGTCAAATTCAGCACCGGTTGCCATCATGCGAATCTTCATGCCTTTTTTGATGCTGCCGTCGATAACACGCACATAAAGCACTACGCCTTTGTATGCGTCAAACTTGGAGTCAAACACCAATGCTTTCAGCGGTTTTTCAGAATCACCATTGGGAGCAGGTACTTTCGCTACGATTGCTTCCAATACATCTTCAATACCGATACCAGTCTTCGCACTGCAAAGTACAGCGTCAGAAGCATCAATACCGATTACGTCTTCAACTTCTTTTTTAACATGGTCGGGGTCAGCACTGGGAAGGTCAATTTTATTTACAACGGGGATAATTTCCAAATCGTTATCAAGCGCCAAGTAAACGTTAGCCAAAGTTTGTGCTTCAATGCCTTGGGTAGAGTCAATAACGAGCAGCGCACCTTCGCACGCAGCCAAAGCACGAGAAACTTCGTAGGTAAAGTCTACGTGACCAGGGGTATCGATAAAGTTAAGCATATACTCTTCGCCGTCGCGTGCTTTATAAATGCTACGCACAGCTTGCGCTTTAATAGTAATACCACGTTCACGTTCTAAATCCATGGAGTCGAGAATTTGTTCTTCCATTTCACGTTTGGAAAGAGTGCCGGTGTATTCAATCAATCTGTCAGCTAAAGTGGACTTGCCATGGTCGATATGGGCAATAATAGAAAAATTGCGGATTTTGCTTTGATCCATCGTAAGCTCCTTTATGTAAAAAGTTTTAATAATTATTTTTTCAGTACAGATTATTATAACATCTCAAAGCAAGGACTGTCTACGATAAAAAGTACCACCCATTGTGTTCTTACTGCTTCTTCTCCACAATATTATTTAAATTTTTTTCACAGAAACCTTGCATAACGGGGAACATTGTGTTAGAATATTTCAGTACAGAAAAAGTCAGGAGGTGAATTCAGTTGCCGAACATTAAATCTTCTATCCGCAGTGTAAAAACCGATGCAGAACGTCGTGCTAAAAACGCTCCGATGAAAGCTGCTCTCCGTAACGCTTCTCGTAAAGTAGTTGCTTTGACTGAAGCTGGTGCTCAAGAAGACGCAAAAGTTACTTTCGCTACTGCTTCCGGTTTGATCGATAAAGCAGCTCGCAAAGGCATTATCCACAAAAATGCTGCAGCTCGCAAAAAATCCAGACTTGCTAAAAAAATCAACGCTATGGGCTAATTGATTGAGAAATAAGTTTACGCGCGTGCACTTATTTATTTTACAAGCTGACCTGTTCTCGAAAGAGGACAGGTTTTTTTGTTGTCTGAAATATTTTACTATCAATCTAGTTATGATAAAGAAGCTACCTGTAAAGGTAGCTTCTTTCATTTTTCAAACGCCTCTTTTTCACTTTATACGACGCTGAATATCCTCGATAGAAGGCAACTGTTTTTCAAATTCATCAGGGAGATTATTAGTAATTTTATATTCGCTGACCCCAATAGGTTTAGATATGTCTTTCAAAGAATATTCAGCTACAATATTATTCTTATTTTTACACAACAACAAACCAATCGTAGAATTATCTTGTTCTGTTTTCAGGTTGGCATCAATTGCTGATAAATAAAAATTAAGTTGACCAACATATTCTGGCTTAAACTCACCAGTCTTCAATT
>JBGVIJ010000042.1:0-7391 GCA_045123075.1 Phascolarctobacterium sp. | reverse complement strand
GGCAGTTACGCCACCGCAAAGAACTGCTTGTTCACCGAAGAGGTCGGTTTCAGTTTCTTCACGGAAAGTAGTGGTCAATGCGCCAGCGCGGGTACCGCCGATACCTTTAGCATAAGCCAAAGCAAGGTCAAATGCTTTACCAGTAGCATCTTGATAAGCGGTTACCAATACGGGAACACCGCTACCTTCAACATAAGTACGACGAACCAAATGGCCGGGGCCTTTCGGAGCTACCATGAATACGTCGATGCCTGCAGGAGGAACGATTTGGTTGAAGTGAATGTTGAAGCCGTGAGCGAATGCCAAAGCGTTGCCCGGTTCCAGGTTCGGTTCGATATCTTTGTAGTAAGTAGCAGCTTGTTTTTCGTCGGGGATAAGAATCATAACTACGTCAGCTACTTTTGCAGCTTCTGCAGCTACCATAACTTTAAGGCCAGCAGCTTCTGCTTTAGCCCAGGATTTGGAGCCTTCATACAAACCAACAACAACATTTACGCCACTTTCTTGCAAGTTGAGTGCATGAGCGTGACCTTGAGAACCATAACCGATGATAGCAACGGTTTTACCTGCTAATAATTCCAGATTCGCGTCTTCGTTGTAATAAATTTGTACCATAATAAAACACCTCTAGTTAAGTAAAATAATTTATCAGTAAATATAGGGATTGGCTATATTTATCGACGGTTAAATATGAGTTTTTACGAAGTCGTAGATAACAGCGCCTGCTGCAACCATAGGTTCTACCAAGTCGCTTTGTTCAATTTGGACTTCAATCAAGAAAGGTTTGGTTCTGCCTTGAGCTTCTGCCAAAGCTTTAGTAAATTCTTCACAAGTAGTAACGGTTACGCCATCACCACCGCAAGATTTTGCAAAACCTACGAAATCAAACTCTGTCAAAATAGTGTTAGAGTATCTTTCGTTGTAGAAGAGTTGTTGCCATTGTCTTACCATACCCAAGCAGCTGTTATTAATTACGATGCTGATAAGGGGCAAGTTTTCACGGCTTGCGGTAAACATTTCCATACCAGTCATTTTAAAACCACCATCGCCACAGATGTGTACGACTTGGGAATCCGGTTTGGCAAAAGCTGCACCTACAGCACCGGGTAAACCGAAGCCCATAGTGCCACAGCCACCGGAAGTCAAATGATGACGCGGTTTATCAATGGTTAAGTATTGAGCAGCCCACATTTGGTTTTGACCAACGTCAGTTACAAAAATGGTATCTCTGTCGGCAAAAGTTTTGTTCAGTTGGGTCATTACCCAAGGAGCAGTAAGTCTTTCGCCACTGGTCAGGAAGCGGTCTTCCATTTTATCCCATTCTCTGATTTGTTCCCACCATTGGGGATGCTTGTTTTCTTTAACCAAAGGCAAGAACTTCGCCAAAGTTTCTTTCAAATCACCGGTCAGGTGCAAAGGAACTGCAACGTTCTTGTCTAATTCGGACGGGTCAATATCCATATGGATAATGGTTTTGGTACCTGCGTAACGATTTCTGTCACCGGTTACCCTATCACTTAAACGGCTACCTGCTACGATAAGTACGTCAGCATTGGCAACAGCAAGGTTGCAATCCATATGACCATGCATGCCGGTCAAACCAATTGCTCTTTCATCACTGCCGGGGTATACACCCAAGCCCATCAAAGTGCTTACTACAGGCAAGTCTGCCTTGTGTGCCAGTTCAAGCAATTCTGCTTCAACGCCACTGGTTACTGCACCGCCACCAACCATCAAAACAGGTCTTTGTGCTTCATTTAATGCAGCAACTGCTTTTTCTAAATTCCCCTCATCGGCCTTAACTACTTCTGGCAGTTCTACTTTTTCTAACTCCGGATAATCCAGTTCTTTAACGGTCAAATCACTTGGAACGTCAATTAAAACAGGACCGGGTCTGCCTTCTTTTGCAATAGCGAAAGCTTTTCTCAGCATCGGCACAAGGTCTTCGCTCTTGCGCACGATGGCATTATATTTAGTGATGGGCATTGTTACGCCCACAATGTCGATTTCTTGGAAAGCATCTCTACCTAAGTTTGCTACGGGAACTTGTCCGGAGATAGCAACTACGGGGATGGAGTCCAGATACGCGGTAGCCAAACCGGTTACGATATTAGTTGCGCCGGGACCGGAAGTTGCGATACATACACCAACTTTACCGCTAGCACGTGCATAACCATCTGCTGCGTGGATTGCGCCTTGTTCATGCGCAGTCAAAATATTTTTCAGAGGAGCATCATACAATGCATTATACAAAGGAATAACTGCCCCGCCGGGATATCCAAAGACTGTATCAACGCCTTGCTCTTGCAAAACTTTGATGATAGCCTGAGCACCTGTCATCTTCATTAAATGTACCTCCTTACGCTACAGTATCCACGGATACAACGGATACTTGTTTAGCTAACAGTTTTGCAACCTGAGCAGCAACAACATCTGCCAGCTTAATTTCCAAACGCAAGGTATCTTCTTGCGCGTCCATATGTAAGGAGCGTACTTGTGCGCCTTGTTTTGCTAACACTCTTAAAACTCTCGGTAATAAAGTTTCATCGTTCTTACCGACTACAAGTACTTTATCAAACATTACTTCTTCCTCCTTATAATGTGGGGCTGCCTATTACACTGCATAGCATTTATTTATAAAGAAAGCCCCTGCTTATACAGCAGGGGCGTAATATACAACGCGGTACCACCCTTATTTATCACTTTTGCACCAGTCCAACAACCAGCTCAGATGTAACGTATCTGCTACGCATCAGTCTACTAGTTAATACTTTCGCTGACGAGTTCATGGGTGATTTACTCCACAAGGCTCCGTACCGATTTACACCAACCATCGGCTCTCTAAGACTTTGCGCTTGCTTTCCGTCCCAATCATTACCTTTACTGCAAATTTGAAATTAAGAGTATTATGCACCTTTTTTCGTTTTTTGTCAACAAAAAGTTTCATTAAAACTTTTTAAGGTAAAATTCTACATTTTTTGTAACACTTGTTGCATAGTCATTTTGATTTACCAACAAATAGTCTTTAATTTCAGCACTCATATTGCCAGCATCCGGGCCAAGTACTTTTGCATATGCTAATGCATAAGCTTTGCCAATTTCGGTTTCAGCGGTAAGTTCTTCTGCAGTAGCAACTTCCAATTCAGCAGCTGCAGCGATTTTGCCCATAAGTTCTGCATTGTTAGCAGCGATAATTTGGAGAGCTGCCAGCCACAATACGTTGGTCAGTTTAAAATGTACTTTGCCTTTCAAGAATTTGTTTGCGCTTGCAAAGTCAACTTGTGCCAAGTCAGCGTTGCAGAAGCTCAGGCGATAGCCAAAGGTATCTGCGATTTCGCAATGTACTTGCAAATCTTCTTTCAATGCTTCTTGTTCTTGCATGCCATCCAAGCAGATGGAAGCCAATTTAATATTGTTACGTTGCAATTCGTTTGCAATCAGGTAATGTTCTTGAACAGTCAACATTTTGCCCGGTTTGGACAAGGAAAGTTCGAAGTCGATATCCCACGGAGTGTTTTTCAAATAGGAGTTATAGATGAATTGTACGTGCATGATTGCTTCGCCATATTCCATTACGATACGACGGAGTTGTTCTTCAGTAAATTTAACAGTGTTAGAACCAACTTTGAATTCTGCATTCAAATAGGAAGCTGCCAATGCTGCACGGAACACTTCGTTCAATTCATTGTAGCGTTTTTCAACTGCTTCATCGGAAAGTTTTTCCAAAGAAAGGTCAATTTTTTCGCTGCAGTCAAAACCAACCATGCTGTAACCGTAGAGCAATGCTTTTACAATGTCTTCTTCAGTTTTCAGGCCAGCTGCGTTTGCACCGTAACCTTCTTTGTAGCCGTTTTCCATAACGCCCCAAGTAGCAGTGTCTACTGCTTCAAGGAAGTTACGTTTCAAAGCCGCGCTGTTGTCAGCAGTATAATCTACCAAAACAGGTTTCATTTGACGTTTAGCAAAAAGTTCTGCAGCGAAAGCATCTGCTGCGCCAACCCAATCGCTAAAACCAACGCTGGTACCTTTGGTACCGCAAGCGCTGGGAGCTGCCCATTTTACAAAACGACGAACTGCTGCGCCATTGTTAGAGTTAAGTTGCATAACAGCAACATTTACACCATTTTCTTCACCGGTTCTTTCAGCGATGAGCATTTTGCCCAATTGGGATTCTTCTTTAGAAGCGAACACCAAACGTTTGCCTTCTTCGGTCATAGCCAATGCCAACCAACCGCCGGGGACTTCACACAAAGATTTATTTATGATTTTGCCTGCTACTTTTTCAATTGCAGCAACTGCTAATGCTTGTTTAAATGCCATTTCTTTTCCTCCAACTATTTTTAATCATAGATAGTAATATTATCTCTAAAAATCGCTTTTTATGCAAGCATAAACTAATTTATTACCCGAAAAACTTTTGTTTGATTTCTGTTCGCCGGGACATTTTCCACCCGCTTTTTCCTCCACTAAATGTGTGTATTCAGTTCACAAATTCAACACTATTTATCAACATTATTCACAGGCTTATCCACAGTTTTTGTGGAAAACTTCTATATATCCGCAAGTTTTCCACATTATGAAAGTTAATAAACCCTCATAAATGCGTCGTTTTACCCCTGTTATCAACATCTTATGCACAATCTGTGGATAACTTTTGTGAATTATATCCAGTCTTTCCACACTACTAGATGTTGTAAATATAGGGTGTTTACCCCTGTTTAGGCAACTATTTTGTTGTTCGCTTAATAGGCAATCCTACTGCCATTTTGAACAAACAATTAGCTATTTTTATAATAAAATAACGCACCCAAGTAACCTTGAATGCGTTATAAGTTCTTATTTTATTGTGCGCAATTGAGAAACAATGAAGAAGCCAATACCTGTCCAAATACAACCAAAGGCGAGGGCATGACTTACAGTAAATGCTTCCCCATACATGAATACGCCAACAAGTAAAGTCAAAGTAGGAGAGATGTATTGCAAAAAGCCAGTCATATATAATGGTACATGTTTTGCGCAATTAGTAAAGAGCAAAAGCGGAACTGCAGTTACTACACCGGAGAACATCAATAGACCAATAATATCCCAACCACATTTTTCGTAACTACTACCACCGTTACAGCTAAGATAATATGTATAAGCTAAAGCTATGGGAGTTACGAACAAGGTTTCCAAAAAGATACTGGTCAAAGCTTGAACTTTGATAATCTTTTTCAGCAGTCCATAAAAGGCAAAGCTTGCAGCCAAGGAAACGGAAACCCAAGGTAAGCTGCCATTTTTTACAACCATAACGCCAATACCGGCACAAGCACAGAGCACAGCGATACTTTGTAATTTATTAAGACGTTCGCCTAAAAAGAGCATACCAAAGAGAACGTTTACCAAAGGATTGATGTAGTAACCCATACTGGTTTCTACAATTCGTCCAGATTCAACTGCCCAAATAAAAATCCCCCAGTTAATACTTACAGCAAAAGCAGCTGCAAACATAGTTAAGGTATTTTTCCAGGTGCTGAAAATCTCTTTAGCTTCTGCCTTGAACATTTCAAGCTTTCCCATCACTACAATTAGGAAGCCAACGAAAGCTAGGGACCACATACAACGTCCTGCCAAAATTTCCAAAGGCGGAACTTCGTGTAAAAGCTTCCAATATATAGGTAGAATGCCCCATAAGAAGTAGGCACCTAAACCACTAAGCACACCAAGTTTATAGTTTCTATCCATATAATAACCTCTATTAAAATTTCTTACGCAAACTTTCAGGAATAGGAATTTTCAATGTCATAATAGTTGCACCAACTGAAAGCCAAGTCAGCAAATTAATAACAAAGGGCAAACCGTAATTATCTGCCAGCACGCCTAAGATAGTTACACCTAAACCACCTAAGCCTACACTAAAACCAATGGTTAAACCTGCAGCCATACCTACATTATTAGGAAGCATAGTTTGCGCCAATACGATAGTGGTTGCATTAGAACCAATAATGAAGAACCCAGCCAAAGCAACAGCTGCGACAATGGTGAACTCCGTAGTAACTTTATCAAGTGCCCAAATAGGAGGAATACTCAAAATCATAGAGCCTAAGATGATAGCACGAGCACCTAATCTATCACTAAGCACCGCACCGATGTAAGTTCCCGCTACGCCACCTAAAAGGAAAACTGTTACAAGTAAACTTGCAAAAACAGGTTCTACATCTCTAAACTTCATAAAGAAAAGGGGCAAATAGGTAGACATACCTGTGTGAATGGTAGATCTCATAAAAATAAAGAATAGAACCATTACTAAACCAAAATAGGAAAGCTTTTCAGCATTACCTTTTGCTTTAGCTGCAGCACGTTTCAGAGAATGCTCCAGATTAACGCGCTTATATTCCGGCATATAGTGCATCATAAAACCAAAAACTAAAATGCCGGGCAAAACAAAATACATAGTATTGTGAAGTCCACCTGATAAACCTATAAGGAAGGTCATCATCATGGAGCCTGCAGCCATACCAGCGTTACCGCCTAAAGAGAATAAACCCATATTTTGAGCTTTAGAATTCTCGTCACTTAGAAAGTTTACGGTTTTAGAAGCTTGGGGGTGATAAGAAGCACTGGACACACCAATGATAATAACAGTTAAAAGTAAAAGTGCGTAAGAGCTTACCCAACCAATGGCAGCAAAACCAGCTCCCGCTAAAGCTGCACAGTAGGGAAGCAGGGCAGGCAAAGACCTTTTATCAGTAATATAACCAAAGACAGGTTGAATTACAGAAGAAGTAACATTTTGAGTTAAAATAATAGTTGCCATCTGCGCATAACTTAAAGAAAACAGTTCTTTCAGATGGGGCAACACTATGGGCAATGCACCTGCCTGCATATCTGTAACTAGGTGACCGATTGCAAGGGAGATTACCGCCCAAAAAGAAGTTCTATTCATAAAAAGAACCTCCACGTAAAAAAGTTTCTAGAATATTTGACTATAATATTTTAACACACTGAATTATATTTACAAGATAGTTGTTGCATAGGCAAAAAGAATACATATAAAAAGAAAAACAGCACTGCGTATGCAGTGCTGTTTTCTAACCGGCAGCTTTCTATCCTCCCAGGCCGCTTCCAGCCAAGTACTTTCGACGTTTAAGGGCTTAACTACTGTGTTCGGGATGGGAACAGGTGGATCCCCTTAGCCATCACCACCGGATTTTTCTCTTTCAGGTTATACCCTGAAAACTTCTCAGAAGAATTTTACTATGAGTAAAGTCTTAAGTCAAGCCCTCGACATATTAGTATCGGTCCGCTGAATACATTGCTGTACTTACACTCCCGACCTATCAACCTCGTGTTCTCCAAGGTGTCTTACTAGATTACTCTATGAGAGATCTCATCTTAAGGCTGGTTTCACG
>JBGVIJ010000041.1:0-26808 GCA_045123075.1 Phascolarctobacterium sp. | reverse complement strand
GAGAAAAATCCGGTGGTGATGGCTAAGGGGATCCACCTGTTCCCATCCCGAACACAGTAGTTAAGCCCTTAAACGTCGAAAGTACTTGGCTGGAAGCGGCCTGGGAGGATAGAAAGCTGCCGGTTAGAAAACAGCACTGCTAACGCAGTGCTGTTTTTCTTTTTTATATTTGAATTTTGGTTGTAAGCTATATGATATAATGTAGGTATCAATTATTTACTAGAGGTCTTATGAATAATAATTTAAACATTGCCTTACGGAACGCTCTGCGTCATTACTTTGGTTATGAGCAGTTCCGTCAGGGGCAAGAAGAGATTATAAATGAAATAATAAATAAGAGACCTGTTCTCGCAGTACTTCCTACCGGTGCTGGTAAGAGTATTTGTTTTCAGTTGCCTTCATTGTTAATGGAAGGAATTACTCTTGTAATTTCTCCTCTTATTTCTTTGATGAAGGACCAAGCAGAAGCTTTGCTTGCTAAAGGAATAGGTGCTGCCTATGTGGATAGCAGTTTGAATAGCAATGAATATGGTAAGATTTTATACGATACTTTAAATGGTAGGGTGAAGTTTTTATATGTAGCTCCTGAGCGTTTAGCTAATCAACAGTTTGTAGCTTTTGCTAAGCGTGCTAATATTACTCTTGTTGCTGTTGACGAAGCTCACTGCGTTTCCCAATGGGGACATAGTTTTAGAAAAGACTACTACAATATTCCTGATTTCATTGCTCTTTTGCCTAAGCATCCTTTAGTGGCAGCTTTTACTGCTACTGCTACGGAAGAAGTGCGTGAGGATATTGTAAATCGTTTAAATATAAGTAATGCTAAAGTTGTTGTACATGGTTTTGATAGACCTAATCTTTATTTTAGCGTGCAACGCAGTTTAGACAAGGAACGTTCTTTGTTAGATTTTCTTGCTAAACATAAAAATGAAAGTGGAATAATTTATTGTGCTACTCGTAATAAAGTAGAACAGGTTACACAGATTCTTGTTAAGCAAGGATATTTGGCACTTCGTTATCACGCGGGTCTTACTCCTGAGGAACGTCAAAGTAATCAAGATTATTTTGTTAAAGGTCAAGTGCAGATTATTGTAGCGACTAATGCTTTTGGTATGGGGATTGACAAATCAGATGTGCGTTTTGTAGTCCATTATAATATGCCTAAGGATATAGAAAGTTATTACCAAGAAGCAGGTCGAGCGGGACGTGATGGTAAGCAGGCGGAATGTTTACTTCTCTATGATAAGAGTGATATTGCCGTTAATACATATCTTATCGGGCATGACCAACCTGATTTAGAATGGAAGGACAAAGAATTAAAGCTTCTTGATAAAATGATAGTTTACTGTAATACTTCTGGTTGCTTGCGAAAATATTTATTGGAATATTTTGGAGAAAGAGTTGCTAGTAGCTGTAATAATTGTGGGAACTGTTCTCAGGCTAAGAATGCTACTTGGAGACGTTTTTTGAAGTTGTGATTTTTAAAATGATTGTGTTTAAAACTTTTGCTTATAGGGTTTTAGGCACAATCTTTTTTTATTAATGGATGTCTACAAAACACGCTATACGAATTTGTAAACAATAATACAATTAATTGCGTGTTTATGGAATTTGCCATTAATTTCTTTGAATTAGTTGACAGATTAAGAACAGATTGTTATACTATGTTTAATTTTTAAAACAAAAATGTAACATAGTAAAAGCTATGAACGGGAATGAAGTGAAGACACATTTTAGAGATTCAGCGGTTGGTGCAAGCTGAAAAGTTGGCTTCAATTTCTCTCACCCGCAAGCTCTTTTCCTGAAATAACAGTAGGGAAGAGCGTGAGACTGCGTTAAGGTAAAGAGTATAATTTAGGGTGGTACCGCGTATCCACGCCCCTATCGACGATGTCGGTGGGGGCTTTCATATTTTAAGGAGATGTTTAGATGAACACAAGAAAGGTCTTGCGGGAAAGGCTTCAGCAAAAATTAATCTTGATGTTGCCCGGCGTATACGATGCTCTAACTGCCAAGATTGCTTTATCAGTTGGGTTTGATGCACTGGTAATGGGCGGTTACGGAGTAGCTGCTTCAAGGTTAGGCGAGCCGGACGTTGGTTATCTATCAATGACGGAGATGGCAGAAGCCTTAAGAACTATCAAGCGAGCAGCAAATGTTCCCCTATTTGCAGATGGTGACACTGGTTACGGTAATGCTCTAAGCGTAATGCGAACCGTGCGTGAATACGAAGTTGCCGGTGCGGACGCGATACTTTTTGAAGACCAAGTTTGGCCTAAGCGTTGCGGTCACATGGCTGGTAAGCAGGTTATCGAAGCGGATGAACACGCTAAGAAAATTAGAGCAGCAGTAGATGCTAGAACAGATGAAGATACAATCATCATCGCACGTACTGATTCAAGAGCAGTTCTTGGTTTAGACGCTGCTATCGAACGTGGCAAGTTGTACCTAGCAAATGGTGCAGAAGCGCTTTTCATCGAAGCTCCACAAAATGAATGGGAGCTTGAAGAAATTCGCAAAGCTTTCCCGGATACGATACTTTTGGCGAATATGATTGAAGGAGGTAAGACTCCGTACCTCAACGCTAAAGATTTAGAAAACCTTGGGTATGACGTAGTATTCTATCCTTGTACTTCGGTTTATACAGTTACGAAAGCCTTCCGAGATGTGTTACGCACCTTGCGTGATGAAGGCAGTACTGCAAACTGTAGGGATAAGATGCTAGATTTCAATCAGTTTAATAATTTTATCGGCTTGAATGACTATAACGAGCTGGATAAAAAATATAAATAATAAATTAGTAAAGAAAAGCTAAGGCTTTAAAGGAAAGGATGTTTTATTATGAAATGGACTAAAAAATTCGCAGTAGCAGCATTGGCAGCAGCAATGGCATTGACCGTAGCAGGTTGCGGCGGTGGAGATAAAAAAGCTGATCAAAAAGTTACCTTGAAAATGGCAACTGCTCTTCCTTCCAGCCATCCGCTGGTAAAAGCAATGGATGTTTTGAAAGACAAAGCTAACGAAAAATCTAAAGGCTCTGTTACCATTCAAATTTATCCTGCTGGCCAACTTTACAACGATAAAAACATGAACGATGCAATTATCTCCGGTGGTATTGATATGGGGCTGAATACTGTTGGTCGTTGGGCAACCATCGTTCCGGCAATGGATATTTTCGACGTTCCCTTCATTTTCCCCAGCTACGAAAAAGTTGACAAAGCTATCGACAGCGGTTTGGGCGAAAAACTTGGCAACGAATTAATGAAAAAAGGCGTTCGTCCTTTGATTTGGGCTGACTACGGTTTCGTACAATATGCAAATAACAAAAAATTAGTTAAAACTCCTGCTGACTTTGATGGTCTGAAAATCCGCGGCTACAGCAAATATTCCGCAGAAACCATTAAAGCTATGGGCGCTTCTTCCGTAACCATGGGTTCCAGTGAAGTTTATATGGGCATCCAACGTGGTACCATCGATGGCCAAACTTCCGGTACTACCGCAATGCGTGACCGCAAAATGTACGAAGTACATAAATACTTGACTGTTACCAACCATGCTTCCCCGGAATTCATCGTTGCTATTAACGAAAAATCCTACAGCAAATTGAATGCTGACCAAAAGAAAGCTCTTGACGCAGCTGCTATCGAAGTTCGTGATATGATTCGTGCTAACGCAAAAGCAGAAGACTTGAAAGCATTGGCAGATTTGAAAGCTAAAGGCATGGAAGTTTATGAAGTTCCTGAAAATGAACTCCAAGCTTGGCGCGACGCTACTAAACCGGTTTGGGATCTCTTCATTAAAGAAAATGGCAAATTCGGTCAAGAATTGATTGATATCTGCGTAAAATAATAGTTTTAAATGAGCCGCCATTCTGGCGGCTCATTTAAGAAAGAGTGTGTTATCGTGGAAAGTTTCATTAAATCATACGAAAAATTTGTCAACGCTATAACAAAGATGTGCGGTGTTATTGCAGGTGCTTTGGTATTGTTCTGTGGCTTCATGATTGTTTATGAAGTAATTTGCCGCAGCATTTTTAATGCACCCACCGAATGGGTAATGGAAATTTCCACCTATTGCGTTGTTGTAGCTGGCTTTTTGGGCATGGGCGTAACCTACGCTGGCAAAAAGCATATTCAAGTAGAATTGGTTATGACCAATTTCTCTCCTAAAACTCGTTGCTATGTTGAAGTTTTAACTTGTCTCGCAGCAATTTTCTATAGCTTTGTGTTTGCAGTAGAAGCTTGGGAAATGACCATGCGTTCCTTAGAGTTTAACAACTGCGCACCTTCTACTTTAGGTACTCCGTTGTGGATTCCGCAAATCTCCATGCCCATTGGTATGGCAGTATTGTTCTTGCAAATCGTAAAAACGTTGTTGATTGATATTAATAAGATTAAAAATGATGATTTTGGTAAGGAGGTAGCGAAATGATTATTGGTTTTACCCTCTTACTCTTAATCCTCTTGGCTTCCGGTTTGCCCGTTGCCTTTTCCTTAGGCTTGGGTGGCGTTGCCGGTATGGTTCTCTTTATGGGTGGCGATGGTGCTCTTGCTCAGCTTCCCATTATCGGTTACAAATCCTTAGATGATTTTGTATTGACAGCAGTTCCTATGTATATCTTAATGAGCCAAATTTTGTTAACCGGTAAAGTTGGTAATGACCTCTTTGGTTTGGCACATAAATGGCTCCGTCATTTGCCCGGTGGCTTGGGCATTGCAACCGTTATGGCTTGTGCAGTTTTCGCAGCTATCACCGGTTCTTCTGTAGCTTGCGCTGTTACTATAGGTGCTATTGCGATTCCGGAAATGCTTTCTCGTGGTTACCAAAGACCTTTGGTTTTAGGTGCTGTTGCTGCAGGCGGTACTCTTGGTATCTTGATTCCGCCTTCTATTCCGATGATTCTTTACGGTGCGATTACCGATGAATCCATTGGTAAATTGTTTATGTCCGGCGTTATTCCCGGTGTAATCATGACTGCTATGTTCACTGCAATCGTAGTTTACAGCTCCCGTAATCTTCCTCGTGAAGAAGCTGCTTCTTGGGATGAACGTTTTGAAGCTTTGAAAAAATCTTTCTGGGGTTTGATGCTTCCTGTAATCGTAGTTGGCGGTATTTATACTGGTATCTTTACCCCCACTGAAGCTGCAGGTATTGGTACTGTTTACAGCTTGTTTATTACCTTCTGCGTTTATAAAACTTTGGGTTTCAAAGATATCCCCGGTATTTTGAACGATACCATTAAAACTACTTGTATGATTTTCGCCATTATGATTGGTGCAAGCCTCTTCGGGTTCGTATTGACCATTTTGGATGCTCCGCAAGCGTTGACCAATTATGTTGCAGAGTTGGAAACCAGTCGTTGGGTAGTATTCATTGCAATTAACTGCTTGTTGCTCTTCTTAGGTTGTATTTTGGAATCTGTTTCCATTATCTTCATTACTCTGCCCATTTTGTTCCCGCTGATTATGAGCTTGGGCTTCGATCCCATCTGGTTCAACGTTGTAATGCTTTTGAACTTGGAATTGGCGCTCATTACTCCGCCCGTAGGTATGAACCTGTTCGTACTTCAAGGCATCAGCCCGGACAGCAAGATGACCGAAATCGTGAAAGGTGTTATTCCCTTTGGCGCAGCAATGTTCTTGCTTATCTTCATCCTGTGCTTGTTCCCGGAACTGGCAACTTGGCTGCCTACCGTTGTTAAATAAATAGCGGTAAATTGTTGACACGTCTTTTTAAAAAGCATATAATTATTTAGTAGTTTTACGAAGGCTGCTCTTGACAAGCAGCCTTCTTTATATTTATTTGACAGTTGTGCCTAAAGGCATTTTAATTTTTCGAAGGGGAGAAAAACATTAATGATTAGAAATGATTTGCGCAATATCGCGATTATTGCTCACGTTGACCACGGCAAAACTACTCTGGTAGATGCAATGCTTAAACAAAGCGGTATTTTCCGTAGCAACGAACACGTTGAAGACCGCGTAATGGACTCCAACGATTTGGAACGTGAACGTGGCATTACCATTTTGTCCAAAAACACCTCTGTTATGCACGGTGATACCAAAATCAACATTCTCGATACTCCGGGCCATGCTGACTTTGGTGGCGAAGTAGAACGCGTATTGACCATGGTTGATGGTGTATTGCTTTTGGTAGACTCCTACGAAGGTCCTATGCCCCAAACCAAATACGTACTGCGCAAAGCATTGGAACAACATTTGAAACCCATCGTTGTAATCAATAAAATCGACCGTCCTGACCAACGCGTTAACGAAGTTATTGACGAAGTTTTGGACTTGTTCATTGAATTGGATGCTGACGAAGACCAATTGGAATTCCCAGTTGTACTTACCTCCGCACGTAACGGTATTGCAAAACTTTCCATGGATGAAGAAAGCGATAACCTTGAACCGCTCTTTAAAGTAATCATGGAAAATATTCCTGCTCCCAATGTTGATGTAGAAGCTCCGCTCCAAATGTTGGTTAACACTTTGGACTGGGATTCCTATGTCGGTCGCATCGTTGTAGGTCGCATTGTTCGTGGTACCATTCACAATGGTGAAAACGTAACCTTGTGCGACGAAAATGGTAGTCGTAAAGCTAAAATTGGTCGTCTTTACACCTATCAAGGTTTGAAACGTGTAGAAACCGAAGAAGCTGGTGCAGGCGATATCGTTGCACTTATCGGTTTGGCAGACGCTAACATTGGCGAAACCATTGCTGACTTTGAAAATCCTGAACCGCTGAAAGGTCTTAAAATTGACGAACCTACCTTGTCCATGATTTTTTCTGTAAATAACAGTCCTTTTGCCGGTAAAGAAGGCGACTATGTAACCAGCCGTCATTTGCGTGACCGCTTGTTCAAAGAAATCGAAACTAACGTATCCATGCGCGTTGAAGAAACTGATAGCCCGGATGCATTCAAAGTTTCTGGTCGTGGTGAATTGCACTTGTCCATCTTGATTGAAACTATGCGTCGTGAAGGCTACGAATTGCAAGTTGGTAAACCGAAAGTAATCATGCACGAAGATGAAACCGGTACCTTGCTCGAACCTATGGAAGCATTGACCATTGACGTTCCCCAAGATTATATGGGCGCTGTTATGGAAGGCTTGGGTCTTCGTAGAGCAGAATTGACCAACATGCACGAAATGGCTGGCTACTTGCGTATGGAATTTAAAGTTCCTGCTCGTGGCTTGATTGGTTTCCGCAACCAATTTTTGACCGACACCAAAGGTAACGGTATCATGAACCATGTGTTCGCAGGTTACGAAGAATACAAAGGCGATATTCCCGGTCGTACCCGTGGTAGCTTGGTTGCTTTTGAAAATGGCGAAACTACTTCCTACGGCATTGGCAATGCTCAAGAACGTGGCATTATGTTCATAATTCCTGCAGAAAACGTTTATGAAGGTCAAATCATCGGTGAAAACAGCCGTGAAGACGATATGGACGTTAACCCCTGCAAAAAGAAACATGTCAGCAACATGCGTGCTTCCGGTAGTGACGATGCAATCCGTCTCATTCCACCCAAAACTTTCTCCTTGGAACAAGCTTTGGAACACATCAATGACGACGAATTGGTAGAAGTAACTCCGAAAAGCATTCGTATGCGTAAAAAAGTTCTTGACCGTATCGAACGTGGTCGTATCCGCGGTCGTATGAAAAACGCATAATTTAGAAATATTTTTTCGATAGTAGCAGGAATTCTTTAAGTGATTGAAGAATATATCCTCTTAATTATTGATTTTGAAATTAAGTTCGCTTTGGATACAGTTTGGAGGCAAAGGTTATGGGCATAAAAAATACAGCTATGAAATTTTTTATGGCAGAAGAACAAGAAGATAGAAGCTATGAAGCTCCGCACTTGGTAAAATCCGGACATTTGAATATTTTAGTACGCACTCCGGTTGCTTTTAGTGATGTGCGTGAATATGCTGATGCTTTGATTAGTGGTTGTGCTATTATGGTTAGCTTTGATGCTGTTGATGCTGCTTTGAAAAACCGTATCTTTGACTATCTGAATGGTGTAAGCTATATTGTTGGTGCTCATGTTGAAAAAGTAGCTGACAATTTGCTTCTCTATACTCCTGAGCAAGTAGAAGTTAATAAAGAAACTGCTCCAAAACGTAGCAGTTCACGTTCCTTCTGGGGATAAGAACTTAAGATTTTAGAACCGTCCTTTCGATTTTGAGAGGACGGTTTTTTGTTTGTATAGGCAAGTTAAAAATGTTCTTTTAATTCTTATTAGCACTAATTCCATTTTGCTCTACGCTTACGAAAAGAAGTATGTTATAATTAAATCAACTAGTTTTTGCATAGGAGAAAGATGCTATGACCAAGCATTTATTTAATTATTGCACAATTGATTGGTACGAAAATGATATGCTTGCCAAAGGAACTACCTTGCGTGATTTTAACAAGGAGTTTGGACTTGATGGCATTGAGCAATTTATCTATACAATGGAACGTCCGGGAAAATCTTACAAGGATTTGACTACCGGCGTGCATCTTAATTATTGGCCTTATTGGATGGATTTTTGGCTGAAAAAAGCTAAACGTTTGAAACAACAGTTCCGTAACGTAATTGAACGCAACCAGTATTTTAGAGATGCTTTTAGCCGTGAAGAATGGCTTTCTGTAATTAGAAGAAATATTGGCGCTGCATTGACCGAAGCACCGGAATATATGGTGTGGCACGTGGCGGAAGCTAATAACGAAGAAATCTTCACTTGGGAATTCAATTACAGCGATAGGGAAGTGCTCCTTGCTTCTGCTGACGTATTCAATAGCATTGCAGATGAGATTCCTGAAAACGTAACTGTGCTTTTTGAAAATTTGTGGTGGCCTGGTCTGCGCCTTACTGATCCTCGCAACGTTAAATATTTCTTTGAACGTATTGAACGTAAA
The DNA here is from genome assembly GCA_045123075.1 of Phascolarctobacterium sp. Taxonomy (GTDB): domain Bacteria; phylum Bacillota; class Negativicutes; order Acidaminococcales; family Acidaminococcaceae; genus JAHHUH01. The sequence continues at coordinate 17,898 of JBGVIJ010000041.1, read as the reverse complement.
AATGTGGGCATCATGCTTGATACTGGTCACTTGATGAATACTAATCCTCGTCTTAAAACTGAGGCAGAAGCTGCCGATTATGTGTGTCGCGTTGTAGATAAGCTTGGCCCGTGTGCAGAACTGATTAAGGGCGTGCATTTGAGCTGTTCTTTGTCCGGTCAATACCAACGTTCTTTTGAAAGAATTGCTCCTGCTAAATTGGACAACTCCATGATTTGGCAACACGTTGCCTCCATCGACCAACATAATCCGTTTGCAACTAATGCTGCTAAACAAATTTTAGATTGCATTAAACCGGAATATGTTGTTCATGAGTTTAGCTATGACAATATGGATGACTTGCGTAAAAAATTGTCTGTGCAATTAGCAAATAGCAGGTGAGAAGATGTTTAAAAGATTACTTGCTTTAATGCTTATTCTTCTTGCGGTTTGTTTAAGTGGTTGCGGTGGAATCAAGCCTGCGCAAAAAAATAGTGGCGAGATTCTCTACAGCGTAACTGATGCTACAGGACAGAAGCTTTCCTTTTATGAGAAGCCTCAGCGTATTATCAGTATGAACGTTTCTGTTGACGAAATTCTTTTAGATTTGGTTGATAGTAAGCGTATTGCAGCGCTAACTTATTTTGCTGATGACCCCAGTATTTGCAGTGCAGGGGAGAAGGTAAAACAAGTTAAGGAGCGCGTGCAAGGCTCTAATATTGAATGGATTGTTGCTTTGCAACCCGACTTGGTAATTATTCCTGACTATGCAATGTCTATGATTAAGGCTTTGCGTGCGGCAGGCATTAGAGTGTACGTATGCACCACTCCCGATAATATGGATGATATTTTTAAATTCATCATCGATACTGGTAAAGCGGTTGGTGACCAAGAAGCTGGTGAAGCACTTGTTGCCAAACTCCAAGCTGACTTAAATAAAATTCGCGAAAAAGTTATGGCTAAAGTTCCTGAAGATAAACGCGTAAAAGTTTTGGGCTTGTCTTTTATGGGACCTTTGGGTATGAAGGGAACCTTTAGTGACTTGTGTTACTACAGTGGTACCCTTAATGCTTTGGAAGGTATTGACGTTCCCCATAACGGTGCACTTTCTGAAGAAAAGATGCTGGAACTGAACCCAGATATGATTATTACACCCTCTTGGGAGTACAGTAATCAAGGTGACCCGGAAAAGTTCCGTCAAAGAATTTTGCAGAACCCTGTTTACGCCAGTGTCACCGCCATCAAAAATGGTAAAGTTGTCATGGTGAAAGATAATTATCTTGTAAGTACTTCTCAATATACATACAAAGCTGCGGAAGAACTGGCGACGAAGGCATATCCGGAAGTATTTGTTGAAAAATAATTGTTGACGGTTTTCGTGGACAGTGGTACACTAAGAACAGTTTAATAATAACCACAAACCGTTGAGACGGAGATCAAGTCGAAAGATGCGCTTACAGAGAGTTCGGGATGCTGGAAGCCGGATAGAGATGCAGTTCGATAAATGGACCGTCGAGGGCGTACGGAAATTGAACATTTATGATGTTTAAGAGTATGATACGACGTAGCACTCACGTTACGGGTGAGGAGTGTGTTGGCACTCTGCGAAAAGTGCGTCAGTAATGGCGAAACAAGGTGGTACCGCAGGTAAAGTATTTTCGCCTGTCCTTGAGTAATCAGGGGCAGGCTTTTTATATGCAAGCACCACACCAACAGCAAAAATTTAGCTGATGTAAGGAGCGAAAAACAAAATGACTAAAGGAAGATATGGTATTCACGGCGGACAATACATCCCCGAAACTTTGATGAATGCAGTGCTGGAATTGCAAGAAGCTTATGAGCACTACAAAAATGACCCTGATTTTAAAGCAGAATTGAAAGCTTTATACCGCGATTATGCAAATAGACCTTCTTTGTTGTACTATGCTGAACGTATGACTAAAGACCTTGGTGGCGCAAAAATTTATTTGAAACGTGAAGACTTGAACCACACCGGTGCTCATAAAATTAACAACGTTCTTGGCCAAGCACTTTTGGCGAAAAAAATGGGTAAGACCCGTGTAATTGCAGAAACCGGTGCAGGTCAACACGGTGTAGCTACTGCTACCGCTGCTGCTCTCATGGGTATGGAATGTGTTGTTTATATGGGCAAGGAAGATACTGAACGCCAAGCTTTGAACGTATTTAGAATGGAACTTTTGGGTGCAAAGGTTGTTGCTGTAGAAAGTGGCACCAAAACCTTGAAAGACGCTGTTAACGAAGCAATGCGCGTATGGACTGAACGTTGCGAAGATACTTACTATGTTCTTGGTAGTGTAATGGGTCCTCACCCCTACCCGGAAATGGTACGTGACTTCCAAAAAATTATCAGCGAAGAAATTCGTGAACAAATTATGGAAAAAGAAGGCAGATTGCCTGATGCAGTTATCGCTTGTGTAGGCGGTGGCTCTAATGCTATTGGGGCCTTCTATGATTTCATTAAAGAAGACGGTGTGCGTCTTATTGGTGTAGAAGCTGCAGGTCGTGGCGTAAATCATCCTGATAACGCAGCAACCATTGCTAACGGTACTTTGGGTATTTTCCACGGTATGAAATCTTACTTCTTGCAAGATAACTACGGACAAATTGCTCCTGTATATTCCATTTCCGCAGGTTTGGATTATCCTGGCATTGGCCCCGAACACGCTTGGTTGCATGACATCGGTCGTGCAGAATATGTACCTGCAACTGACGATGAGGCAGTACAAGCTTTCCACTATCTTTCTAAAATTGAAGGCGTTATTCCGGCAATCGAAAGTGCTCACGCAGTAGCACACGCAATCAAGCTGGCGCCTACTATGGATAAAGACCAAATCATCGTAGTAAATATTTCCGGTCGTGGCGACAAAGACGTTGCTGCTATCGCTCGTTATATGGGGGTTGACTTACATGAATAACATTGAAAAAGCATTTGCTAAAAATAAAAAAGTTTTGATTCCTTCCATCACCGCAGGTGACCCGGATTTAGAAGCAACTAAAGAATTAATCCTTGCCATGGAAGAAGCTGGTGCAGGCGTTATCGAATTGGGTATTCCTTTTTCTGACCCGGTTGCAGAAGGTGAAGAAATGCAACGCTCTGCTGCTCGTGCTTTGGCTGCAGGAACTACCACTGATAAAATCTTTACCATGCTCAAAGAATTGCGCCAAAAAACTCAAATTCCTGTGGTGCTTGTAACTTACGCAAACCCCATCTACACTTACGGTTGCGAAAAATTCTTTGATAACTGCGTGGAATGTGGCGTTAGCGGTATTCTTGTTCCTGACGTTCCCTACGAAGAAAGAGAAGAACTGCTTCCCTATTGCGAACCTCGCAATATCGCTTTGATTGCAATCATCACTCCGAACTCTCGTGATAGAATTGCTATGATTGCTAAAGAGGCAAAAGGTTACGTTTACGCAGTATCCTACTATGGCGTGCTTAAAGATGACGTTGTAGAAGCAAGAGTTTCCGAAATGGTAGAAGCAGTTCGTAAAGTAAGCGATGTTCCTGTAGCAATCGGTTTCCGTGTGCGTAAGTATGACCAAGGTAAAGCAATGGGCAACATTGCTGATGGTATCGTAGTTGACTGCCGTATTGCAGACATCATTGAAAAACATGGCGCAGAAGGTGCACCTAACATCGCTGACTATGTTAAAAGAATGATTGCTGCTATGAATAATAATTAAAATAATTGACTTTTAGTAATTTTTTTAGTACACTCGTAGCATAAAGGGAGTAGCTGGCATAACTTAGTTATGTTTACCTAGTCGTCAATACGATTCGAAAGAATCCGGCTTTGTAAGTAAGTAGCGAGACTTTGTTGTGGAATTATTTTATTTTCCACAACAGGTCTCGTTTTTTATTTGTTATTAGGTAAGGGGAGGAATATATATGGAAATCTTATTACAATTTGGTTTGCTCGTTGTAGGCTTTTTTATGCTCGGTAAAGGTGCTGACTGGTTCGTTGAAGGTGCTGCGAGTATCGCAACTCGTTTTGGTATCCCGCAGCTTGTTATTGGTTTGACCATCGTTGCCATGGGTACCAGTACCCCGGAAGCAGCAGTAAGTTTGGCTGCAGCGTTGAAAGGTAGTGCAGATATTACCATTGGTAACGTTGTGGGTAGTAATATTTTGAACGTGCTTGTAATTTTGGGTACTTCTGCTGCGATTACCAGATTAAAAGTAGCAAAGTCCACTATTAAAATTGAAATACCTTTTATGATTGCGGTAACTGCTCTTTTGTATGTGCAAGGTCTTGATGGCGTGGTTACCTTGATTGATGGTGCACTTTTGGCGGCGGTGTTTGGCGCGTATTTGTTCTACTTATACATCTTTACCAAACAAGCAGATCCTATTGAAGAAAGTGAAGAAATTGCCGGTTACCCCATTGGTCAAGCACTTTTGTGGACTGTTGCAGGTTTGGCTTTGATTATGACTGGTAGTAATGTAACTGTAGGTGCAGCAACTGAAATTGCTACTTACGCTGGTTTGAGTGAACGCTTCATTGGTTTGACCATTGTTGCGCTTGGTACTTCTTTGCCGGAACTCTTTACCTCTGTAACTGCGGCGCGTAAAGGCAATGCCGATATTGCTATTGGGAACATCGTGGGTAGTAACATCTTCAACATTCTTTTCGTTGTAGGTTTCTCTGCACTGATTACCCCTGTAGCTTTTGCTAAAGCTTTTGAATTTGATATGTGGGTAGCTTTGGGTTCTAGCTTCGCACTTTTTCTCTTCGTACTGCCTACCAAGGCGCTGGAACGTTGGGGTGGTATAGCTATGCTTGTTTCCTACGCTGCTTACTTGTGGTACATTTTGTAATACTTGTAGCTTTGCGTTTTTTAGGCACTTCTGACAAGTTTTAGGGTAACTGTTTTTGCACCTGTTATTATTGTAGCAGGTGCTTTTTTACGCAAATTTTACAGAAGCGTGAAAAAATTTGCGTTATGATATGTGCAGGTAAAATTTTACATAAAGTAGGTAAAGAAAATGATTTATTGCGTTGAAGATGAAGATAACATTCGTGAGTTAGAAGTTTATACTTTGCAATCAGTAGGGTTTGAAGCTATTGGTTGTTGCAGTGGTGGAGAATTGTTTGTAGAATTACAAAAAGGTTTGCCCCAACTTATCCTGCTTGATATTATGCTCCCCGGTGAAGATGGTATAAGTATTTTACGAAGATTACGTGCTGATAGTCGCTACGCTAATATTCCCGTAATTTTGGCAACTGCAAAAGGAACTGAATTTGATAAGGTAAAAGGTTTGGATGGTGGTGCAGATGACTACATCGTAAAACCTTTTGGAATGTTGGAAATGGTTTCTCGTATTAAGGCAGTGTTGCGCCGTTGTAAAGGTGGTGGCTTACATACAAGTATGCTTACCGTTGGTGATTTATGCGTTGATGTTGCGGCGCATAATGTCACTGTTGCGGGGGAAACTGTAGTACTCACTTTGAAGGAATATGAAATTTTGAAGAAGTTGATGATAAACCCCGGTATAGTTTTTTCCAGAGATAAACTGCTTAATGAAATTTGGGGATACGAATTTTGTGGCGAGACCCGCACTGTAGATGTGCATATTCGTACTTTAAGACAAAAGCTTGGCAGTGCCGGTGATCTTATTGAAACTATTCGTGGTGTTGGGTATAAGTTGGTAAACAAATGAGAAAGAAAATATTTTATAGCTTATTCTTTTTGGCATTGATAGTATTGGCTTTGGCAACAAGCCTTTTCCTTTGGATAAGTTATCGCCAAACTACAGAAGTGAATATGCAAGGATTAAAGAATCAAGCTCAGTTACTGTTAGTATTGGATGAACAGGGTGATTTTGATTATAATGAGCTTTCTCGTGCCAAAATAAATGATAGAATTACAGTGCTTACTCCTAAAGGGGAAGTACTCTTTGATAATTTCGCTAATGCAACGCAAATGGAGAACCATTTGCAACGCGATGAAGTACGTATGGCTTTGGAAGGAAGCGAAGGCTTTGCCACAAGACTTTCCGAAACTCTGGACAAGGAAGTAATTTATTACGCAGTACAGTTGCCTAATGGTAATATCATTCGTTTTGCCAGAACAAATGAAATGATAGAGTCCCAATTTGTAGATGTTATTCAGTACAGTGTTCTTGCAGCATTAGTGCTTTTAGCTTGTGCGTTCTTGGCGGCTAGGAAGATTACCGCCAGCGTTATTGAGCCTTTAGAAGCATTGGATTTAGAACAACCTCAGAAAGCAAAAGCCTATCCCGAACTGCGCCCCATATTACGACGTTTGGTAAGTCAACAACAAATGCGCAGGGAGTTTTCTGCAAATGTTTCTCATGAGTTAAAGACACCTTTGCAATCTGTATTGGGATATTCTGAAATCATGCTCAACGGCTTGGTCAAAGAAGGAGATCAAAAAAGGTTCTTGCAAAAAATTTATGATGAAGCTAAAAATCTGCTGCAATTAATTGATGATATCATTAGACTTTCTAAATTGGACGAACAACAAAAGAATTTTTCCGAGCATTTTGATTTGCGTACCGTCATCTCAAATGTGATGGAGCGATTACAAAATAAGGCGCAGAAGAATAGTGTGGTAATAAATTTATCGTCCACAGTTAATTCTTTGCCAATGGTTGGTTCTAAGGCCATGCTTGAAGAGGTTTTTACCAATTTGGTCGACAATGCCATAAAATATAATCATTGCGGTGGCAGTGTTGACATTAACCTTGGTGAGAATAAACGTAAATGGATTATAACAATTAAGGATACCGGCATCGGTATTGCAGAAGATGAACAAGAAAGAATCTTTGAACGTTTTTATCGAGTTGACAAGAGCAGGCATCGCGATGGAACCGGTTTGGGTTTGTCCATAGTGAAGCATGCTATCATGGTTCATCGTGGTAATATTAGTGTTAATAGTAATTTAGGTGATGGCACTGAATTTGTAGTGCGTTTACCCAAAATCGAATAGTATTTAACGACAGGATAGTTTGATTTTTTTCAGATTATCCTGTCGTTTTTACTTATATTTAACAGTTCTTAACAGCAGATTAACTTTAACATAATTTGTTCTTAACACTGCATGGCTATACTGTACCTGTAATCAAGAGAGGGAATCTCAAGGAGGATATTAAATAATGAAAATGAAAAAGACTGTTAGTTTAGCTTTAGCAGCAATGTTTGCTTTTGGTGTAATAGGTTGCGGTAGCGATAAAAAAGAAGCTTCCGAAGCTGGTGGCAAAATTGCTGTAGTTTCCCGTGAAGATGGTAGCGGCACAAGAGGTGCATTCATTGAAATCTTTGGTATCGAAAAGAAAGATGCCAACGGTAAAAAGGTAGACCATACTACAGAAAATGCTGCGATTACTAATAACACTGCTGTAATGATGACTGCTGTTGCCGGTAATAAAAATGCTATTGGTTATGTATCTTTGGGTTCTTTAAATGATACTGTTAAAGCATTGAAGATTGATGGCGCAGAAGCAAGTGCTGAAAATGTAAAAAGTGGTGCTTATAAAATTTATCGTCCTTTCAATATCGTAACCAAAGGAGAAATCAAACCTGCGGCTCAAGATTTTGTAAATTACATTATGTCTAAAGAAGGTCAAGCAATTATCACTAAGAGTGGTTACATTGGCAATGAAAAGGCTAATGATTACAAAGGCTTTGCAATTGAAGGTAAGGTTGTTGTAGCAGGTTCTTCTTCTGTAACTCCCGTTATGGAAAAATTGAAAGAAGCTTATAAAAAAGTTAATCCCAAGGTAAACGTTGAAGTTCAACAAAGCGACTCCAGTACTGGTGTAAAAGCAGTGCTCGGTGGTTTGTGCGATATTGGTATGGCTTCTCGTGGTTTGAAGAAAAGTGAAATTGATAAAGGCGCAAGAAATACTGTAATCGCAACTGATGGTATTGCAGTAATTGTTAACAAAGATAATAAAATTAATGAGCTTCCCAAAGCAAAAGTAGCTGACATCTTTATGGGTAAGACTACTGAATGGAAAGCACTTTAATTATAGAGCAGTAGTAAAGATAGGGTTGCCTTGTCTAAGGCAGCCCTTACTGTGTTATGTGAGGTTATATGAAAAATTTAAAAGAAATAGTAATGGGAAAGGTATTCTTACTGGCAGCTTGTGTTTCTGTAATTTTGGTAATGATGATTTGCGGATTTTTATTTGTAAAAGGATTACCGACAATGCTGGAAATAGGTGTAGGAGATTTTCTTTTCGGAACTAAATGGAAGCCGGGCATTGATGTTTATGGTATCTTGCCCATGATTTTAGGAAGTATTTATGTTACGGTAGGAGCTCTCGTAATTGGTGTACCAATAGGAATTTTAACGGCAATTTTTATGGCATACTATTGTCCCGAAAAGATTTATGGTATTTTAAAGCCTGCCGTAGAACTTTTAGCCGGTATACCTTCTGTAGTGTATGGGTTCTTTGGCTTGGTAGTGCTTGTTCCTTTCATGAGAGATAACCTTGGCGGAACAGGTCTTAGCATGTTAACTGCGTCCATCCTTTTAGGAATGATGATTCTGCCTACTGTTATTAGTGTAGCTGAAGCTGCTTTGCGTGCTGTACCGGAATCTTATTACGAAGGTGCGTTAGCTTTAGGAGCTGACCATACTAGAAGTGTTTTTTCTATCATTGTACCTGCGGCAAAAAGCGGGATTTTTGCTGCAATCATTTTAGGTATTGGTAGAGCTATTGGTGAAACAATGGCAGTAATTATGGTAGCCGGAAACCAAGCTCGCATACCCCAAGGTTTGCTGGAAGGCGTACGTACTATGACGGCTAACATTGTTATTGAAATGGGTTATGCTGCTGACTTGCATCGTGACGCATTGATAGCGACAGCAGTAGTGCTCTTTGTTTTCATTGTAATAATAAATGTAGGTTTTAGTTATTTGAAAGGCAGGATAGTACAAGGTGATTAAGTATTTTAAGAAATATGCTGCCAATAAAACTTCTTTCTTTTTATTAGGTAGTGTTTATTTAGCGGCAGGCTTAACTTTTTTAGCGCTGCTGTTTTTATTGGTATATATCTTGGTACATGGTTTGCCTCACGTTAATGGTGATTTATTTGCCTTTGAATATAATACTCAAAACGTATCTTTGTTTCCTGCAATTGTAGATACAGTATTAATGGTAGCCATAGCTTTAGCATTGGCGGCACCCTTGGGAATTTTTTCTGCGATTTACTTGGTGGAATATTCTAATCAACGTAGTAAAATTGTGAATATCATTCGTGTTACGGCAGATACTTTGGCAGGGATTCCCTCCATTGTGTATGGCTTGTTTGGGATGCTATATTTCGTTATGTTTTTAAAAATGGGATATTCCATTTTAGCAGGTGCTTGTACAGTAGCGATTATGATTTTACCCTTAATGATTCGTACTACCGAAGAAGCATTAAAATCTGTACCTGTTTCTTATCGTGAAGGGAGTTACGCCTTGGGAGCAGGGAAGTTGCGTACTGTTTTTAAAGTAGTGTTGCCTTCTGCTACGCCCGGTATTTTAGCAGGCATAATTCTCGGTATTGGACGTATAGTTGGTGAAACTGCGGCGCTTATCTATACTGCAGGTACTGTAGCAGCTTTGCCGGATAATGTATTTTCTTCTGGCAGAACTTTAGCGGTGCATATGTATGTTTTAGCTAGTGAAGGATTGTATATGAAACAAGCCTTTGCTACTGCTGTTATCTTGGTTATTATCGCCATGAGCATTAATGCCTTGTCCAATTATTTGGTACGCAAATTGATGAAAGGATATTGAAATGAATAAACTTACTATAGAAAATTTGAACTTGTTTTACGGCGACTTTCAAGCTTTAAAAAATATTAATATGGATATTGCTGCCAAAGAGATTACTGCTTTTATAGGACCTAGTGGTTGCGGTAAATCTACTTTGCTGAAAACATTAAATCGTATGAACGATTTAGTAGACGGTTGTCGTATTGAAGGTAAAGTGCTTTTGGATGGGGAAGATATTTATTCCTGTGAGGATGTAAATCACTTGCGTAAAAAAGTTGGTATGGTTTTTCAAAAAGCTAATCCGTTTCCTATGAGCGTTTATGATAATATCGCTTTTGGCCCTCGTACCCACGGTATTACGAAGAAATCAATTCTTGATGAGATTGTAGAAGAGTCTTTACGTAAGGCTGCTATCTGGGAAGAAACTAAGGATCGTTTAAATAAAAGTGCTTTAGGTTTTAGTGGTGGGCAACAACAAAGATTGTGCATTGCTCGTGCGCTAGCAGTAGAACCGGATGTTTTATTGATGGACGAGCCTACAAGTGCTCTTGACCCTATCAGTACAATGAAGATTGAGCAGTTGGCATTAGACCTGAAAAAAGATTATACCATTGTTATTGTTACTCACAATATGCAACAAGCAATGCGTATTTCTGATAAAACAGCATTCTTTCTTTTAGGTGACTTAATTGAATTTGGTAACACTAAGGATATTTTCACAAATCCTTTACATAAAAAGACGGAAGACTATGTTAATGGACGTTTTGGTTGATAGATGTAATATGTTATAATATGCCTAAAATAAAATTTGGAGGCATATATGCTTAGAACTATATTAGCTTATAATTTTACTTCTGAACGTTTGCAAATGCTCAAAATGGTTGCGCTTCTTTGTAAGGCACAAGTGAAAGCAGTTGCGCGTGAAGATATGCTTCAACCCGTTGGTTATATGGCTGGTGTGAAAGGTGTTGAACCTGTAGAAGAAAGATATGTAGGTGATGAAGCTGCTGAGGAAATGATTTTTCTTTGTGGCTTTGACAGACCTACTCTTGATAAACTGCTTGTTGCAATTAAGAAAAGCAAGTTGCAACGCATTGAACTTAAAGCGATGCTTACTCCACACAATGTAGCATGGAGTGGGCTAGAACTCTTAAAAGAAATTAGTGAAGAACACGAATATATGACCAAGAATGGTAAACCAATGCCAGAGGAACACTCTTCCACAAAGGCATAAGTTTGTGGTAAAATAAACTGGATATTAAATTTTCTGGAGGTATAGATAAATGGCAAAAGATAGTTCCTTTGACGTTGTTTCTCAAGTAGATATGCAAGAAATGGATAACTGCGTAAACCAAGTTAGAAAAGAAATCGAACAACGCTATGACTTCCGTGGTTCCAATGCAACCATCGAACTTAGCGAAAAAGAAGTAAAAATCGCTGCTGAAGACGAATATAAATTGGGTGCAATCATCGACATGCTCCGCCAAAAAATGGCTAAACGCGGTGTTCCCCTGCGCGCAGTAGTTCCCGGTAAAATCGAACCTGCTGCTAAAAACACTGTTCGTCAACAATGCGAAATCCAACAAGGTATTTCCAAAGAAAACGGCAAAAAAATCGTTGCTGCAATTAAAGCAACCAAATTGAAAGTAAACGCTCAAATTCAAGACGACCAAGTTCGTGTTTCCGGCGCTAAAAAAGATGATTTGCAAGCTGTAATTCAAATGCTTAAAGCTGGTGACTTTGGTGTGGATTTACAATTCATCAATATGCGTTAAAAATTGCTATAAGCACTGTCTTCCTGTACTTCTAACAATTTTTACATAAACTCCATAAAGAAGGAGTTGATTTTGTGAAGAAACAAAAATACGACGTAGAACAATTCGACGAAGCACAAATCAATGATAGAACCCTTGTGCCGTACGAAAAAGAATATAGTGAAAAAGGTTTGAAGGATAAAATTGCCAAATACGGCAAGGTTATCGGTGCAGAGATTTTATATAAGGCACTTCAATTATGGTTCGTTCTGCAAAAGGATGATGTTCCTACCGGAACTAAAGCTGCCATTATGGGTGCCCTTGGCTATTTAATCTCTCCCTTGGATTTTATTCCGGACTTAACTCCTGTGCTGGGTTATTCTGATGACTTGGTAGCAATTACTTTTGCCATGCTTAAAATTCAAGGTTACGTTGATGAAGATGTAAAAATGAAAGCTAAAAATATGCTTTCTAAGATTTTCAGCGACGAAACTATTTCCGCTTTAGATTAACATGGAAATTAAAAGACCTCGTTCCCTTTCAGGAACGAGGTCTTAGTTTTTGTAAGCCTATTTTAAAACTTCTTCGATATTTGCACAGCAAGCGTCAATAGCCTTCAGTTGCAATTCATCAGCTTTACCGCTGTCGCAAGCTTTAGCGATAGCAGGGTCAATAGGGAGCTGCGCTAAAACTTTTAAGCCATAAGCAGCAGCGGTTTCTTCCAAATGACTTTCGCCAAAGATTTTGTAATCTTTACCATTATCAGGACAGTGGAAGTAAGAATAGTTTTCTACCAAGCCGAGGATGGGGATGTTCATCATTTGCGCCATTTTTACTGCTTTAGCAACAATCATAGAAACCAATTCTTGAGGAGAGGTTACGATGATAATGCCATCAACGGGAAGAGATTGGAAAACAGTCAAGGGAACGTCACCGGTTCCGGGAGGCATATCCACAAACATAAAGTCAATATCAGTCCATACAACGTCTGTCCAGAATTGTTTAACCATGTTGGCAATCATAGGACCACGCCAAACAACAGGGTCAGATTCGTTGGGAAGGAACATATTGGCACTGATGATTTCAATACCACTTGCAGAGGTCAAGGGCATAATGCCAATTTCGTTACCGCCAGTTTTTTGACCGCTCAAACCAAAAGCTTTGGGAATGGAAGGACCGGTTACATCTGCATCGAGAATGGCAGTACGATGACCACGACGTTTCATGGTAGCAGCCATCAAGGAAGTTACCAGGGATTTACCTACACCGCCCTTACCGCTGACAATACCGATAACTTTTTTTACGCTGCTCATGGGATTCAGGTGAGCAGTAAAATCTACAGGCTCGTGTTTACCTGCGTGTTCGCAACCTGCACAGCTACTTTTACCGCAGGAAGTATTAGAGCATTGTTTTTCTTCAGACATTTATTCTGCCTCCTTGGGAGAACAAGCTTTCCAAATGAAGCCCAACAAGATACCACCAAAGCAGGGAGTTATCCAGCCAAAGCCGATATCATAAAGGGGAACGATGGAAGCCAGAAATGTATTAGCAGCGCCGGTGTCTATTCCGGCAGCTCGTAATCCGTCAAAAATTGCAAAGATGGTAGTCAAAAGAAGGCAAGTACGGAAAATGTGTTTATCACGTTTGAAAATGTCTTTGCCAACGTTCAAGATAACCAAAGCGATGGTGATGGGGTAGAGCATGCACAACACCGGGATGGAGAAAGTGATGATGTTACCCAAACCAACGTTGGAAACTGCGAAGCTGAACAGGCAGATTGCCGCAACAAAACGTTGATAGGTAACTCTGCCTTTGCTTAATTTGGTAAAGTAATCGGGGATAGCAGTGGAAAGACCAATACTAGTAGTGATGCAGGCGAAGAAAATAATCAAAGCCAACACGATTTTACCAAAGTTACCAAAGTAATGAACAGTAATCTTATTCAGCAGTTGACCACCGCTTGCTACCATGCCGGTTACAGATACGCTAGTAGCACCTGCGTAAGCAAGAGAACCATAAACTGCAGCTAAGCAGATTGCAGCGATGATACCTGCGTAAATGCAAAGCTTGGTAAGTTGCTTTTGGTCTTTAACACCGGTAAGTTCAATTGCACTGATGGTTGCCGCACCAAAGAGCATGGAGCAGAGTAAGTCCATAGTGTTGTAGCCTTCCAAGAAACCTTTGAAGAAAGGTACGTTAACATAAGCGTCGTGGGAAGCTTGAGCAGAACCCATAGGATTAAGAATTGCACAACCAACGAGGGCAGCCAAGCAGATGATAAGCATAGGTGCCATAACTTTGCCAATGCGGTCAACGATTTGGGAAGGGTTGATGGCACAGTAATAAGTAATTGCAAAGAAGAATGCAGAATAAACTGCAAGACCAATATCGTGCATGCTTGCAGGAAGCAATGCCATAATACCGGTATCAAAGGAAACTGCTGCAGTACGGGGAATTGCAAAAAGTGGACCAATGGTCAGTGCACAAAGAATAGTAATTATTCTGCCGTACATAGGGGAAACAGGTTCTGCCATCATGTCAGGATTATCAAAGCGGTTGATTGCCATTGCTAAAATGCCAAGCAAGGGAAAACCAACACCACTAAAGCAGAAACCCAAAGTTGCCATCAGCAGATTATCTCCAGCTTGTTGTCCTAAGATGGGCGGGAAAATTAGATTACCCGCACCGAAGAAGAAGGAAAAGAGCATCAAGCCAATGGGGATGATAAGGGACAGTGAAAGCTTAGGTTGTTCCATTTACTACACTTCCTTTATTTAGCAGGTTCTTCAAGTTGAGAAGTGCAATGGGGGCAACGAGTAGCGTCGTCTGCAATTGCAGATTTGCAGTAGGGGCATTTACGGGGATCTTTTGCAGGCGGTTTTTCAGGCATCATTTTGTTGATTTGTTTAATCATTACGAATACAACAAATGCTAAGATGATGAAGTCGAGTACAGTATTAAGGAAAGAACCATAAGCGATAACCGGAGCACCTGCGTCTTGAGCTGCTTTCAAGGTAGCGTATTCTTTACCGTTAAGGCTGATAAAGAGATTGCTGAAATCAACCTTGCCCATAACCATGCCCAAGGGAGGCATAACTACGTTGGAAACCAAGGAAGAAACAATTTTACCGAAAGCACCGCCGATGATAACGCCGACTGCTAAATCAACAACATTACCACGCATAGCAAATTTTTTGAATTCATCGAAAAAGGACATAATAAACCCTCCTAACATAGATTTTGTACTTCATTTTATTCTACTTTTGTTTGATTTTTCCTGCTTATTATCATATAATTATAAAGAACTTTAACCTCTTACGGTGATTGTATCGTAAGGATTTCAAAATAAATTATTGGAGGAATATCCCATGGCAATTAGACCTGACTTAGTAGTACCTGGTGAAGGCGAGGAAAATTTTGCGTGTAACCAAAACCCCCGCGTAGTAACCATTCCGTTTTCTCCGCTGGAAATTCGTATGGAAAAAGAAAAACCGGAAGTTTTCAAACGATTGCAAGTTTTGAAAGAAATCATCGGCGAAGAAACCTTTAAACGTTTGGTAAGCAGAATCCACAACATCAACTACGCAGCTCCGCGCATTTTGATTGTTGCTAACAGCGAATTGCATCGCACCAATATTGAACGTGAACTGCTTCCCGCAATCGCAAAAGCTTTCGAAGTTGACAACATCCGCGTTGTAACCCAAGGCTAAAAATTTTAAAAAAGGTATTGACATCTACGTAGATATGCAGTAAAATACTCTATGTTGCTACGGTACAGATGTTAGTAACTACGGGGATTGGCGCAGTTTGGTAGCGCGCTTGTTTCGGGTACAAGAGGCCGTGAGTTCGAATCTCGCATCCCCGACCATTGAAAATTAAGGACTACGAAAGTAGTCCTTTTTTGTTTTTCTAAATGGTTTGCTTAAAACAAAACAATATTGTATAATATTATAGTCTATGATTATTGTGCTCTCTGCAACGACAGAGGCTTTAAGATATTTGAGGAGGTTTCGAAATGTCTGTTTATGACGTGTTACAAGAACGTGGTTTTCTGAAACAATTGTCCCACGAAGAAGAAATTAAAGAACTTTTAGAAAAAGAGAAAGTTACTTTTTATATTGGTTTTGACCCCACCGCTGACAGCCTGCACGTTGGTCACTTCATCGCTTTGATGTTGATGAGCCACATGCAAAAAGCTGGTCACCGTCCCATCTGCTTGTTGGGTGGCGGTACCGGTATGGTAGGCGACCCCAGTGGCAAAGACGATATGCGTAAAATGCTGACTCCGGAATTCATCGCTCATAACATTGCTTGCTTCAAAAAACAAATGAGCCGTTTCATTGATTTCTCCGAAGATAAAGCAATTATGGTAAACAATGCTGACTGGCTGATGGATTTGAACTACATCCAACTGCTTCGTGAAGTTGGCGTACACTTCTCTGTAAACCGCATGCTTGCTGCTGAATGTTTCAAAAAACGTTTGGAAAAAGGCATGACCTTCTTTGAATTTAACTATATGATCATGCAAGGCTATGACTTCTGGCATCTGTTCAAACATCACAACTGCGTGATGGAATTGGGCGGTGATGACCAATGGTCCAATATGCTTGCTGGTGTAGAACTTATCCGTCGTAAAGAACAAAAACCTGCATTCTGCATGACCTGCAAATTGCTCACCACCAGCGATGGTCGTAAAATGGGCAAAACCGAAAAAGGTGCATTGTGGCTTGACCCGGAAAAAACTTCTCCCTACGACTTCTATCAATACTGGCGTAACGTTGGTGACAACGACGTTGAAAACTGCTTGAGCCTGTTGACATTCTTGCCTATGGACGAAGTTCGTCGTCTTGGCGCATTGAAAGATGCAGAAATCAACACTGCTAAAAAAGTTTTGGCGTTCGAAGTTACCAAACTGGTTCACGGCGAAGAAGAAGCTCTTAAAGCTCAACAAGCTGCAGAAGCTCTCTTCGGTGGCGGCGGTAACATGGAAAATGTTCCCACAATTGAAATTACTGAAGCTGACAAAACTGCAAAAATCATTGACGTTTTGACTGCAGCTAAAGTATTCTCCAGTAAACGTGAAGCTCGCCAAATGGTTGCACAAGGTGGCTTGTATGTACAAGATACTGCAGTAACCGATCCGGAAGCATTCCTTTCCGCAGATATGTTTGACGCAGAACAAAGCCTTTTGATTCGTAAAGGCAAGAAAAAATATTTCCGCTTAGTTGTGAAATAATTAATAAAACTTCTGCTGGAAACAGCAGAAGTTTTTTATTGTGTTTTTTAGATTGGAGCATTAATGACAAAAGACAACTTTTCACTTAGTTTAGTATTGCCCATTGCCTTAATGTTGTTCTCCTTTTTCTTTGGTGCAGGCAACTTTATTTTTCCGCCCATCTTAGGTCAACAAGCAGGTGATAATCTGTTGATTGCTATGGTAGGTTTCTGCATTAGTGGCGTTGGTTTGCCGTTGACCGGTGTTATTGCTATGGCACTTACTCGCAGTGACAATCCGGAAACCATGGTTAATCCGGTAAGTTCTTGGTACGCAAAAGCCCTTATCGTTATTACTTCCTTAACCATTGGTCCTTTCTTTGCAATTCCTCGTACAGCAGCGGTTTCTTTTGATACCGGTATTTTGGCTTTCATTCCTGGCGGTATGGAAAGTAACGCTATGATGATTTATAGCTTCCTGTTCTTCGCAGTAACCTATTTCTTGGCGGTTAATCCTTCCAAGATTATTGATAACATCGGTAAAATCTTGACTCCGATGCTTTTAGGTTGCTTGGGTATTTTGATTACCTTTGTAATTTTCAAACCCATGGGCGCTGTTCAAGGTGCTGTTGGTGATTATGCAAGCATTCCTTTCTTTAAAGGTTTCCAAGAAGGCTATAATACCATGGACCTTTTGGCTTCCATGCTTTTTGGTGCAGCTACCATCAACGCTATCGAAGCAAAAGGTGTTTTGAATCCCAGAACCTTGACCAAGCTTTGCATTTATTCCGGTATTATTGCAGCATGCTTCTTAGCTGTAATTTACGGCTCCTTGGCTTACATGGGTGCTTCCAGTGTAGAATTGCTTGGTTTGATGCAAAATGGCGGTCAAATGTTAAGCAGTATTACTGACCATTATTTTGGTTGGTATGGTAAAGTAATCTTGGCATTGATTATTTTCTTTGCTTGCCTTACTACTAGTATTGGCGTAACCAGTTCTGTTTCCGGTTACTTCAATGTAGTGTTCAAAGAAAAAATGCAATATGACCGTTACGTTGCTGTCATTTGTTTATTCAGCTTTGTTGTTTCTAACGTTGGTTTAAGCAAGCTGATTCAGTTCGCAATCCCCGTATTGTGCATTCTGTATCCCATTACCATCGTTATCGTTCTCTTGAACTTGTGCAATGGTATTTT
>JBGVIJ010000040.1:0-15862 GCA_045123075.1 Phascolarctobacterium sp. | reverse complement strand
CGTGCATAAACATCAAGGTACGCATTTCGTCGATACGGCTATCGCTAATGGAAGATTTAATAGACTGGAATAAAATGCCTGTCCACGGGAACATACCCAAAATAATTACAGGGAAGTAATACCAGAAAGTTACACGGCTAGCGTGTTCAGGAGTGGTAAAACGAGTAATATTATGGAAACCAAGGAAAGTATTAATAAAATCCATACCATGAACGGTATACATAGCATAATACCAAGGACTAGCAACCATAAAATACAGCAAAATGCCACGAATGGGATGCATACGGAAGATTTCACGGAGTTGCCCCATAAAGAGCAAGTACAAGAAAATGATGGTACCGGGGAAAACAACACCAATAGGCCCCTTTGTTACTGTACCAAGTGCCATACAGATATACATCAGCCAATAACGCTTATGTAAGAAGCACAAAAGAGCACCTGTCATAAAGAACAGTAGCGTTGTATCCGTAACAGCTGCTTTGCCCATATAAAAGAACATAATGCTGCTGGACAAAACTAAGGAAGACCAGAAGCCTGCTTTTTCATTGAACAACTTGGTCACAGAAAAATACATCATCAGCGCAGTACCGCCTGCCATTAATCCGGCAGGGAAACGTGCTGCAAATTCGCCGTCACCAAAAATATGGAAAGCTATGGCAACAAGCCAGTAGTACATAGGTGGTTTATCATACCAATAATCGCCAAAAATCCTGGGAGACAAATAGTCACCAGTTAAAATCATTTCACGGGCGGTTTCTGCATAAACTGGTTCATCGGGATCAAGCAGAGGAACTCCTCCAATACCAAAGAACACCATGAAAACGATTACAGCTGTTAAAATAAACAGGCTCTTTTTTTCGTATTGATTCATTACACAACCTCAAAAACTTTATTTTTTCTTATTGCCACTAATGCTTGCCATATTCATAACATCAGCACCAAAGGCACGTATGGAAACAAAAGCACCTAAAAGGAACGGTAAATATTCTGCAGCAAAGCGCCACATAACCGCCATAATACCTACTACGCCATCAGGAAGAATGTTGGAGAACAAGGCAACAAAGCCAACTTCTGCTACCCCACTACCACCGGGAGTTGGAGAGAAATATAACACAAGGTTCAGCAGAATCATCCTGCCCATAACCTCGAACAAATCAAAACTAAAATTGTTCAGACCAGTAAAAAACGCTGGAACCGTAGCATAAATGCCTAACAAGCTAAGACCAGATTCAATAAAAGCTCTAAACACCTTTAAGGGATGCTTTGCCATAATCTTAAAAGCATTCTTAAACTCTTCGTACCAAATAAAGCAGTTTTGACGAGTGGTGTAAGAGAACTTGCTAGTCAACTTATCAAGCCATTTTTCCGGATACTGAGTTCGCATCAAAAAGAATACCAACACCGGCAAAGAAGTAAACAAAACGGACACCGTCATGATTACGGAAGGAGCCATCCATTCTCCTATATCGCTATCGTTGTGCAACACAACAGGCACAAGCAAAATTAGGAAGAAAATGGACATAACCGTACGCACCAAAACTACTACCGTAGCTTTAGCCATAGGTACACCCGCCTTGCGCATAAACATAATTTGCGCAATAGCTCCCCCACTTGCACCAGGAGTAACAAGTGCAAGGAAATAGTTACTCAGCACTACATTAACCACTTGCTTCAAGGTAAGCTTTGCACCGGTTACATCTGCCAAAGTAATAAGACGTAAACCGTCAAAGAACAAACCCACAGCCAAACAACCTAATGCAAGCAAAATGCATTGAGGCTTGAACATAGTTAAGTATTCTAAAGCTCTTATATCAAATGTAAAATAAATTACCGCTACGGATATCAACACCACAAAGGCAAACAATATCGTTAAGCGTTTCATCAGCTTTTCTGACATTTATCGCAGACCACCAAAGTTCATTAAAGCAACCTTATGTTGCTCTAAGAGTGTTTTATTTTTAGCGGAAAGAAAAGCATTGAGCTCATCTTCCCAGTGATAATCCCAAGTAAAATGTTTATCAAGCTCTTGTTTATTTAAACCAGGATGAGTCATAATTTCGCTTACCCCATCCGGCAA
Organism: Phascolarctobacterium sp.; assembly: GCA_045123075.1. Lineage (GTDB taxonomy): Bacteria > Bacillota > Negativicutes > Acidaminococcales > Acidaminococcaceae > JAHHUH01. The sequence continues at coordinate 13,785 of JBGVIJ010000040.1, read as the reverse complement.
AGCAGTAATGATATTACCAACAAGAGTTTCATTTAAATTGCCACCTGCCAACATTCCAAAGAAGCTTTCGGGATAAGCAAGTCCTGCGCTTTTAGCTTGCATTGCCGCCAGGCAAGCACAGAAAGACAAGCCTGCACGTCCAATCTTTCGTCCAAGCCCGCCTGCAAAACCTCCGCTAAAGAAGTAACCCTCTTGCGGAATACGGATATTCTTAATTTTATATTCATTACACAACTTCACAACCAAACCGGTCATTCCCGGAAGCACGTGAGTGTGCTGATGACTATCAATATGGGTAATGTTTAGACCTGTTGCCAAAGCCTTTTCAATCTGGGCACGTAGTTCTGACTCTAATTGTACCATTTTTACTTGCCCTGTGTAAAACATTTTTGCAAATGCTACATAGTTTTCAGGAAACAAACCTTTATCATTCACAAGACTACTAATTTTTTCCTTAGGCAAAACAGAAGGCACACTGCCTACCAAAGTTAAATGAATACCAATCCCCAAGCCAGGATTTTCTTTAGCCAAAGCTACTGCATTCTCAAAAGCAGGCGCACTACACATCAAGGAGGTACTTGTAATGAAGCCCTCCTGATAACCTTTAATGATACCTTTATTTATTTCCTCGTGCAGGCCAAAATCGTCTGCGTTAACGATTAATTTCTTCATCTAAACCTACTTTAAATCTTTTGATAGTTAGCAAAATGCACTTTTACAAATTTGCGTAATTCCTCTTTACCTAATTTTACAGCAATCCTTTTGGCACATTCTGTTGCCAAATCACCGCCACCTTTAGGAAGTTCATCCTCGCCTGCCAAAACAGCAAGCTCATCCATACTACGCAAAAACTTTGCGCGGGCTAATACAGAAGCAGCCGCAACAGCAAGGTCACTCTCTGCTTTAGGTTGTTGCTTAAATTTCATTGCAGGGAATTTTTCTTGTAAGCTTTTTATAATTGTATTGGACTTGGTAAATTGGTCAATAAGTGCACCTTTGCACTCCAAGTGTTTTGCCAAAACTTGGCTAAGTGCTGCCACATGACCATAGCCCAAAAGCTGATTAAGGTTATCCCCTTCAGCCTTCACTTGTTCGTAACGCATATTGTAAATATGTGGCTTCAACTCTAAAACAACGCTATCTACCACATTTTCTTTAATAACTTCTTCCAACTGCAAAACCTTTTTATCGCTAAGCATTTTGCAGTCTTTAACACCTGCTACCTGCAATTTAGCAGCAGTAGTGTCATCCACAATGACAGCAGCCACAACTAAAGGACCAAAGAAATCACCTTTACCAGACTCGTCACTGCCTGCCCACATACCTTGCCACTGAGTATTTTCTTCAGCCAGAAAAGATACAGGCTTACCTTCTACCGCCGATTGTAAAGTACTTTGCAATTCACTTGCTGCCCCGCCCCAAACTAAACGTCTGCCCTTTTTACCGTCGTAAGCAGTAAGCACAACTTTTTCACTACCTTGTACCACTTTAAACTGATGGCCGTAGGCGATGTCCTTTTCTTCACTAACAGTAGCAACACTATTCAGCTTATCTCTAAGATCTGCCAAGTAAGCAGAAAAATCATTACTCATTCAATAAATCCTCAGCAGCTATTTGAGCATATTGCATTGCCTTTTTCAAAGAAATTTTAGCATTGGTTGCAATCTCCTTGCAGCTTTCAAATTCAGGAGCAATATTTATGATTGCACCATTGCAGAAGCCATACTTCACAGCCACAGAACCATAAGGAGTAGCAACTACCGTACTCTTACGCTCCAAAGTGCTACGTTCAACTTTATGATAGCGTACGCCCAAAGTTGTAGTTTCTTCAAAAACAACGTCAAGCAAACTTACTAATTTAGCTTCGCTCACAAGGAACACCAATTTATAGGCAGGTCTACCCTTTTTCATTACGATAGGTTCTGCCCAAGCATCAAGGGCTCCGGCAAGCAACAATCTTTCTATAACATAAGCGAAAACTTCGCCACTCATATCGTCAATATTACAAGCTACTTCTAAAATAGAAGCATTTTTTTCATTACTAACAGAACCTACGTGCATGCGAAGTACATTGGGGATTTCCAGTTCCCAAGTTCCTGCACCGTAAGCAATCCTTTCACATACAAAGTCTTCCGGCAATTCAAAAGCAGCCTCACCTAAAACTTTAGCCAATGCTGCACCGGTAGGAGTAGTCAACTCTTTAGCAACTCTGCCCTTTTCTTGAGGCAAGCCTTGTAAAAGTTCTGCGGTTGCAGGAGCAGGAACAGGCATTAAACCGTGAGCACATTTCACAAAACCGTGACCAGTAGTAATTTTGCCAACGTAAACTTTTTCAATACCTAAATATTCCAAACCAAGCAAGCATCCAACAATATCAATAATAGTATCAATGGCACCTACTTCGTGGAAGTGTACTTCTTCTACAGTTTTGCCATGCACCTTTGCTTCAGCAATAGCAATGGCAGTAAACACTGCTCTCGCTTTATCCTTAATACTTTGGGATAAGGCAGAACCATCAATAATAGCCATCACAGCTTTTAAATTACGATGCTCGTGATGGTGATGGGTATGTGGCAATTCATGATGATGCTCTTCGTTATGGTGATGATGATGCTCGTGATGATGAACAGGGTCATAAGTATGAGCATATTCTTGACAATGGAAATGCTCTTCTTCGTGGTGTTCATCGTGTTCATGACAATGACCTTCATGATGATGTTCATGAGCGTGTTCGTGATTATGACTATGCTCGTGACCATGGGGCAAAAGCACATTAAAATATTGCGCATCAATACCAAGCTTGTTAGCACGTTGATGCACCAATTTATATTCACCTAAGTTTAATTTTGCCAATTCACTTTTTAATACATCTATAGGAAAGCCAGCATCAAGCAATGCGCCTAAAAGCATATTACCACTAATACCAGCAAAAGTTTCTAAATAAATTGCTTTCATTTTCTTACCTCATATGATTCATAATGCTTGCCAAACGACCTGCACCAAAACCATTATCAATATTTACAACTGCAACGCCTGCGCTACAACTGTTAAGCATTCCAAGAAGTGCAGATAGTCCACCGAAGTTAGCACCATAACCTACACTGGTAGGCACTGCTACAACTGGCTTATCTACTAAGCCGCCAATTACACTTGCCAAGGCGCCTTCCATTCCAGCCACCACAATAAGCACGTTAGCTTCGCGGATAAGTTCCAGCTTATTAAACAAGCGGTGGATGCCAGCCACACCTACATCATAAATGCAGTTAACCTTGTTACCCATCACTTCTGCAGTTACCGCAGCTTCTGCAGCTACAGGAATATCACTGGTACCTGCGGTGACGATGGTGATTACACGTTCATCATCTTTGGGCAAAGGCTTCCTTTCAAGCACAACAACGCGCGCCTCTTTATGATAGCGCACGTCAGAAACCTTAGCCTTAATTGCCTCATATACATTTTCATCTGCTCTAGTAGCTAAAACATTATCATTGTTCAAGCTTAAAGCATACATGATATCAGCACACTGTTCAGGAGTTTTTCCAGCACAATAAATAACTTCCGGAAAGCCTTGTCGCTCAGCACGGTTGTTATCCAAATTGGCAAAACCTAAATCTGTATATTGCAAACCTTTAATTTGTGCAAGAGCTGCCTCTGGGGGCAGCTCTTGATTTTTATACATATTAATGATTTCTAAAATTTTATCGTCTTGTAAAGTCACGAGTATAATCCTCCGCACTTAGCTTTAGATTAATATTCTACTTATTGAGCAGTTTTTCCTGCCTCACGTTTTTCTTTCCATTCTTCAAAAAGAATGTAGATGTTAGGAACAACAAGCAAGGTTAAAATGGTAGAAGTAATCAAACCGCCTACCAAAACTACGCCCATGGATTGGCGCAATTCCGCACCTTCACCAATACCCATAGCAATAGGCATCATCGCCAAGATGGTAGACAAAGTAGTCATGAAGATAGGACGCAAACGCAAGGAACAAGCATCAAGTACTGCTTGTCGTAAAGGAGTTCCTTCTTCACGTGCTTGGTTTGCATAGTCAATCAACAAGATTGCGTTCTTGGTTACCAAGCCTAAAAGCATTGTCAAACCAATCATACTCATCATGTTAGCAGTTTGACCTGCAACCAAAAGACCAAGTACAGCACCAATGATTGCGAAAGGCAAGGAAGTCATAATAACCAAAGGTTGTACGAAGCTTTCAAATTGAGCAGCAAGTACCATGTAAACTACCACAATTGCCAAAATAATAGCTTTGGAAACTTCGTTAAAGGTACGCGCCATTCTATCAGCTTGACCAACCATTTTGTAGTTATAACCAGCAGGCAAGTTCATTTCAGGAATGAGCTCTTTTTCAATAACGCTAATCAAATCACCGGGAGAAATACCAACGGTATTAGCATACACTACGATTTGACGGCGTTTATCTTCACGTTCAATACGAGTAGGTCCGCTACTAAGTTCAACAGTAGCTACGTCACCTAAACGGATAAATTGACCATTTTCGTTAGAAATACGCAAATTTTTAACGTCGTTGATATTAGTACGCCATTCAGCAGGCATTTGCAATACGATATCGTAGTCATTATCGCCAATGGTGTAACTGTTACCAGTTTCTTTACCCATAAACGCCATTTCTACAACTTCACCAACAGTAGTAGAGTTCAGACCTAAGGAGCTTGCACGAGCTTGGTCAAGTTTGATTACGATTTCCGGTTGGTCATCGGAGTCAGAAATATCTACGTCAGTTGCACCTGGAACTTGACGAACTTTTTCTGCCAATTCCAGCGCGTATGCTTTCAATTGTTTAATATCGTTACCACGCAAACCAACTTGTACCGGACGGCTATCGCCACGACCGCCACCTTGGTTGGATACTACGTTAGCATTAGCACCTTCTACCCCACGCACGAACACACGCAATTCGTCCATGATTTCCTGCATGGTACGTTTACGTTCGCTAGTAGGATGCAAACGAACTTCCAAAGAACCTTGGTTAACAGGGTTACGACCTGCACCGATGTTCAGTGCAACAACTTTAACTTCAGGATAACTTAAGATTTCATCTTGAATAGGTTTAACCAATTCAACAGTTTTATCTAAACTGGTACCGATAGGAGTTTTGAAGTTTACGGTAAATTCACCGGAGTCATAAGTCGGTTGGAATTCCATACCAACAAAGGGAAGCAGTGCAAAGTTCAAGCCTAAAGATAAAACAGCACCAAGAATAATTTTCTTGGGATTGCGAATTACCACAACCATGGTTTCATCGTAAAGCTTACGAATAAATTGGAATCCTGCTTCAAATTTGTCCAAGAAAGCTTGCAAATATTTATTGCGTTCTTTTTTAGCTTGTTCTTCGTCCGGTTTCTTCAACCAATAAGCAGAAACCATCGGAGTCAAAGTGTAAGCAGTCAAGGTAGAGAAAGCAATCGCAAATGCAACGGTCAGACCAAATTGTTTAAAGTACTGACCAATTACTTCACCCATGTTACCTACGGGAACGAATACTGCCATCAAAGACAGAGAGGTTGCCAAAATTGCCAAGGATAATTCTTCTGTAGCGTGTTGTGCAGCTACAAGAGGTCCTTTACCCATTTCCATATGACGGAAAATATTTTCAATAAGAACAATCGCGTCGTCTATCAAAATACCTACTGCCAAAGACAGTGCCATAAGGGACATATTATTGAAAGTAAAATCGAGTACCTTCATCATAAAGAAGGTTGCAACGATAGAGGTCGGAATACAAAGACTACCTACAACAGTAGCGCGGAAGTCACGCAAGAACATATAGGTAATCAAAAGTGCCAAGGCACCACCAAAAATAATTGCGTTCCAAACGTCGGCAATGTTTTCACGAATAAAGGTGGATTGGTCACGAACGATACTGATTTCAATATCGGGAGGAATACTGCGTTGTTGCAGTTCTGCTAATTTTTCTTTAACACCATCAATTACGTCAACGGTGTTAGTTTTAGATTGTTTACGAACGAAAACCAATACGGACGGTTTGCCATTAGCATTACCGTAAGTATCTTCATCCGCCCAATCGTCAATAACGTCAACAACATCAGTAATATATACAGGTTTGCCACCATTATTTGCTACAACAATTTTCTTAACGTCATCAATATTTTCATACTTACCAATGGTACGAACAGTGATTTCCATATCCTTGTTCTTAACCTTGCCACCAGGAGTATTGTAGTTACCAGCATTGATTTTGTCGAAAATAGTTTGGAAGGGAATATTGTATTCTGCCAATTTTTCCGGCTTAGCTACAAGACGGATAACTCGTTGGCTTGCACCGTAAGCATTAACTTCAGAAACGCCTTCAACCATACAAAGCTCGTCAACCAAGTTATCTTCTACAAAGCGACGAATTTCACTACGGCTTCTAGATGCAGATGAGAAAGTATACATCAAAATAGGACGTGACGACAAGTCAACTGCTTGTACTACAGGTTCATCAATATCGTCAGGCAAACGACGACGTACACGAGCAACTTTTTCACGTACTTCAGAGGACATGTCTTGGGGGTCAACGCCAAATTCAAATTCAAGTACGGTTTCACTATAACCTTCAAGTACAGTGGAAGACAAAGTCTTAATACCAGCAACTTGGCTGACACTGTTTTCGATAGGTTTGGTGATAAGTGTTTCCATTTCTTGCGGGGAAGCACCATCATAAGTAACACGCACACTAACCAAAGGCAGGTCAACGTCGGGGGTGAGGTCAACGCCAAGATTTGGATAGCAGCGGATACCGAATACTACCAGCATTAAAACAAACATGGTAGTAAATACGGGTCTGCGTATAAATGTACCAATCATGTTTATTTTCCTGCCTTATCTACTTTAATTTTGCTACCTTCGCGCAATTTATTTTGACCACGAGTAACGATAAGATCTTTTTCAGTAAGACCGCTCATAATTTCAGCAACTTCTTCGTTGGTGTAGCCAACAGCAAGCACGCGACGATTAACTTTGTTTTCTTCATCAACAACATATACAGTTTTTTGGTCGTCACGCATAACGATTGCATGCACAGGAATAGTCAATACGTTATCGCGAGGTTCAGCAGCCAATTTAACAGTAGCAAATACGCCTGCACGCAAGCCTTCAGGATTTTCTACACTAATTTCAGTGGAGAAAGTATGTGCCGGCAAATCAGCTACGGGAGCAATGCTGGTAATTTTACCAACAATTTCGCGATTATTAAATGCATGCAACACAATAGTTGCTTCGTTGCCAACTGCTACGCCTGCAATTTGACCTTCGGGAATATTAACAACAGTTTTCAAAGTGCTGATATCAGCAATAGCAAAAAGCGGAGTACCTGCTTTTGCGTAATAACCTTCTTGGAAGTAACGTTTTGCAACAATACCATCAGCAGGAGCTACAATGCTAGTGCCACTCAAAGAGGATTCTTTACCACGCAAGTTACCCAATGCTGCATCAAGTTGAGCTTCCGCATTTTCACGAGCAAAGCGGTAATCATCAACAGTTTGTTCAGAAACAGCACCAGCTTGGAAAAGTTTTTCGTAACGTTCTAAATCACGAGCAGCTTTACGCAAATTAGTTTTAGCTTCAATATATTCACCGCGAGCTTTCAAAACTTCTGCGTCAGTATCTACTTGTTCCAAAGTTGCAAGAACTTGTCCCTTGGTAACTTTGTCGCCTTCTTTAACGAAAACTTTTTCTACGCGACCGTCAACCTTGGGAGCAACTTCAGCTTGCCATTCCGGGTCAAGACTGCCGGAGAAAATAAGTTCCGGTCTCAAAGTTACCAGTTGAGGGAATGCTGTTTCTACTGCAACTTCCCTGCCCTTGTTAATTCTAGCAGCACGCTCCTTATTTTTTTGGATATTATCAAAAATACGGTAGCCTACTACTAAAGCAAGCAGTACGCATAACCCTACTAATATTTTCACACGGCGGTCTTTAAAATTCATGACACTTCCCCCAATTTTACTTAATTATGGAATAATTATAGCATAAAGGCTAAATTGTGACACGAAAAACATAAAAAAGACATATTTAGAACATTATTTAACTATTGTAAGCAGAAACCACCGCACTGAGCTCCAAGCTTCCATTTTTCTCGTCACCCTTCGCTGTGAACTCCTGCAAATTTTTAAAGCTTCCTTCCGTTTCCACCGCTCGTAAAAATTTTACAAGTCTTTCGTAATTACCATCAACTTCCAAATATAAAGCTATACTTTTTCTTTTAGGAGCCTCCTTGCCATCTTGTCTAAGAGCTTTTAATTTTACTCCGCTTCTTACCGCAATGGAATGAAGCTCTGCCATCACGGCTTCTTGCTGTAAATTTTGAGCCAAACGATTTTCTAAGGCTTTTAGTTTTTCTAGCTGTTCATTTTCCATTTGCAGATAGTTCTCATTTTTAGAAAATACTTCATAAATTTTTACCTGCTCCATTATTTTGGAATACTCTCTTTTAGCAAGCACCGCTTCTCCAAATAATGGTACAACTACAAAATAAATCAAGGATAAAAGTAAAATCAAAGCCGTACTAAAACAGAACAAACTCTTCTTTTCTTCGCTAACTTCTTGTAATAAATTAAGCTTCATTTTCATTCACTCTTCCCCTTTCCATAAAGTACTATCTTGTATCCAATAAGTTCGCCTTTTATGGTATTTGTTTCAGCAAGGGTTGCCTTGCTAAATTTTTTACTTCCCTGCAAATTATCAAGTAGTGTTTTAATTTGCTCCATTGCTTTCGCTTTCCCTTGCAGTTCTACAATTTGACTTGCTTCCCTTTGTTTAATGGTAGTCAGCCAACAATCTTTAGGAATGCTTGCTCCAAGGACAGGTAATAGCTCACTCCACAGTACTCTTTCTTTTTCTAACCTTGTAACCGCATTAGAAAGTACCTTTATCTTTTGTTCTCTTCCTTTCTGCTTTTCGTAACGCTCCTGCCATGGGCGCATCTTTTGTAAATTTACTTGTGCCTTTTCTAAACTAGAAACTTGCACCGTTTTATAGCACCACGCTCCAGTTAAAAGCACAGTTCCCAAAATCAGAAGGAATATTGTCCCAAGCCTATACAATTTTGTTTTAGGAAGAAGCTTTCGCTTTTCTCCGTCAGGTAGCAAATTAAAAACGCTCTTATCATCACCATAAACATTTACTTCTGTCAAAACAAGACCTTGCTTTTTGGCTTCTTCCTCAAATTCCTGCACGAGACTTTTTAAAACCACATAAACCTGTAAATTTTGCATACCATCACTTAAACCTAAAGATTTATAGGCAAAATAATAAGTTCCATCTTCAAAAGGAACATGCAAAGACAATTCCCAACGTACTGCTTCCGCAACTTCTCTTCTAGGCATTACCGGTAAGACAAGCTTGCAAGTAAAAACTTGCTCCTCTTTCAAAAACACAATCTTTTGTTTTGTAAGAGGTATTTTATACAAACTACTAAACTTCTCAATCCAAGCAAAATACTTTTTCATACTTCTATCCTTTCTAAAAGCTTTAAAACCATAAACTCCAATACCAAACTAAAAGCTCCTTACCGCACAAAAGACTCACCCAACCGCTCACGCACAAGTACGGACCAAAAGGGATAGCGTCTTTACGACTTTTGATTCCGGTTAATAGTAAAGCAACGCCAACAACTCCACCGAAAATGAAAGCCAGTAATAAACATAAAAGACTTTGCTCTAACCCAAGCCACACTCCTAAAACAAAGGCAAGCTTTACATCACCAAACCCCATTCCGCCCCTACTAATCCAATAAATAAGAAGCATAATTGCAACGCTCGCCATTGCTCCCTGCACTGCATCCCACATATTGCCAAAATAGTAGGCGTAAATTATGCCAGTTATCATTGAAACAGTAGATACTTCATCATAAAGAAGCTGCTCTTTTAAATCTGTATAAGTGTGGATGGAAAGACATAATGCAAACACTATTAATAAAACTTCATACACTACATTTCATCCTTTCTTTTGTAAATATTCTATTACATTACTCCCTCCGTCATCGCTACGCGATGCCACCTCCCTCAAAGAAAGAGGCCTCTTTAAAACTACTTTAACAAGAAGGCTCCCTCATGAGGGAGCTGTCGCAAAGCGACTGAGGGAGTAAAAAAAGGCTCCTGTACTGCAAAGTAATGCTAATACAGGAGCCTTTGATGCTCTTGAGAATTATTTAATTGTCGGTAAAAATTACCAGGTCAAATCTTCAACTTCTGCGCGACCACGACCGGTAAGAGCATCGAGCATTACGCGTTGTTCAACTTGAGCAACGAGTTTTTTGGTGAATTTAACAGTATCCGGGTTAACGGAAATGCTGTCGATACCGCTCTTAATGAGGAATTCGCAGAATTCAGGATATACGCTGGGAGCTTGACCGCAGATGGAAACGGTTTTGCCGTCTTTGTGAGCAACGTCGATGAGGTGACGAATTGCACGTTTAACAGCAAGGTTACGTTCATCATAGATGTGGGATACGGTATCGTTGTCACGGTCGCAACCCAATACGAGCATGGTCAAGTCATTGGAGCCGATGGAGTAACCATCAACATATTTATTGAATTGGTCAGCCAAGATGATGTTAGCAGGAATTTCTGCCATCAACCAAACTTTGAAGTCTTTGCTACGAGCAAGACCACAGTCAGCCATGATGTTAACTACTTTTTCACATTCTTCTACGTTACGGCAGAACGGAATCATTACATGGAGGTTTTTCAAGCCGAATTCTTCGCGAACTTTACGAACAGCGAGGCATTCCAGTTTGAAAGCGTCGATATATTTGGGGTCATAGTAACGAGAAGCACCGCGCCAGCCGAGAAGTGCGGAAGGTTCGTACGGTTCGAATTCGTCGCCACCTTTGAGGTCACGATATTCGCTGGATTTGAAATCGCTAAAGCGGAGGGTAACCGGTCTCGGAGCCATAGCTTGGCAAACTTGACGCATACCTTCTGCCAATTGATCTACAACTTTTTCAGGTTGACCAATTTTAATCAGGTGCAACGGATGTTCGTGGATGTAAGTGGTCCAGATGAATTCTTCACGCATCAAACCAATACCATCGCAAGGCAAGGTGGAATATTTTTCAGCCAATTCGGGGTCACCGAGGTTCATGTAAACTTTGGTGCCGGTGGGCGGGAAGTATTCAGCAACAACAGCGCCTTGTTGAGCAGCTTGTTCTTTTTTAGGTTCTTCGAGGATACCTTCATATACTACACCGTGAGTAGCGTCGATGGTTACATCAATACCGTCAGGAATAGTGGTGGTAGCAGCTTCGCCACGGCTCTTAGTACCTACGATGCAGGGAATACCCAATTCGCGGGAAACGATGGAAGCATGGCAGGTCATACCGCCGCTATCAGTAACGATAGCTTTCGCTTTTTTCATTGCCGGTACCCAGTCGGGAGCGGTCATTTCAGTTACAAGGATTTCGCCTTCTTTGAATTCGTCAATGCGGGACGGATCCAAAATAACGTGTACTCTACCAGAAACTTGACCCGGGGAAGCAGGCAAGCCTTTTACGATAACTTTGCGATCAGTGGTCACAGCTTTTTTCTCCTCTTTCGGTGCACCATTTTCTTTATTACGACGGCTCCATACGGTTTCCGGACGAGCTTGGAGAATCCACAATTTACCATCGCGTTCATCTACGCCCCATTCCATATCCATGTAGCAGCCATAGTGTTCTTCAATCTTTTTAGCATAGCCAGCCAATTCGATGATTTGTTCATCGGTCAGCTTTTGCATGTTTTGCTCATCAAGAGCTACCATTTGTTCTTCGCAGTCGCCGCCAGCTTTGCGAACCAATTTTACATCTTGACCGTTAACGTTTTTCTCAAGGATTTTGTGAGTTTTTTTGCAAACGGTGTAGTTGTCAGGAGTTACAGTGCCTTGAACAACATATTCGCCCAAGCCCCAAGCAGCTTCCATCAAAATGTTTTGGTCATCGCCAGTTGCAACGTTAACGGTGAACATAACGCCTGCAGCTTTGGAGAATACCATCATTTGAACTGCTGCACTCAGAGCAACGTCTAAATGGTCAAAGCCTTGTTTTTCACGATAGTAAACAGCGCGGTCGGTAAAGCAGGAAGCATAGCATTCTTTAACTTTAGCGATAATGGTTTCAGCGCCTTGTACGTTCAAGTAGGTATCTTGTTGACCAGCGAAGCTTGCATCCGGCAAATCTTCTGCGGTAGCAGAGCTGCGAACTGCAACATACGGTTGGTCGATATTCATTTTTTTACCAAGTTCTTCGTAAGCTGCTGCGATAGCATCTTGCAAATCTTGGGGCATTTCTTTATCAAGGATTGCTTGGCGGATACGAGCACAAACGTCACGCAACAAAGCGCTGTTTTCAACGTCGGTCAATTCGCCAACCAGTTCACGTACTTCATTGTCCAAACCACTTTTTTCAAAGAAGTATCTGTAAGCGTGAGCAGTAGTAGCGAAGCCATACGGTACGGGAACGTCAACTTTAGCGGTCATTTCGCCCAAAGAAGAAGATTTGCCGCCAACAATCGCAACGTCTTCTCTTTCAAGTTGTTCAAACCAAAGCAGGAACTGTTTTTCTTTTTCCATGATTAACTCTCCTTTTATAATATACTTATTCTGGGAAACTTATTTAATATAGTGTACACTATATCATATTTATTTTTCACTTTCAAGAGCTTTATACAAAAATATCGCAACATATTTTTCTGCACATAACTCTCGCAATTACTGTTAAGACTTCTACAAAAAAGAGGTTTCTCCTGCTACAAAAACGCCTCAATTAAAACTAAATACAAGCTTTTTTATTGGAAGGAAACGTGCTAAAATTAACGTAGCAAAATTTGGAGGACAAGGTCATGCAAGCACAAAACTTTGAAATAAATAACTACCCTATTCCTTTCTACTTTGACGATGGCCACGGCGATTACAACCGTAGCTATGAACGCAACGATGACGATTTTGATTACGCTGATTATTCTACAGACCATCGCGACAACAACTTCCGCAACTTCGAAAAGAAACGCAAACCTAACAAAACTAAAGAGCAAATCATCCAAGATTTGTTGAAGCGTTGGGATTGAATAATTGAATATACATATAGATTAAAGCAACAACTTAATTTTTACTTTTGTTGATGCTTGTAAAAATATACTTATATGTTATAATAAACCAAGAGAGATTCCTGATATGTGGTGTGTCAGCTCTCTCCGTACTAGTTAAAAACATTGAAGAAGAGGCTGTTACGACCGTAACGGTCTTATTCTTTTTTACAAGCTAATTACTTACATCCAAGAATAATGGTAGCAACAAGTATGCCAAAGGTAATCATTAAAGACAACGCTTCGTAAACTGTCATGCTATCACCTCCCGTTAAGGAGGAACCGACTATCAAGAATCTCTATGCTAACATTCTACATAATTTTTTAAATCCCTATTTTTATTTCGCAATGTTGTGAAATCCAAGTGAATTTTACGCATAACACAAAGAAGCTCCCTTCCTTAACGGAAAGGAGCTTCTTTGCTTTTAGAAGATAGGAGAAATGAATGTATGAAAAAGCCTGAGTAAAGGCTTTCCTGCAATTGGAGAAATTAAAACCAATTTATTTTTTTACTTGGTGCTTTTCAAAGAAAGCGTTGTATTCAGCTACAACCTTATTAGCATTTTCAATCGCCATATTTCTTTGCTCAACGATGTGGTTCAAATCGTCTGTCGCACCATCAATATACTTTTGGGCTGCGTCCATATAAGCATTAACTGCATTAACCCATTTAGTAATTGCTTCC
>JBGVIJ010000039.1:0-14060 GCA_045123075.1 Phascolarctobacterium sp. | reverse complement strand
TTTAGATATGGTTCCTTTTAGGGTAACTCGTGACTCTGATTTGGACGTAGAAGAAGACGACATTGATGATTTGATGAAAGAAGTAGAAAAATCTCTGCGCAAACGTAAGCGTGGCGCACCTGTACGTTTGGAAATTTATAGGACGAATAACAACCGTATTAAAAAGTTTTTGGAAGAAAACTTGGACGTAAGCTCCATGGAAGTTTACGAAAGTAATGCACCTTTAGATGCAACCTGCTTCTTTAAATTTACCGGTTTGCCTGGAATGTGGCCTTGGCTCTATGAACCTTTCAAACCTCAACAGCCTGCGGAACTTTCTGAGGATGAGGATTTGTTTGAAGCAATCCGTAAAAGAGATATTCTTTTGCATCATCCCTATGAAAGTTTTGACCCCGTAGTAAAATTAGTAAACGATGCTGCCAACGACCCGAAGGTTTTGGCGATTAAGCAGACTTTGTATCGTGTGAGCGGTAACTCTCCCATCGTAGCAGCTTTGGCGAAAGCGGCAGAAAATGGCAAGCAAGTAACAGTTCTTGTGGAACTGAAAGCGCGCTTTGATGAAGAGAACAATATTATTTGGGCAAGACGTTTGGAACAGGCGGGCTGCCATGTAATCTACGGTTTAGTAGGTTTAAAAACTCACGCTAAGATTGTACTTGTAGTACGTAAGGAAGCAAATGGTATTAAGCGTTACTTGCATCTTGGTACAGGTAACTACAACGATAATACTGCTAAGCTTTATACGGACTTAGGACTTTTTACTGCTAATGACCAATTTGGCAGCGATGCTTCTGCATTCTTTAACTTGCTTTCCGGTTATTCTGAACCGCCTTTGTGGAACAAGCTTGTTATGGCACCCCTTGGTCTGCGTGAAAAAATCTACGCGCTTATTGATAATGAAATTGCGTTGGCGGAAGCAGGCAAGGGTGGGCATATCATAGCCAAGATGAACAGCTTGATAGATTATCCTGTTATTCAAAAATTGTACGAAGCTTCTGCTAAAGGCGTGCAAATTGAACTTATCGTTCGTGGTATTTGTGGATTGCGTACCGGCATCGAAGGTGTTAGCGAGAATATTACGGTGCGTAGTATTGTAGGTCGTCAGTTGGAACACAGTAGAATCTTCTGGTTCGCCAATGGTGGCGACGAGCAGTTGTACCTTTCCAGTGCGGACTGGATGCCACGTAATTTGAATGACCGCGTGGAACTGTTCTTCCCTGTAGAAAGTGAAGAGCATATCGCTCGCGTGAAAGGTTTGCTTGATTTGTATCTGCGTGATAATGTGGGTGCACATATGATGCAATCTAACGGTGCGTATCGCAGGGTGCGTAATAAAGCAGAAGTTGTTAGTGCGCAAAGCACTTTGTACGAAATGGCGCAAATAGCTGCAACTGCGGATAAGATTCCCATGCAAGCACGTTTGCAACCTATGCACAGCCGTAGGTAAATATTTATTGCCCTAAGTAAATGAACTTGTTATAATAAAAGTTGCTTTAGGAGGGTTTATTATGGAAAAATATGCTGTTACCCTGAATTACAACTGCAACTATGGCTATGTAACTTATGACGAAGCAACCAAAACTGCAGAAGTAACCATTGCTTCCGAAAAAGCGAAAAAATTGGTAGAAGACTTCTTGGCTAAACCGTTGACCTTGGAAGTTCCCGATGGCGATGATATCAGAACCTTCGTGGAAGTAACCTTGGATCCTCTTTCCAGCTTGGAAAACTTCAAAACCTGCATGACTCGTCTGTGGGTTAATACCTTGGTTCGCGTTGAATGGAGCATGCCTGCTGGTTTGGCAGAAACTCTTTAATTGATAAACTTAATATGCGGTTCCGTAGCTCAGTAGGATAGAGCAACTGCCTCCTAAGCAGTAGGTCGCCAGTTCGATTCTGGCCGGGATCACCATTTTAAAATTTAAGGCCTGTGCTTTTTGCACAGGCTTTTTTGGTTAAAATTAAATTAAGTACTTAAGTAAAAGTGGCGTAAATACAGGGGGTTATAGGTTTAGTGAATTTAAAATACGAATTTTGTTTAATAATTAGCATCTTTTATCCAGGGTTCTAATTTAGTATTGGATAACAAGCTTGCAGAGTGTAAAGACCAAATTCAAGACTAAATTCAATAAAAAAGTTCTTGTGAATTGTAGCAACATAAATTATAAAAATGAAAGATATCGTATAAATTTTTAAAAGATACGGAAGATGCGTTTTATCAAAATTTCTTTTGAATCACATATTTTGCTATGTTTAATCACAACTACTATTGAAATAACTTAAAAACAAGGTATAATTGTATTGTGGATATTAGTTCTTAAAATTGGAAATAATGTCCTTTTTGGAGGTGTTTTTATGATTATAATGGATATGAAGATAGACAATTTATATGCGTTCAAGAATTTTCATATGAATATGTCCTATCCCAAGAAAATTGTTGGTTCAACAATAAGCGATGAATACTTAATCGATCGTCCGAATTTCCGTTATAAAAAAGTCAATGTAATCATAGGTAGTAATGCCACTGGTAAAACATCTTTAGGAAAACTGATTATGTTTATTACCAATTATTTTAAAGATGGTGTATCACAAAGATTTCTAGGCATTATCAACGATAGCAACAAGAAATCTAGCCTTCAAATGGATTTTGTTACTAACGAAAATAAACTGTATCGTTTCTCAATGAATACTGCACCTCAAACCTTTGATAGCCTTGATAAAAATCCTGTTGAAATTAGCATTTGTTACACAAATATCAATAAAAAAGATAGTTATGAAACGTGTGCTAAACGATTAGATGAAGATGATTCGAAAAAAACCACTATCGAAAAAGTCGATATAAAAGGATGGCACTTTTCCTATCCTCAAGATTCTTTGTTCAACAAAACATATGTTACGATAGAGGATGATAGTCGCTATCTTAGTGTTTTGGAAAAAGTTCTAAAAACATTGGATCCCGGCATTAAGAAAGTTATTAAGTGGCCTGAAGTAGAAAATACATATGCAATAAAATGGGATAATTGCAATGCTATAATTAAAGATGGAATTATAGCTGACGGCAATGTGCTGTCCAGTGGTACTAAAGCAGGACTAGATATATCTTATATACTTGCATCTTTGATTGCAAACAAACATGATTTCTATTATTGTGATGAATTATTTTCTTACGTAAACAGTGACATTGAAAAAGCTTGCCTTTCTATAATAATTGACTTGTTACGAGACCGTCAGCAATTATTCTTTACCACTCATAATACAGAGATTTTAGATATGCCGTTACCTATGCATACATTCTCGTTTTTAAAAAAGGATAAGAATAACATAGATGTTCCTATAACCTGTGTTTATGCAGATCAGTATTTGAAAAAGAACACTGATTCTTTGAAAAATGCGGTTGATAATGATTTGTTTTGTACTGCTCCAGAATTAGAAAAGCTATTTAGTGTTATGAACTTGTAGTTCAGGAGGGGATAGTATGAAACCAAAAGGTATCTACCATTACTTTGTTGAAGGTGATGATGAGAAAAAACTCCTGAACACTTTAAAACTTCAACTAGAATGCATAGCAAGTGGTAAAGTCGACATTTTAAATGTTGTTCAAGAGAGAATTTCTACGGCTAAGGTTAGAACTTTAAAATCTGACACAATTGTCGTATTGGTTTACGATACAGATGTTGCAAATACAACTATTTTAAAAAGCAACATCGATTTTCTTAAACGTCAATCTAATATAAAGAAAGTTCTGTGTATTCCACAGGTTTATAATTTAGAAGATGAGTTGTTGCGGTCATGTAATATAAAAAGTATTAGTGCTTTATTTGGCAGTTCCGGAACCAGTAACTTTAAACGTGACTTCAAGAACTGTACTAACTTAGATTCTAAATTACAACAAAACAATTTTGATGTTACTCTGCTTTGGAATAAAATTCCGGCAAATGACTTCTCAGTTTTCGGTAATGATTCTAGAAACATCAAAAAATAATACGTAGTTTACGGTATTATGATGCCATGAAAAAGGGGGTGGCGTTTTGCCACCCCCTTATTTTTTATGTCCATGCGCTGACTTCTGGAACCATACACGATAAAATTTTTGTAAGTTAATATTCACCAATGAAAGGAGCATTACGCCTGATGATGATAAGGAATTAAATGATAAATCATTACATTACAAAGACCGCATCCTTGCTTCATACCTAACTTCTGAAGGCAAGATATGGATCAATGCAGAAAGTGAAGATGGCAATGACTATACGGAAATTATGATCATGTTTCCTGATGAATATTAGAACAACAAAAAGCAGCAGTTATTCGGAGCGTTCCGAGTAGCTGCTGTTTTTGTTTATAAGGTAAAGAATACAAGAAAATAAAGTAGTTCCATACGGGGGCGAAAGTGCTTTGGTTATAATCTTACAGTAACAATTTTTTTTTTTTTTTTGCTTAAAAACTGTTAAATTGTAAAATTTTTACTGAAAATCACTTGACTATATAGCAACTATATAGTTTATTATCTCTATACGATATTGTATACAAAATAGTATTATATACTAATAATAATTTCATAATAGTTAAACGCCTATATTAAGGTGTAATTGGCAGGGAAGTTTGGTGAAATTCCAACACTGTACCGCAACTGTGATGAGAGCTGCTTTATCGTTAACCCTCGCAAGGGATAAAGTGGCGATGACCTAAGCCAGAGCGCTGCCGTTTCACAAAACCTCCACCTGCGTATTATGGGAGAGGTACAAGTTAAGGGATATCCCTGCCTTGGAGGAGGTGTGTGTATGATTATAACTAACGAAGAACTTGAAAATTATCTGGACTTCTTGAGTGAGTCCGAGCAGGAGACTGTTACCGTTAACAGAAACTTCCTGTTTGAACTTACAAGGGAGGTCTTCTTTTACCATGGTCTGGCTCAATAGCAAGCCGATTTGAAAAAGTCAAACCAAGGTACAAGCAGGTAATTGGAAGGTTCTTTTTTATTTTATAACCAAATTTTAAGAAAAGAAAAGGAGATGTTTTTATGAAAGGTAAAGTTTTGTCATGCCTTAGAAAAAGACGCTGGCAAAAAAATCTTGCGGCTGCCATAGCTTTAGGATTGATAACAGGTTATGCTCCCTGTGTTTGGGCACAAGCCATTAATGCAGATAACTTAGGTGCCGCAGATTATGCAATAACAGAGAATGGTGCCTATGCTGCA
This sequence comes from Phascolarctobacterium sp., assembly GCA_045123075.1. GTDB lineage: Bacteria > Bacillota > Negativicutes > Acidaminococcales > Acidaminococcaceae > JAHHUH01. Next base: position 8,866 of record JBGVIJ010000039.1, on the reverse strand, counting down.
GATGAAGATAACAAGGTAGCCATTTTCGTAGGACGCACCATTGCCAATATCAACTATGCAGATGGTGTAACGAAAGGAAACACCGTTAAAATTGACGGTGACGTAATGCTGGGATTTGGTCAACCTGATGGAAAATCACCCCTAAGTAATGCATCAAATATAAATTTAGCATTGGACACTCCTGATTCTTATTTGAAGGGTGTAATACATAATTCTTACAGTGGCGGTAATGTACCTACTACTTATACTGCTGCTGCGAATCTTTGGCTTAGCAATGGTGCTAAATGGGTCAATTATTTGAGTGATTCTACTAGTTTCGATGACTATTATAATAAGCCATTTAAAGAACAAGGGAAGGCTGAAAGTGCTTTTAATAGAAGTGTGGTACAAAGCTTTACTGGTGGTTCAAGTGCTGGTAACGCTGGTTATATTATTCAGAAAGATACAGGTCCAGTACTTATCATGAACTATACTGGCAACTCTGTAGTCGTATATGATTCTAGTGAGTATGATTCAAAAAATGGCTTTAGCGCAGGTAATGTAATGATTGCTAGCGCTACACCGGGAAGTGTTATTACTTTGGCAACGGACTCTGGTAGCTTTACTTCTGGTGATTATGTAACCGTGCTGGAGCATTTGGCACAAGAATTATATTATATGGACTCCGGATATGGTTTAACGAACTTAACCGGGTATGTAAAGATAGCTTCCGGTTTGACATGTAGCGACATCACTAACATTGAATTGAAAGATGATAATGTAAAAAAATGGGGTGAAATTGAATTTGTTGCAGCAAATCAGGGCTTTGGTAGCTTGAAGGCTGATAGCGTAGCTGACGGCGATGGCGTTGGTGATGACGGTGGTAATGGCGACGATAGTGGTAATGGTGGCGATAGTGGTGATGGCGGTAATACTGGCGGCACCGGCACTTACAATGTTGCAATTACTGGAACAAGGGCTGATGATACCTCATTTAAAGGTGTAGTTACCACTGTTAGTGGTGTTAGAACATACAAATTTAATGGTGATGCTACATTAGATATTGATGAGACTACTGGTGTAGATGTAGGCAATAGCAGATTAGGCGCAATAAGAACTACTAAAGCAGATGATAAATATAACATAGATGCTAGTGGACATACCCTTAACATCAAAACTACTACTAATGAAAAATCTATGTATACTGCAAGGTTTAGTGGTGGCAGTACTTGCCCTGTAACAATTACTGCTGATGAAATCAATATTATAGGTGTATCTAATTATGAGGAAAACGCTTCCATTGGCGGGTTGTCCGGCTTCTGCTCTGAAGAAAAATCCAATGTAACTGTTAATGGTGATGTAAATGTTAGCTTAACCGGTAAAAATCCCTATGTATTGTACGGCCTTGGTACTTGGACTGGTGGTGACCTGACACTTAATGGTGATGTGACTATTGACTTGCAATCTGAAAATCAAAAGGGTACAAGACATATTGCCGGTTTGTATTCAGATGCCTTAAATAGCAGTGACTATTCTACTATTACCGTAAATGGTGATTACACCTTTGTTGGTAGTGATAACAATGGCGTTAATGGTAATGGTGTTTTCATTAATGGTAATGGCATTATTAACCTTAACGGCGATACTACTATTAAACTATTTGAAAAAGATAAGTCTGGCATGGCGGCAGTTAGAAACGGCGGTGGTACTGTAAACATCAATGTAAACAGTGGCGCTGATGGTGTTGTAACAGGTGCTGCAAATAATGAAGTTAAAATTGATGGCGACATCTTCTTGAATACAGATTTTGCTAATCCTAGTTTTGAAAATATCGGCAGAAAAACAGTAGTTAATTTAGGATTAGATACTCAAAATTCACATCTCAATGGTGTCGTTTATAATAGCTTCTGTAATAATGGTAACTGGGGCGAATTAGTACTGACTATGTATACCAGTAGTGGTAGCAAGGATGTACTTTTTGAAGCAGATGCCAATATGTGGTTAAGCAATGGTGCTACTTGGACTAATGAAACTTACAACACTAATAGTTCTGTAGGTTTTGAAAGCCTTGAATATTTTGCAACAGCATTCGATGGTAGTCGTGTAACCAATTTTGTTGGTGGTGCAAATGATGATAAAGCAGGCAAAATCATTCAAAAGGACAGCAACCCCATTCACATTGATAACTATAGCGGTCATACCGTAGTAGTTTATGATTATGATGACTTCGACACTAAAAAAGGCTTCAAAGCTGGTGCAGTAAAAATTAATACCGCAAAAGGTAACAAAGCTGATAATGTTATTACTTTGGCAACTGAATATGCTAATGATATGGTAAACATTGGTTTTAACACCGTATTGGATAAATTAGCCAACGAATTGTATTACTTAGGTTATAAAGACGGTAAAGAAGACAAGTTAACTGGTATGGTACAAATCGCTTCAGGTTTAACAAGTAACAGTGTAACTAAAGAAGTAAAGGCAACAGATGATGTTATTTTCAGTACTACTACTGGTCAAGGCAGTATTTATGAAAGTGGCGGCAATACCAGTGATGATGACAACAATGATGATAATACCGATACTGATGAACTGATTGGTACCAGTGGTATTTTCACAACCGGCTTAAAGGGTAATGTAGATTTGGATAGCGCAACCCTTGGTACTGACGCAGTAGGCGAAGCTGCTGATGGAACAATAAAATACAAGTTTAACGGCGATAGCGCTATCAATGTTGGCAATGCAACCGCAGCAGTCTTTAACAGTGGCAAATATATCATTGATGCAGTTGGTGCAAATAATGCAAACCATACTTTGTCTTTGAATGCAGATAGTGATGATGTAAGCAATGCACCTAATTGTACTGCATTGAGCATTGGTGGTGAATATGCTAACAGAGCTGCAGAAGTTGTTATAAATGGTGATTTGGCGGTTAGTGCACATGGCGATTCATGGGTAGCACAAGGCATTTTGGTTGGTGCTGATTCCAAATTTACCTTGAATGGTGATTTGACTATTAATGGCATTACTGCAGCCAACAATTATGGCGGTTATGGAGAAGGTGGCACCGCTTCCGCAGGTGCTCCTAATTATAAAGGCGCTCGTTGGTCTCCTTTTGGCATTAGAGCATTCACCCTTGCAAATGTTGACATCAATGGTGATGTTGATTTGAAAGTAAGTGGTACTGCAGTAGAAACTGATCCCTGGCGTGTGGTAAATGGTAAGGCTGATAAAGATTTGGCTATTATTAACTTAAATGGTGGTAATGTTAAAATTTTGACACCTGTGGATAGTAACGAAACTTATTACGCATTGGCTAACTATGGCGGTACCATCAACGTAAATGTAAAAGACAAAAATATTGCTAATAGTGGTAATGAAGTATATATGGAAGGTAACGTAATTACCATGGCTGAAAATGATGGCAGTGGTGGAGTAGAGTTCTATCGTGACGGTGTAACCAATATTGGTTTGAACAGCAGCAATTCTGTATGGCATGGCGTTATCGATAACAGTGGTTCCGGTCAAGCTGGCGAAGTTAATGTTTGGGTACAAAACGGTGCTGTTTGGAATCATAAGGCAATGTCTAAGACCAATGGTTTGGATGCTACCAATATGCCTTCACCTTCTATTGAACATTATGGTAAGTACGACAACGTTTCCCATGTGTTCAACTTAGTAGGTGGTAAAGATGCGGCAAGTGCTGGTACCATTTGGCAAAATGATGCTGCGAAATTGAAGATTTCCAATTTGAGCGGGCACACCAATATTATTTATACTCATGAAAATGATGGTTCAAAAGCTTCAGACTATGTTGGTGGCGATACCATTGTTACACACTCTGACAATGCAACTCTCACATTGAAAACTAATAATAATGGCATTAATATGAATGATGCAGCTTCCGTTAACGCTGCGTTGAGTGGTTTGGCTAGTAAATTGGTATATGAAAACTATACTAAAGGCGAAAAACGTTTGGATGCAATGGTTGAAATTGCATCTGGCTTGACTGCGCCTGCATTGAAATCTCAAATAGAAATGCGCACTATGCTTGCAGGCAGTGCTAATACTACTAATGATACTGTACCTGCAAAGGGATACATCAATTTTGATAGCCAAGGTCAAGCAAGCTTTACTCCTGGCAACCAATCTGCTTTTGACCCCAGTAGCCCCAGCTTCCCTGTTCTGAGCAAAAATGACACCGATTCCGGTAATGGTGGTAACAACGGCGGTAACAACGATGGCGATAATGGTGGCAACATCATCATCGGTGATGCAGAAACCTATATGATGAAGGGTGCAAGAAGCGCGATGACTACTTCCATGCTGGCATGGAGAGACAATGCTTCTGATATCGACTATCGTGTAAGAGGCTTACGTGATGGTGAAGAACGTGGCACCTGGGCAGAAGTTTACGGTGGCAAAACCAAGTACAATGGCAGTGGCATTAGCGCAAGCAATTCTTACTGGGCTGGAGCAGTAGGCTTCGATAGAGAACTGCACGGCTGGACCGTTGGGGCGATGGTTAATTACCAAACTGGTGATTCCAACTATTTGTTGGGCGGTGAAGGCGACAACGAAATGTATAGCGCTGGTATCTACGGCACTACTGAAATCGGTAACAAGGTATATCTGGATGTATCTGCAAAAGTTGGTAGAGTACAAAATGAATACTCTGTTTACAACGAAATCGGTCAAGAACTGAAAGGTGACTATGCAGCACGTGGCTATGGTCTTTCCGCACAAATCAGCAAACGCTTCGGTAATGAAAAACGCTACTTTGAACCTCAAGTACAATTTACCCTGGCTAAAGTTGATAGCAATGACTACAACGCATACAGCGGTAAGAACGTAATGCATATCGAGCAAGATTCCTTTAACAGTATGGTTGGCAGAATCGGTTTTGAAACTGGTATCAAACAAGAAAAAGGCAACTTCTTCGCACGTCTCAGCCTTGCACATGAATTTGACGGTGACATTAGCGGCAGCTATATGGCAGATGATGGCGGCTTGAAGTCCACTAAGTATGATGTGGCAGATACCTGGAGTGAAATTACCTTGGGCGGCAGTTACAATATGAGCAAGACTAGCAACTTCTATTTGGATGTAACTAGAAGCCTTACCGGTGACTATGAACATGAATGGAAACTGAACGCTGGCGTGAACTTTACTTTCTAAGATAAAACTGTTTGTTTAAGTAGATTGCGTTAAGCATAATGTAAAACAAAAATAAACTATGCGAAGTGGCGGACAGTAAGCTGTCCGTCACGGCATAGCTTTTAAAATGATAGGTTAGGAGTTATAAAAGATGGAAGAATTAATCAATGTGGCAGCACAAAAACTGCAAAAAATGCAAGAATTGATGGAACAAAACGGCATTAACGGTATTGTGGTACTGGAAGATGCAGAAGAAAGAAAAGTATTGAGAAGTAACCTGATGGTAGAGGGTCAGACCCTGCCCCTTTTCATCGTATTGAATAACACTGTATATAGCTACATTCAAGTACAATTGGCTAAGGTTGCGCCGGACAAGGTGGAAAAACTGTTGGTACATCTGAATGAGTTGAACGATAGATATGGAATGCTGAAATATGTTGTTGATGCTAATGGTAATGTAGTTATCAGCTGCTGCATTATCAGTCCTGATGATGCATTTAGCCCTGCCTTGATGTTTGGCGTACTTGACCAGATTAAAAATCTTTTGGAAGAAACCTACGCTAAACTCATGGAAGAAATGTGGAAAAACTAACCGTAAAGGGAAGGTGTAAAAGGTGAAACAAGGCAAGCTTTTAAAATATGCAGTATTGGGTGCAGTTCTGGCAAGCGGCTTCAGTTTTCCCGCATTTGCAGAAGAATTAGATACACCTACTTTTGAGCTAGATCAGTATGTTGTAGTAGCAAACAGATTCCCCACAAAAATTACTGATGCACATGCAGACGTAAGTGTTGTTACCCGTCAGGACATTGAAGAAATGCACATGACCACTGTGGAAGAAGCTTTGCGTACCGTTCCCGGCACGCAGTTTTTGAATTACGGTGCTAATGGTGCCAATGCAAATCTGAGTGGTGTACGTATTAATGGTAGTAAGGATGTTGTTATTTTGGTAGATGGTGTGCGTATGACTGACTTCCAAGGCGCTAACAATAGTGGTTATATGTACGCATCCCTGCTCAGTAACATGGATAACATTGAACGTGTGGAAATTCTGCGTGGCGCAGCAGGTACTATTTACGGTAGCGGTGCCAAGGGTGGCGTAATCAACATCGTTACTCGTGCAATCAATAGCAGTAAAACTGTTGTAGATATTTCAAATGGTAGCTTTGGTAAGGAAGCATACAAAATTAATACACAGGCAAGAAAAGGCAAGACAAGCTATAACATCTACTGGAACAAGTACTTAATTGGTGACACGGAAGATGGTGCAGGTATTGAATGGGATGGCAGAACCAACAGTAAAACTTTGGGCGCGAAGTTTAAATATGATTTTGACAAAGACCAAAGTTTGACCGTAAGCTATGATGAAAACAAAACTGATTACAGTGGTACTGACTTAATTTATGAAGGCCCCTATGTTGGTGATTATGAAGGCAAGAACTTCACTTTGAATCATAACTACAATATGTCTGACCAATGGTCACATAGCTTTACCTATAGAAAGAACGATGTTAAGACCAATTACAAAAAGGCGAGTGAAAGCTATAGTACAAGAAGCGATTATGATTATGAATTCATCAGCGAGCAATTGCGTAGCAAAACTAAGAACCATGACATAATCTTTGGTATTGATTATTCCAAGGGTAATAATAATTTGCTTACACCTATCGGATATAACGCAAGCGGTAACATGGTTTTAGGTAATCGTTCTATGGAGAACTTTTCCTACTACATTCAGGATGACTGGACAATACTGCCTGGTTTGATTTTGTCTGGCGGTGTACGCTATGATGACCCCAAGGCTGATGAATATGCACCTGAAATGGATAGCCACACTTCCAAGAGTTACAAGCTTAGCTACGATGTTACCAAGAAAGATACTATCTACGCAGGTAGAAGCGATTTCTTCATTTTGCCTAGCATGGAACAATTGTATGACGAAGAATGGGGCAATTCCAAGTTGCAACCTGCAACTGGTCGTACCAGCAGCATTGGTTACAATCGTAAATTTGATGACAATAATATTTTGACGGTTAACTGGTTTGAGACTGAAAGCGATACCATTATTGGCTACGATTCCAGCGGACAATACCAGAACTATGACAATGCTGTAAGCCGTGGTTGGAACGCACAGTTCATGAGTCAGCTTGGCAGACACTGGAGTCTCAATTTAGGTTGGTCTCACTTGTTCTATGCGGCTAACGGCGACAATTACGAAATGGGTTACTATCCCAAGGATTTGGCAACCTTTGGCGTGAACTACAACATCTCTAAATTGAATGTTGGCTTTAACGGCTTCTACTTTATGCGTAAGTTGAATGAAAAGTATGCTGATATGCAGGGATGGCCTTGTGACAACTATGGCGTGTATAACCTGAGCGTAAGCTATGCTCCGAGAGATGATATCAGCTTCTATGCTAAGGTTGATAATTTGTTTGACAAGCTTTATGCAGAACATACTAATGTAATTCATCAAGGCGGACAACCAGGACAATGGTATTCTATGCCCGGCAGAAGCATTGTGCTTGGCATGGAATATAGGTTCTAATAATCTATTTCTATACTCAAAATTACTATCCAAACAGAAGGGACTTACTACGCATTTTATAGTGCGTAGTAGTCGCTTTTGTTTAAACTGAAATATGAAATGTTAGTAGGAAGGTAAAATGAAAAATAAAATTATGACTTTATTATGCTCCTTGCTGATGGCTATGGGAGTAAGTGCAACTTCTTTTGCGGCAGAACTTGGCTATGTGGATTGGCAGGCTGTTGTGGCAAATTACCCTGGCATTAAGGAAGTTGCCCAAGAAGTTGTTGCAGAAAAAACTCGTTTGCAAGCGCAGTTCAACGAACAAGCTAAAGCTCTCACCACTGATCAAGAAAAGATTGAACTTGCCAACAAGCTGAATGCTCAAATGGCGAAGTTTGAACAACGCAAGTATGACCCCATCAACAAAAAGATTCGCGAAACCATCTTGAGCGTTGCGCAAGCTAACAAAGTGGATAGCGTTGTAAATGCTAATGCAATGATTGTTGGTGGCAAAGATTTGACCAAAAAGGTTATCACCGCACTCAAAGTGCAATAGTTTATGTTTATGAGGGGATAACATGAACGAGAATATTTATAAGTACATTGGAACGAACATCATCTTTCACCGCAGGTTGTGTGGTATGACGCAGGCTGCTTTAGCACAGCGCTTGAACATTGGCGTGGCGAAGCTTTCTAAAATTGAAAAGGGGTATTGATGTTTTAGAACAACCCTTGTCAGTTTATCTGCGCATTGCGGAACAGATGAATATCTCCATTGTGGAACTGTTTAAGACTACTGATGTTAAGGCGGTTAAGATATGTGTAAGAAAATCAGTCAAGTGATGTTGACTACGTTCTTGGTGTTGGGCTTGGCGTATGGAGCTCACGCAGAAGTTAAGGAAAGCAAGGAAGCACAAGCTTCCGTTCCTAAAGCAACCAATATGATTACTGCGTACCCTTTGCAAGCGGATGTATTGCCACAAATTCCGCCCACACCTGCTTCCATTAAAGATACGGAAACAATTACTAAATGGGTTAATGCAGTTAATGCTTATATGGATGCAGCCCAAAAGTATATTGATGGTGCGACAGACGATTTGAACCACATCGTTGAGCAAAGAAATATGGCGATTGAAAATGCTAATAAGGTTGTAGCAGAATACAACGCTTTCTTTGAAAAGCACCAAGTAAAAAAATAAATT
>JBGVIJ010000038.1:0-27724 GCA_045123075.1 Phascolarctobacterium sp. | reverse complement strand
GGTTTTATTAAGAATGCTGTGATTTATGGTAAGAATTCCTCTGGTAAAACTAATTTTGGATTAGCGATAATGGATATTGTTAATCATTTAACTGATAAAGAAAAGCTTTTACCTTTGTATGTATATTTCACCAATGCTGATAAGATTAATGAGCCTGCTAAATTTATTTTTGAATTTGACTTTAACGGTACTAATGTTATCTATGAATATAAGAAAAGTGATGTTTTTGTTTTAGTACAAGAAAAATTAATTGTAGATAATCAAATAATTTTTGATTATGATTTTTTGTCTCATAAGTTTATTGAAAATAATGTTGATAAGTTTGGGTTTAGTAATGTCAATTGGAAATATAGGTTTAAAGATATGTCTGTATTGCGTTATTTAGCCAATAACACTGAAATGAGCACTTATGCACCTATAATAATGTTAATGAATTTTGTTAATAGGATGCTTTGGTTCCGACGAGCTGATGAAGACAATAATTTTATGGGTTTTAAAGACAGTGCAAAATTTAATAGCTTAGTAAGTTTTATTTTGGAAAATAATCTTGTAAAAGAATTAGAAGAGTTTTTGGGGAATGCTGGTGTTGTAGAAAAAATAGAAGTTAAGAGCAATATAGATGGAAGTAAGAGTTTGTATTATGTTCACGAAGGACAATACCTTCCTTTCATGGTTTCGTCTAGTGGAACAAAAGCATTAGTTTTGTTTTTCGTATGGTATAAACAGTTTGAAGAGGTATCATTTGTTGTTATTGATGAATTTGACGCGTTCTATCATTATGCCTTGTCTGAAAAGATAGTTAAGCTTTTAATGAGTAAGGTGCAAGCACAAGTACTGTTAACTTCCCATAATACCAATTTGTTAAGTAATAGAATTATGAGGCCTGATTGTTACTTTATTTTGAATGAAAATGGATTACAATCGTTTGCTAATGCAACTAAACGAGAATTAAGAGAAGGTAATAATTTAGAAAAACTATTTATCGGCGGTGAATTTGGTGAATAGAAAGATTCTTGTTATTGTAGAAGGTGCGCGTAAGGAATTAAAATTAGTTAATAAATTAAAGAAACTTTTCTTGCCGCAAGAAATAGCAATTACTTCTTACGGAACAAGTTTATATCAGTTATATGATTATTTAGAAGAGTATTGTGACTTCAATTTTGAAGAGTTGGATGTACTTTTAGCATTAAAAGCACATGAACCTATTGAAGATAAAAAAGCTATTTTTGATGAGAAGTATACTGATGTATTGCTGATTTTCGATTTTGATCCTCAAGATGATAAATTTGATATAGCTAAGATTTCAAAGTTAATGAATTATTTTAATGATTCTACTGAAAATGGCAAGCTTTATATAAATTATCCGATGCTTGAATCTTTTTACCATCTAAAAAATATTAAAGAAGTTTCTTTAGATGATAATTTTAAAGATAGCAAATTTTCTTTAAGTGAATTGTGCGAGCATAAGTATAAAAGACGAGCTGTAGATGAAGGTACTGATTTAGATATTGGCAGAATGTCTAAAGAACAGGTAGAAAATATTATGTATCAACAATCTTGTAAGACTAATTACATTTTAGACGGAAACTATAAAATATTAGAAGAATATAGTCAAGAAAAATTAGTGACGCTTTTAGAGAAACAGAATATTTTATTGGATCAAGAAAAAGAAGCATACATACTAAATACTTGTTCGTTCTTTGTGTTGGAGTTTTATCCATCTAATGTAGAATTTATGAAGAATTTCAATGAATAAGGAGAATTACTATGAAAACTTTTGCCCCTGCAAATATATTGTTACCTAAAAATGCTAGCTTTGAAAAATGGGCGGTAATCGCTTGCGACCAATTTACTTCCCAACCGGAATACTGGCAACGTGTTCGCGAAAACGTTGGTGAAGCAGTTTCTACATTAAATTTGGTGTTTCCTGAAGCAGAGCTGAACGTAGACAGAGTAGAACGCATTAAAAGCATTAACGAAAATATGCAAAAGTATCTGGCAGCAGACTTGTTCGCAGAATATCAAGACGCGTATATTTATGTAGAGCGTACTTTGAAAAATGGTGTAGTGCGTAAAGGCATTGTAGGCGTAATTGATTTAGAACAATATGATTACAATGCTGATTCCAAATCTGCTATTCGTGCAACCGAGCAAACTGTTTTGGAACGCATTCCGCCTCGTGTAGAAATTAGACGAAACGCAAGCATGGAGCTGCCTCACGTTTTGCTTTTGTGTGATGATGAAAAAGAACGTATCATTGAACCTCTTGCTGCTAAAAAAGCAGAGTTTCCCTTGGTTTATGACTTTGAGTTGATGGAAGGTGGCGGTCATATTAGTGGTTGGTTACTGCAAGGTGAAGCAGTTGCTTCTGTAAACGAAGCTATTGCTGCATACGAAGCAGAGGTGCTCGCGAAACACGAAGCTTCTGGCAAAGCACCGATGACTTACGCAGTAGGGGACGGCAATCATTCTTTGGCAACCGCTAAAGCCTGCTACGAGGAGCTGAAAGCAAAAGAAGGTGCAGAAAAAGTTGCGAAACATCCTGCACGTTTCGCTCTTGTAGAATTAGAAAACATCTACGATGAAGCGCAAGTGTTCGAACCTATCCACCGTTTGCTCACTAGTGTAGACGTGAACGGACTGTTAGAATACCTACAAAACGAAATTGGCGGGAAGGGTACTGCAGTAAAATGGTTTGCTAACGGTCAAGCTGGTGAATTGTTCATCAACGACGAGAAAGGCGAACTTCCTTTGGAAGTTATCCAAATCGCTTTGGACAAATACTTGAAAGAAAATGTTGGCGAGATTGACTACATCCATGGTGATGAAACCTTGGAACAACTTTCCAAAAAAGAAAACACAATTGGCTTCTTGATGCCTAACGTAACTAAAAATGCCTTCTTCGAAAATATCGTAAATAATGGCGTAATGCCCCGCAAAACCTTCTCCATGGGCGAAGCTGAAGAAAAGAGATATTATTTAGAAGGTAGAAGAATTGTATAAAAATTTTAGCTGCTACTTTATTTGTAGCAGCTTCTTTTCTGTAACAAAAGTTTCACAAAATGCAACATTTTTCTTGCTCAGACTTGTGAATTGTGATATAATACCACACGGTGTAAAAATACACACGCAGGAAAATTCATCTGTTGAATGCGTTTAGCCACGCAAAAAGTGAAAATACCATTCCTGCGGAGGTAAAAACAGGAGGAATTAAAAATGGCTATTATCTCTATGAAACAATTACTCGAAGCTGGTGTACACTTTGGTCACCAAACCCGTCGTTGGAACCCGAAAATGGCTCCGTACATTTTCACCGAACGTAACGGCATCTACATCATCGACTTGCAAAAAACCGTTAAAAAAGTTGACGAAGCTTACAACTTCATCCGTGAAGTAGCAGCTCAAGGCGAAAACATTTTGTTCGTTGGTACTAAAAAACAAGCTCAAGAAGCTATGAAAGACGAAGCTATCCGTTGCAACATGTTCTACGTTAACGAACGTTGGTTGGGCGGCATGCTGACCAACTTCAAAACCATCCAAACCCGTATCGCTCGTCTGCGTAAATTGGAAGCTATGGAAGCTGACGGCACTTTCGATCTTCTCCCGAAAAAAGAAGTTATCGGCTTGCGTCATGAAATGGAAAAATTGACCAAATACTTGGGCGGCATTAAAGATATGAAAAAATTGCCGGGTTGCCTCTTCATCGTTGACCCCCGCAAAGAACATATCGCTGTTCTCGAAGCTCATAAACTGAACATCCCCATCGTTGCAACCGTTGACACCAACTGCGATCCGGACGAAATCGACCATGTAATCCCGGCTAACGACGACGCTATCCGCGCTGTAAAATTGTTGACCGCTAAAATGGCTGACGCTGTTCTGGAAGGCCGTCAAGGTATGCAAACCGAAGAAGCTGCAACTGAAGAAGTTGTTGCTGAAGACGCTGAATAATATATATTTAGGAGGAACTAACAATGGCACAAATTACTGCTGGTTTAGTTAAAGAACTGCGCGAACGTACTGGCGCAGGTATGATGGACTGCAAAAAAGCTTTGGCTGCTACTGATGGCGATATGGACAAAGCTATTGACTTCCTGCGTGAAAAAGGCTTGGCTGCTGCTGCTAAAAAAGCTGGCCGTATCGCTGCAGAAGGTCTCGTAGTATCCTATGTTTCCGAAGATTCCAAAGTTGGCGTTATCGTAGAAGTTAACTGCGAAACCGACTTCGTTGCTAAAACCGAAAACTTCCAAGAATTGGTAGCTGGTATTGCTGCTCACGTAGCAAAATCCAACCCTGCTGATATGGACGCTTTGAACGCTTCCGAAATCGAAGCTGGCAAAACCGTTGCTGCTTTGATTACCGAAAGCATCGCTAAAATTGGCGAAAACATCTCCCTCCGTCGCTTCGCTCGTTACGAAGTAGCTGAAGGCATGGTTGCTGCTTACATCCATGGCGGCGGTAAAATCGGCGTATTGGTTTCCATGACCGCTGGTGACGCTGAATTGGGCAAAGACGTTGCAATGCACATTGCAGCTGCTAACCCTGGCTACTTGACCCGTGAACAAGTTCCGACTGCTGAACTCGAACACGAAAAAGCAGTTCTCACCGAACAAGCTCGTAACGAAGGCAAACCGGAAAAAATCATTGAAAAAATGGTTCAAGGTCGTATCCAAAAATACTACAAAGAAGTATGCTTGGTTGACCAAGAATTCGTTAAAGACCCGGATCAAACCGTTGGTAAATTGGTAGCTGCTGCTGGCGCTGCTGTAACCGAATTCACCCGTTTCCAATTGGGCGAAGGCATCGAAAAGAAACAAGAAGACTTCGCTGCTGAAGTAATGGCTCAAATTAAATAATTAAAGCTTTACGCTATAAAAATCCTGCAACGTAAGTTGCAGGATTTTTTGTTATTGTATAGAATACTAATACTTGGAAAATCTTTTGATAGGTGCGCTAGCTGCGGCTAGTGCTTAAAAGGGAATGCCGGTGTGAATCCGGAGCAGTTTCCCGCTACTGTAAGTGAAGCCTTACGCAATGATGTCACTGGTGCAAACTGGGAAGGCGCGTTGGGCGATGAAGCTAAGCCAGGAGACCTGCCTGTCACTCAAAACCGTAAGACCTGCGGGAGAGACAGGTTGGTTTGTGTATTTGTATATATTCCTCCCGCTAGTAGTGGGAGGTTTTTCTTTTTGAAGGGAGGTTATTTTATGAAGAATGAACTTGTTTTAGTTACAGGTGGTGCTCGAAGTGGTAAGAGCACTTTTGCTGAAAAATATGTTTTGCACTACTCTCCCAAGTGCGATTATATTGCTACAGCAGAAATTTTAGATGATGAGATGGCAGAGCGTGTGCGTTTGCATCAAGAGCGTCGTAATGACGGACGTTGGGTGAACCACGAAGCTCCGTACCATGCAGAAGAAGAGTTTGCCAAATTAGGTGAAGATACTAGTGCAGTGCTTTTTGATTGTCTAACTCTTTATATGAGTAACCAAATGTATGGCAAGACTGCCATTGAAGGTAGCTTTCAAGAACGCTGTGACTTTGTTTTGACCGAGATTGATAAAGTTTTAGAAGCTGCTAAAAGCTGCGGTAAGCTTGTTGTGTTCGTAAGCAACGAAGTTGGTGGCGGTATTGTGCCTGATAATGTAATGGCTAGAGAGTATCGAGACCTTGCAGGTTGGGTGAATCAAAAGGTTGCTGCAGTTTGTGATAAAGTGTTCTACTGCGTGGCAGGGCAAGCTGTTGATGTGAAGAAGCTGGCGTTTAAGTTTGATGAAGAGGAGTAAGTGATGGAAAATACTATTATACCTCCTCTTGATTTAGAAAGAGCAGCAGGAGTTAGAGCAGGCTGGGCGAAAATGGATAAGCGTGGCAGTTTGGGCAGACTTGAAGAAATGGTAGTGGACTACGCTGCTATGACTGGTAAGCCTTTGCCTGAAAAGCTTAAAACTGCAATGCTTCTCATGTGTGGCGACCACGGTATTGCTAAGTATGGTGTAAGTGCTTATCCTCAAGAAGTTACTTTGCAAATGATTAATGGTTATATGCGTGAGACCGCAGGCGCCAATGTTATGGCGCGTCATGCAGGGGCGGATGTTTTCGTCGTTGATGTAGGTACTACTTTTGATTTAAGTGGTTACTCCAAAGTGCGTCAGCATAAAGTAGCTTGGGGTACAGAAGATTTTACCAAAGGCCCTGCAATGACACGTGAGCAAGCGGTACAGGCTCTTAAAGTTGGTATGCAAATTGCCAATGAGTGCATTGATAATGGCTATAACCTTTTGGAAACTGCAGAGATGGGCATTGGCAATACTACTTCTACCAGCGCAATAGTTTCTGCGTTCTTGGGACTTGATCCTGAACTTACTGTAGGGCGTGGTAGCGGTATCAATGATGAACGTATGAAGATTAAACGCCAAGTTGTAATTGACGGTTTGGCTGTAAATAAGCCTAAGCTTGGCGACGCAATGGACGTTTTGTGCAAGGTTGGTGGCTACGACCACGCAGGACTTGCTGGTATGATTATTGCAGGCGCCATGCGCCGCGTTCCTACCATGGTCGATGGCGTGAATGCTACGGCCGCGGCGCTCTTAGCTTACGGTTTGTATCCAGAGTGTGCTAAGTATATGCTCGTTTCTCATTTGAGTAGCGATATTTCTCATAAAAAGATGCTTGAAGTTTTAAACTTGAAACCCATTGTAGACGCAGGTATGCGTTTGGGCGAGGGGACAGGTGCTAACTTGGCGGTTGTAGTTTTACAAAGTGCCATTGATGTTTATAACAAGCTGAGCAGGTGAAAAGATGCGTGATTTTATTACATGCTTGGAATTTTTAACAAGAATAAGATTTTCCAATCGTACTGATTGGCGTGATGATGACTTTGCCAAAAGCGTACCGTACTTTCCCTTAGTTGGACTAGTTATGGGAGTGTTTATGGCTGCAGTTAATTACGGCTTGCTGTACGCAAACACACCGCACTTTATGCGGGCGGTTCTCCTAATCTTGGCAGAACTGGTTGTAATTGGAGCGTTGATGTATGATGGTTTCATGGATACTTCTGATGGGGTATTCAGTGCTCGCAATAGAGAGCGTATGCTAGAAATTATGAAGGATAGTCATGTGGGCAGTAACGCAGTTATAGCTTTGGTGTGCTTGGTGCTCCTTAAAATTGCAGCCTATACTTCCATTGATGGTATGAAACTTTGTTACGCGTTGGTAGCAATGTTCGTGGCGACTCGTACCTTCATGGTAAACTACATCGTCAATTTTAAATATGCTCGTGAAACTGGCATTGGTCATATGTTTACCCAATATGCAAAGCCTAGATACGTATATATTGCTTTTGGTATTTGCTTTGCATTGCTTTACACTTGCGGTTTACCGTACTTATACACTGCTTTCGTAGCGTTCTTCATAAGCTTGGGTATTGCACATTTTTTGAGCGGTCAGCTTGGCGGTTTAACTGGTGATACCTACGGCTTTCTGACTGAATGTGGCCACGTTATTTATATGTTGGCGGCAGTGTACTTGCTTAGATAGAATGTTTCACGTGAAACAATTGATTTTTTAAAGAGGTTACTTATGTTGAATATAAAGGAAGTAATTGAGCAAATCACTCCCATTAACGAGGAGTGCGTTGCTCTGGCGCAAAAGCGTTTTGATAATTTGATAAAGCCTGTAGGCTCTTTGGCGAAGCTGGAAGAGATGACTACGCGTTACGCTGGTATTATTGGCAAGTCTGGCAAGAACGACATTGACTATCCCAAGCGTAAAGTGTTAATATGGGGTAGTATTGCAAATACTTTAGAAGCTGAGAAAATTTTAAACGGTGCTACTCCTGTCAACGTACTTGCTGCTGAAACCGGAGCGGAGGCAATTCCTTTGCTTGTTATGGCAGAAGATGAAGAGGAAGCTATGTTCGAAGGTGCTGCTCTCGTCAACGAGTACGTTAAAAAAGAAGGCTTAGGTCTTTTGGGTTATGGTGCTTTATGTGATGATGAACTTGTACTTGCTGCAATGGCAGGTGGTATTTTGCAGGCTGCCGCTTTAAAAGTTGGCGTTATGCTTGATGGCGTTGCTACTTGTAAGGCTGCGGCAAAAGCTGCGGAGCTTTGTTCTGATGTACTTAAATATTGTTTTGCAGGACATGTTTCTGATGAAGCAGGCGCAGAAGAAGCATTGAATGAATTGGGACTTTCTGCACCGCTACGCTTGAACATTACTGGTTGCGCAGGGGAAGGTGCTGCTGTCGCTTTTACTTTGTTCAATGCAGGTATCAAGGCGTACAAGGAAATGGAAACCTTTGCTGAAGCAGGCGTACACACTGAAGTAAAAGAATTTTCTCTGGCTGAGCAAATAAAAGGGAAGTAGGGAAGTTTAATGGCAAGAATTTATCTCATTCGTCACGGCGAAACTGATGGTAATAAATTTAAAAGTATTCAAGGTTGCATTGATAATCCTTTGAATGCAAAAGGTATTGAGCAAGCTGAAAAGATGGCTAATTATTTCAAAGATATTCCTTTGGATGCTATCTATTGCAGTTCTATGAACCGCGCTTGCCGTACTGCAGAAGAGCTGGGCAAAGTGAAAGGCTTGGAAATTCATCTTATGGATGAGCTTCGTGAAATTACCTTTGGCGAATGGGAAGGTGTGCCGTTCCCTGAACTGGAACGTCGTTGGCCTGAAGGTTTTAAAACTTATTTTGAGAATCCTATGCAATGGACTCCGCCCGGTGGCGAAACCTTACCTCACGTGCAAGAACGTACCTTTGGCGCAGTGAAAGCTATTCTTGAAAAAGAAGGCAGCGATAAAAATATTGCCATTGTTTGCCACGGTGGCGTTATTCGTGTTCTGATTTGTACCTTGCTTGGCTTGGACTTGGATTACATTTGGCGTTTGAGTGTTGCTAATGTCTCAGTTAGTAGTTTTAACGAATGGAACGGTAAATTTATTTCTGATACCATCAACGATTACCACTTCTTAAATGAAAAGAAAGAGTTTTCTCCCGTACTTTGATGAATTAAAGTAAATTTTATTGACATTTGCATATACCTTATATATACTTGATGTAGTGTATCTCAGTTGGTCCATTTAGGGTTTCGTCTTCTTCTGTATCATAGTACATGGGAGCGATGTAACATCTTTAAGTTCCTTGGGGTATCCTGTATCTATGATTAGGAGTGTGTCAACAATGAAAGAAGACAAAACTTTAACTTGCTGCGAATGCGGCGCTGAATTCGTATTCACTGCTTCCGAACAAGAATTCTATGCAGAAAAAGGTTTCACCAATGAACCGCGTCGTTGCCCGAACTGCCGTCAAGCTCGTAAACAACGCATGGGCATCCAAACCGAACGTCCGCAACGCGAAATGTTCCCCGCAACCTGCGCTGAATGTGGCCAAGAAACCATGGTACCGTTCCGTCCTTCTATGGATCGTCCGGTATACTGCCGTGAATGCTTCAACGCTCGCAAAGCTTAATTGCATATAACAAAAAGCAGCTCGAAAGAGCTGCTTTTTTTATTTAGTAAATCGTTATAAGCACTGTCTAACTGTGTTGTCACAAAATTACTTGCTCGACGTACCACCAGTACGCCTTCGCTGCATAATTTTGCTCCGCCTTGTTATACAGCACTTCTAACGATTTTGACGTAATCGAAGTTATTTGTACAATCTGTTACATTACAGCTTTTGTATTTAATAATGATACAGTTTTATTTGACAAAAGTGTCTACTGTTGGCATAATGTTAACAATATTATGTTGTTTAGTGTTCGCTATTCTATGTAGCGAAAATACTTTAGGGGAGGAAGAACCGTGGAACAGATTTTATCTATTTTAGTACGCAACCAACCGGGCGTTTTGATGCGTGTATCCGGCATGTTCTCTCGTCGTGGCTTTAACATCGACAGTCTTGCCGTTGGTATTACTCAAAATCCGGAATTTTCCAGAATGACCGTAACTATGAAGGCTGATGAACTAACCATCGTCCAAGTCTGTAAACAACTGGAAAAATTGGTGGAGGTAGAATCCGTCAAAGTCCTTCCGCCTCATGCAAGTGCAAAACGTAGTATGGTTATGGTTAAAGTTCACGCTGGCGATAAACGTTTGGAATTGCTTCGCTTAGCAGATGTATTCCGTGCTCACGCAGTAGACGTTACCGGCGATTCCTTAACCTTTGTTGCAACTGGTGTTAATGATAAATTGAACGCTTTTGTAGAAGTAATGCGTCCCTATGGCGTTTTGGAAATGGTACAAACAGGTCTTGTGGCGCTGGAACGTGGAGACACACATATGAGTGTAGAAAATTCTCGTTACGAATGGCCCCAGGCTAGCGGAACGAAGAGTGTGGGGGTGTAGTGTATGCAAATGACCGGTGCAGAGGTAATGGTTAAATGCCTGGCTGAAGAAGGCGTTTCTACAGTTTTTGGCTATCCCGGTGGCGCTATTCTTCCTTTTTATGATGCCCTTGGAGAATCTGATATTCAACATATTTTAGTTGCTCACGAACAAGGTGCAGCACACGCTGCAGATGGTTATGCACGTGCGTCTGGTAAAGTTGGCGTTTGTATTGCAACTTCCGGACCGGGTGCAACTAACTTGATTACAGGCTTGGCAACTGCTTTCCTTGACTCTATTCCTGTTGTTGCTATTACTGGCCAAGTTCCTAAAGTTATGATTGGTCGCGATGCTTTCCAAGAAGTAGACATCACTGGTATTGCAATGCCTATTACCAAACATAACTTCCTTGTTAAAGACCCTGAATCTTTGGCACAAACACTGCGTCTTGCTTTCCAAATGGCAAAAACCGGACGTCCTGGTCCTGTTCTTGTTGACGTTCCTCGTGACGTGCAAACTGCCTTGGTTGATTACGTAGAAGGTGTACTTCCTCCTGTTGTGGAAGATGAACCTGCAGAAGCTGACATCGCTGCGGCTATTGCTGCTCTCGCTAAAGCAGAACGTCCTGTAATGCTTATTGGTGGCGGTGTAATTAGTGCAGATGCTGAATATGATGCAATGTATCTTTGCGAAAAGATGCACATTCCTGTTGTAAGTACTTTGATGGGCTTGGGCGCTATCAGTGCTTACCGTAGCTTGTTCCTCGGTATGACTGGTCTTCACGGTCACGAAAGAGCGAACAACGCTGTCAAAGAAGCTGACTTAATTCTTGCTGTAGGTACTCGTTTTAATGACCGTGTTACCGGCGAACGCAAGACTTATAATGAAAACAAGGTGATCATCCACCTTGACATAGACCCTGCTGAACTTGATAAAAATATTTTCTCCACCATTGGTATTTCTGCAAATATGAATAAAACTTTGCAACTTATCGAAAAAGGTAGTGAACCTCACGATTTAAGTGCTTGGTGGGAACGTATTGAAAGCTGGCCCAGCATGGACGAAGACTTTGGTGACGAAGAAGCACCGGAATTCTTCAAAGCATTAAACCCTGTAATTAAAGGTAAAGATTACATCATTACTACTGACGTTGGCCAACATCAAATGTGGGCAGCTCAACATTTACGTATCGAATTTGCTCGCCAATGGATTACTTCCGGTGGCTTGGGTACTATGGGCTTCGGTTTGCCTGCAGCAATGGGCGCGCAACTTGCTCGTCCTAAGAGCAGAGTAATCAGCCTCAGTGGTGACGGTGGTTTTAAAATGACTGGCTCTGAATTATTTACCATTGCTAGCTACAAACTTCCTGTAACTGCAATCGTATTTAACAACAACGGTCTTGGTATGATTCGCCAATTGCAAACCGTTCAATTTGCAAAACGCTTTAACGCTTGTGAATTCCCTGGTTATGTTGATTTCGTTAAATATGGCGAAGCTTTTGGTGTAAAAGGCGAGCACGTTACCACTCCGGAAGAGCTTGCTAAAGCCGTAGAAAAGGCTATTGAAATGGACGAACCGTACATTATTGAAGTAACAGTTAATCCGAAAAATATGGTATTGCCGATGGTTATGCCGGGTAAGGGGATTGGCGACTACGTAGAGTTTAAAGAATAAAAACGCGTGATAAGCACCGTAATACTTTGTCACAGCACATCTTGCTAGCTTGACGTACTCACAGTACGCCTTCGCTTCACAAGGTGTGCTGTTTCGCGTCTTCCGGTACTTCTGACGCGTTTTGCTTTTCTCGTTAATATGTTAATGTTGACTGGAAATATCGCTAGTAGTATAATAGTTTAGAGATTTTATTCGGAACTATTCTCAATAAAAATATTAGTCTTTAACGAAAGAAGGATGTAACAAAATGTTTAGTAGTGCTATTGATTATTTCATTAAAGGTGGCCCGTGTATGTGGCCTTTGCTCTTATGTTCTATCGGTGCAATTGCCGTTGGCGTAGAACGTTATTTGTATTATAAAAAGGCTGTATCCGGTGTGGAATTCGTCCATAATTTTGCACGATTGATGAATGATTTTAATCTTGTTGGCGCTCGTGAATATGCAGGCACTGCTAAAGGTGAAGCTGCTGCAATGGCAGTAGAAATCCTCGACATCGACGAAGATATGGGCTCCCGTTTGGAATCCATCATTTACGCTAAAGCTGACCGTATCATCGACAGCTTCGAAAAGAACATCAACTACTTGGGCGTAATCATTGGTCTTGCTCCGATGCTTGGTTTGCTCGGTACTATTACCGGTATGATTTCTTCCTTTAATGCTCTCAATGAACGTGCACAAAATCCTATGGCTGTAACTGCAGGTATCGGTGAAGCGTTGATTACTACCGTTTTCGGTCTGTGCATTGCAATTCTTGGCATGTGCATTCACGCATGGCTTTCTAACCAAATCAAAACTGAAACTCTGAACATTTACGAAGTGTCCAGTACTTTGTCCGATATTATCCAAGCTAGAAACGACAACCGTAAATGTTGCTGAGAGGCGGTGCAGTAAATGCGTAGTAGAAGACGTAAGAGAGTAATAACCCCGCCTGAGATTATGCTCAGTCCTATGATTGACATGATTTTCCTGCTGCTGGTATTCTTCATTGTCAGCACAATGTATATGAGCGAAATCAAAACTATTCCTATTCGCTTGCCGGTAGCGCAAAATTCTGAAACTGTAAGTAAAAGTAATTTCTCTGTTACCATTAAAAAAGATGGTAGCGTATATTTAGACGAAGACCAAATTGACGTCGACCTGCTTGTTAGCAATGCTGCTATGGAAAGCAAACGCGATGCCTCTTTCAGTGTAATTATCCGTGCTGATGGTGATGCTAACTATAAACTTGTTATCGAATTGATGGACAAGTTGAAAGGTGCAGGCGTAACTCGCTTTGGTTTGGCAACTGACATAGGTGGTAAAAAATGAAAGACGAACGCAATAGATTAGGCAAAGGCTTTGCTGTTGCGATTGTTGCCCATGTAATTTTTGCCTTATTGTTGGGTGTATTTGGATTTTCCTTTAATAACAACCGTCCTCCGGAAATTTTAGAAGTTTCCTTGGTAGCAGGCGGTGGTGCTCCTGAAGAACCTCAAGAAGAAATTGTGGAAGAAACAGAGCCTGTTGTTGAGGAAGAAGACCAAATAGTCGAAAGCAAAGAGAAGCCTAAAGAAGAACCTAAAAAGCCTGTTGCTGAAAAGAAAGAACAAAAGCCTAAGCCTAGTCCTAAAAAAGGTGATCATAAACCTGTAGGTAAAGGTGATGGTATTGGTGACGGTCAAGGTGTACCTGTAACTCCTCCTCGTCCTATTCGTACTGTAGAACCTCAGTATCCTGCTTCTGCACGTAATGCTTCCATTGAAGGCTTGGTTAAGATTAAAATGCTTATTACCTACGAAGGTAAGGTAACAGAAGCGAGCATTGTAGAATCTTCCGGTCATGAAGAGATGGATAAGAACGCTTTGGAAGCTGTTTACAAATGGCGTTTTACACCTGCTCGCAACAAGCTGAAACAAAAGATTGATTGCTACATTACAATGCCCATTAAATTTAAGTTAAGACGATAAAAAATAACGACCTTTCCAGATTTGGAGAGGTCGTTATTTTTATACTTATTATCAGTAAGAAGTATCAGTTAGCATTGTGATTGAACGATTTAGAAGTGTATAATAGTTACTAATAAGAAAAATTTTAGTAAATTTTCTTTAAAAGTTATTTTATAAAAATGAGGTGTAATCATGAAAAAAATGACTAAAGGTATGTTGATGGCAGCTCTTATCTGCGGTAGCTTCTCCGTTTTGAACGTAGCAAGTGCAGAAGAAATGCAAACCTTTGAAATGGATGAGTTTGTTGTAACTGCGAGCCGTGTTGCTACTAGCAAAGTAGATACTCCTGCAAATATTAGTGTAATCAGTTCTGAAACTTTGGCTGAAAAAAATTATTCCGATGTTTCTGAAGCACTTGCTGATGTACCTGGTGTGAATATGTTAGGTAGTGGTGCTAAAGGTACACTTAATGGTGAAGACCAAATTATGATTAATGGCGATACACGCGTATTAGTTTTGGTTGATGGTCGTCGTGTAAATTTAGGTAGTAGTGGTACTTCTGGTGCTAATATGCTCCCGCCTGTAGAAGCAATTGAACGAGTGGAAGTTCTTAAAGGCGGTGGCTCCGCACTTTACGGTACTGATGCAGTTGGTGGCGTAGTTAACATTATTACTAAAAAAGGTAGCGATGTTGGTAATAAAGTGACTTTGCGTACTGCTGGTGGTAGTTGGGGCGCTGAACAATATGGCTTAACTGCAAGTGGTTCCAATGAGAATGGTTTAGGCGTTTTTGTAGCGGCTAGTAAAGAACGTCGTGGAAATTTTGACTACAAAAACCAACAAGGTGATGTAGTTGAAATGAAGAATTCTGGCTACAATACTGAAGGTGTCAATTTAAAATTAGACCAAACTATTGGGGAAGATGGCAGATTAACATTTACATTTGATCACAGCAATAGTGAAGGTGGTGCTCCTTTCGGAACATATCCTGATAATTTGACTGAAAGATTTGATCGTATTACAAATAATGTTGCACTCCGTTATGATTGGAACGAAACTTCTGATGACAAAGGATATATTCAAGTATATAGAAACCATCAAAATGCTAGATTTATAAGTAATAATATTTATAATGTTTCAGATTTTACAGATGAAACAACAGGTGTTGATATCCAACAAAACTTAAAACTTACTGATAATAGTGAAATTACTTTCGGAGCTGAATATTACAAAACTGAAGTAGAAAATGAAAAAGAATACGAAGGTGTAGAATCTGTAAGTAATAAGGCTTTGTATTTTGAAAATCGTTGGAAATTTGATGATTCTTGGCAATTGAATACTGGTGTTCGTTATGACAAACATAGTGAGTTTGGTAGTGAGGTTACTCCTAAAATAGCTTTGAATAAGAAGATAAATGATGACAGTAATGTTTATTTGTCTTGGGGTAAAGTGTTTAATGCACCTACAACTGATCAATTGTATTTTAAAAATAGTGCAATGTTAGGTAATCCTAATTTAAAACCTGAAAAAGGCGACGTTTGGACTTTAGGTGGTAACACTCGTATAGGCGAAAAAACTAATTTATCAGCTAGCGTTTTCTATAGTGATATTGATGATGCTATAGATTGGGAAGCTATTAGCGCAGATACTTCTATGTATAATAATGTCAATAAAGAAAAGCGTAAAGGTATGGAAATATCTTTAAATCATAGCTTTGATGAACATCTTTCTGGATATGCTTCTTATACATATATGCATATCGAACAAGATAATGGTAATGGCTTTGCAAGCAATGCAAAACAAAAACCTAATACCTATCGTGCTGGGTTGAAGTATGAAAATGCAGGTTGGACATATAATGCAAACTTAACTGCTGTAAGTGGACAACAAGTAAAAGTAAACAAAGGATATTACTATGACGGTTATACCGATAGTAATTATTTTGTTTTAGATTTGAGTGCACAGTATAAAGTTAATAGAAATCTGAAATTATTTGCTAATATCTATAATCTTACAAATACTCGTTATCAAGAGTTTGGAAGCTTCAAATGGTTTAGCGAAGATGTTGCATATCCCATGCCTTCCCGTTCCTTCATCATCGGTGCGGAATACACTTTCTAACCATCGCACAACTACGAGCAAAGAAGCTCACTCAACCTCATACACAAACAAAATCGGCGCAGACCTTACGTCTGCGCCTTTTCTGCTATTTACTTAGATATGAGATTTATGGAGTAGGACAACTGCTCCGTATCTGTCCGTACTTCCTTTGTTTTCATTATAATTCTTTGGTGCTTTGAGAGTGTGTCCTATGTTTTACAAGTTGTAGAAGAATTTTAGATGGCGGTTTATATCTTGACTAAGGTACAAGGAAAAACTAAAATATAGGTAGTTAAATTTGCAATTAAACAGAGGTATAGATTATGGAATTAGTTTTTTTGACAGCTCTTGGGATTGGCGGCGCAACAGTTGTAGGTGCGCTCTTAGGGTTTATTTTTAAAAATATTTCTCATAAATTTAGTGATATAGTACTTTCTTTTGCAGCAGGCGTTATGTTGTGCGCTGCTATTCTTGGCTTGATACTTCCTTCATTAGAATATGGGGAAGGAATGATGGGCTTGCTTGTTACCATTGCAGGTATCTTTGCAGGTGCTTTCTGCTTGAACCTTTTAGATAAGGTTACTCCTCACTTGCATAGATTAGCAGGCGTAGAACACGAAGCACATCCTGAAAAGACTAAACGTATTAATAAGGTATTGCTTTTCGTTTTGGCAATTGGTATTCATAATTTGCCGGAAGGTATCGCTGCGGGCGTAGGTTTTGGTACAGAAAATCTTGGTCAGGCAATGAGTATTGCTGTTGGTATCGCATTGCAAAACGTGCCTGAAGGTATGGTTATCATAGCTCCGATGTTAGCGGCAGGAATGAGTCCTTGGCGCACATTTTGGTGTGCTTTAGCAACTGGTTTGGTAGAAGTTTTCGGTACTTTGCTTGGTTATTTTGCCGTAACTGTTTCTGCTGCTATTCTTCCTTTTGCGTTGGCTTTCGCAGGCGGTACCATGATGTATGTTATCAGTGACGAGATGATTCCTGAAACTCACCATGACGATGAAAACTGGGCAACGTACGCACTGCTTGTGGGTTTCTGCACTATGCTGGCAATGACTTATTTTATGGAATAAATAGTCTCCAATATTGGTAAAAGCTTCGCTAAAAAATTCCTAAAATTTTTTGAAAAAAGGTGTTGACATTTCTTCACCATATCTGTATAATAACAATTGTTCCGAGCGACAGTAACTAGTCAAAAGGAACCACGAGAAATGCCGAAGTGGCGGAATTGGCAGACGCACTTGACTCAAAATCAAGCGGGTTTACGCTCGTGCCGGTTCGAGTCCGGCCTTCGGCACCAGCAATGATGCGGTTCATCGAAAGATGAACCGCTTTTTTGTTTTCACAAATATATTTTATTGACATAAAAAGTTCCTTGTGATAAATTATTATCCGTGAGTGTGAAAGACAACCGCGGCTGGCTTAAGCCAGGTGAGGAAAGTCCGAGCTCCATAGGGCAGGATGCCGGATAACGTCCGGCGAGAGTGATCTCAGGGATAGTGCCACAGAAATGTGTACCGCCTGCGTAAGCAGGTAAGGGTGGAACGGTGCGGTAAGAGCGCACCAGCGGTCTGGTAACAGGCTGGCTAGGTAAACCCCATCCGGAGCAAGACCAAATAGGGAAGGGATGAAGTTGCCCGCTGAGCCTTCCGGGTTGTGTCGCTTGAACTTGCAGGTGACTGTAAGTCTAGATAAATGGTTGTCACCGCTTTGCGGAACAGAACTCGGCTTATTGAACACTCATCAACCGATAATGAAAGCTGCTCCTTGTGAGCAGCTTTTTTAGGCAATAAATTGAATTATCATTCCACAATCGAGGAGATTAAATGAAAACAGTTTCTATTGTTGTGCCTGTATATAATGAAGAAGACAATTTAAGAGAGTTTCATAAACGCATTACGGAAGTAATGAGCAAAGAGCCTTATGATTATAAGATTGTCTTTGTTAACGATGGTTCTTCTGATAATAGTGCTGTAATTTTAAGTGAGCTTGCTAAAGAAGATGCGCACGTGGAAGCATATTTGCTTTCTCGCAACTATGGACATCAAATGGCGCTTACCTGCGGTCTTGATAATGCAGAGGGTGATGCTATCGTTACTATGGATGGCGATATGCAACATCCGCCTGAAATTGTACCGCAGCTTTTACGCTTATGGGAAGCGGGTAATGAGATTGTTATTACTAAACGTGTTGCAACTGAAGATGCAGGTTTCTTTAAAAATTTGACTTCTGCTGCTTATTACAAGCTGATTAATGCAATGTCCAAAGTGGAGATTACTCCAGGTGGTTCCGACTTCCGCTTGATGGATAGAATTGCTGTTGATGCTTTCAAACAATACCGTGAGCGTGCTCGCTTTATTCGTGGCTTGATAAGCACTCTTGGTTTTAAAGTTGCTAAGGTAGAATTTGTAGCACCGCCTCGTTTTGCAGGTCATTCTAAATATAATTTGCGTAAAATGTTGCACTTTGCCTTGGATGGCATTACTGCTTTCTCCAATTTACCTTTACGTTGGGCATTTTATATCGGTTTAGTTTGTGGTTTGTTCAGTATAGTACTTTTATGTCATGTTTTATATGTTAAGTTCTTTACTCAAAGCGCTGTACCCGGTTGGGCAACTACTACTGTAAGTATTCTCTTCTTAGGTGGTATTCAACTGGTTGGTATTGGTATTTTGGGTGAATATATTGGTAGAATCTTTGAAGAAATTAAACACAGACCCCTATATTTAGTTTCTCGTCACATCAAAAAAGAAGATTAATTTTAAGCAGATAGGCTTCGGTTTATCTGCTTTTTCTTATTTTGTGTAATATCTGTTACAAATAGTAAACTATAAAATGTATACAGAAAGTTTTTGAGAAAAAATAGAGGAATTTATTAGGAATTGTAGAAATTATGAGTATCTAAATTTAGACCGTAAGGGGGAAGATTTTTATGAAAGAATATACTGGCGATAAGATCAGAAACGTGGCCATTGTGGGTCATGGTGGAGCAGGAACTACGTCTGTAACTGAAGCATTACTGTACCGTTCCGGTGCTATCTCCAGAATGTGCAAAGTTGAAGACGGTGCTACCACCACTGACTATGAACCGGAAGAAATTAAACGCAAAGTTTCCGTAAACGCTACTTTGGCTCCGGTTGAATGGCGTGATACCAAAATCAACTTTATCGATACTCCTGGTTTTGCTGACTTCGTAGCAGAAGTTAAAGGCGCATTTAGAGCAGTAGATAGCGCATTGATTGTAGTATGTGCTACTTCTGGCGTACAAGTTGGTACTGAACAATGCTGGAAACTTGCGGAAGAAGCAAACCTTCCCCGCATTATCTTCGTAAATAAAATGGATCGTGAAAATGCTGACTTCGATGCTATTCTCGATAATCTCCGTGGTAAATTTGGCAAATGCGTATTGCCGTTGCAATTACCGTTGGGCAGCGCTGAAAACTTTGAAGGCTTGATTGACCTTTACAAAATGAAAGCTTATCGTGCGCATGACAATGGTTCTGACGAAATTGAAATTCCTGAAGAATATAAAGCAGCAGCCGAAGCAGCTCGTGAAAAAATGATTGAAGCAGCAGTAGAAGCTGACGATGATTGCATGATGCGTTATCTTGAGGGCGAAACTATTTCTGATGAAGAAATCATGAAATGCCTCATTAAAGGTATCCGTCAAGCTACCATCTTCCCGATGATTTGCGGCAGTGCATATAAAGATATCGGTCTTGGTCGTTGCATGAATGCAATCGTTGACTTTACCTATCCTGCAATTCTGAACGACTTTATCGTAATGGATAAAGAAACTGGTGAAGAAGAAATCCGCGATGCCAACGCTCCGATGTCCGCGTTGGTATTCAAAACTACCTCTGACCCGTTCGTAGGTCGCTTGAGCTTCTTCCGTGTATTCTCCGGCTCCATTAAGAGCGATAGCGTAGTATTCAACTCCCGTCGTGAAGAAGAAGAACGTATTGGTGCTATCTTCACCATGCGCGGCAAAACTCAAATTCCGATGAAAGAAGTTGTAGCAGGCGATATCGGTGTAGTTGCTAAATTGCAATTCACCTCCACCGGTGACACCCTCTGCGACAAAAATGCTGCACACGTTGAATTCCCGCCCATCGCATTCCCGCTGCCGATGTATACTCGCGCAATCTATGCTAAGAAAAAAGGCGACGAAGACAAAATCTCTGCTGCATTGACTCGTTTGATGGACGAAGATCCGACCATCATCGTTACCAAAAACCCTGTAACCAAAGAAACCTTGATTTCCGGTATGGGCGACCAACACATCGAAATTATCATGGAACGTATGCAACGTAAATTTGGTGTAGAAGCTGACTTGAGAGCTCCCATCATCGAATACCGTGAAACCATCCGTGGTAGAGCAGAAGTTGAAGGCAAACATAAAAAACAATCCGGTGGTCATGGTCAATATGGTCACGTTAAAATTACTATGGAACCGTTGCCCCCCGGAGGCGGCTTCGAATTCGTTGATAAAATCTTCGGTGGCGCTGTTCCTCGTCAATACATCCCCGCAGTTGAAAAAGGTATGCGTGAAGCAATGGAAAAAGGTATCCTCTCTGGTTATCCTGTAGTTGATATGCGCATCACCTTGGTTGATGGTTCCTACCATACCGTTGACTCCTCTGAAATGGCGTTCAAAACTGCTTCCAACATCGCGTTCAAAAAAGCTATGGAAATGTCCAAACCTGTACTTCTCGAACCCGTATACAATCTGGAAGTAACCTGCGCTGATTCCATGATGGGCGACGTAATTGGCGACCTCAACTCCAAACGCGGTCGTATCCTCGGTATGCAATCTGTAGAAGAAGGCATGAGTGTTGTAACTGCACAAGTTCCGTATGCTGAAATCTCCGAATACGCAGTTGACCTGCGTGCTCTGACCCAAGGCTTGGGCACCTTCGAAATGAAATTTGACCATTACGAAGACGTTCCTGCTAAAATGGCAGAAAAAATCATTGCTGACCGTAAAGAAGCATAATTAAACAAACTATACAGCCTGTCTGCTGGCAGGCTGTATTTTTTCTACTGCAAGTTCTTATTTTTATGACAAAACTACGGCAAAATCTTTGCACTGTAGTTCCTATGGTGATATAATAATAGTTAATTATAGTACAGTATTGGAGGTTTTTCTTAATGCAAACAATCGACCAAGCTTGTGTTAATACTCTGCGTTTTTTGGCAGCTGACCAAGTAGAAAAAGCTAAATCCGGCCATCCCGGTTTCCCCTTGGGCACAGCTCCCTTGATGTATACTATTTGGGATCGTTTCATGAACTACAATCCCGCAGACCCTAACTGGTTTAACCGCGACCGTTTCATTCTTTCTCCTGGTCATGGCAGTGCTTTGATGTACGCTATGCTCCACGTTGCTGGTTATGACCTGCCTATGGAAGAACTCAAAAACTTCCGTCAATGGGGCAGCAAAACCCCAGGCCATCCGGAAAACGGTCACACTCCTGGTGTAGATGCGTCCACCGGTCCCTTGGGTCACGGTTTTGCTATGGGCGTAGGCTTTGCTATGGCAGAAGCTATGCTGGCAGCTCGTTACAACAAACCTGAATTTGCAGTTGTAGACCACTATACCTACGGCATCACCTCTGACGGTGACTTGATGGAAGGCGTTTCCTGTGAAGCTGCTTCCTTGGCTGGTACCTTAGGTCTTGGCAAACTCATCTACTTATATGACGATAACAAAATCACCATCGAAGGTAGCACTGATTGCGCTTTCAGCGAAGACGTTGAAATGCGTTTCAAAGCTTATGGCTGGCAAGTACTGCGCGTAGCTGATTCTGAAGACATTGAAGCTATGGAAGCTGCTATTAAAGAAGCTCAAGCAGATACTGAACATCCTTCTTTGATTATCGTTCGCACTCACATCGGTTATGGTAGCCCCAAACAAGATAAAGCTTCTTGCCACGGCGAACCTCTCGGTGCTGACGCATTGAAAGCTACTAAAGAAAATGCTGGTTGGGATCCGGAAAAAATGTTCTACGTTCCCGAAGAAGTTGCAGCTCGCTTTGCAGCTAAACTTCCTGCTTGCGCAGCAGCTCAAAAAGCTTGGAACGATAAACTGGAAGCTTATGCAGTAGCATATCCTGAACTGGCTCAAGAATTGAACAACCGCATTGATGATAAATTCATGGTTAACTTGGAATCTTTGGAAGCAATCTTCAAAGAAACTGCTAAAACTGCAACCCGCGAAGCTTCCGGCGAAATCATCCAAAAACTCGCTATGCAATTGCCTGAATTGGTAGGCGGGAGTGCTGACCTTGGTCCTTCCAACAAAACCATCATCAACGCTGAAGGCTTCTTCTCCAAAGAAGACAGAGCTGGCCGCAACATCCACTATGGTGTTCGTGAACATGCTATGGGCGTTGTAATGAACGGTATCGCTCTCCACGGCGGTTTCATTCCGTTCGGTGGCACCTTCTTGGTATTCGCTGACTTCCTCCGTCCTGCAATTCGTATGTCTGCATTGATGGGTCAACGTGTAATCTACGTTCTCACCCACGACAGCATTGCATTGGGCGAAGATGGTCCGACTCACCAACCTATCGAAACTACTATGGGTTTGCGTCTCATTCCTAACGTTAGCGTAATTCGTCCTGCTGACGCTTTGGAAACTGCAACCGCTTGGCAACAAGCTTGCCTCAATCTTAAACAACCTACCTGCTTGCTCTTGAGCCGTCAAAAATTGCCGGTACTCCACAACTATGCAGAAGTTGTTCATGCAAACGCATACAAAGGCGCTTATGTTCTTAGCCCTGCAAAAGCAGAAGCTAAAGCAATCTTGATTGGTACTGGTAGCGAAGTACACCTTGCTCTCGAAGCACAAGCTAAATTAGCTGAAGAAGGTATCGATGTATCCGTAGTATCCATGCCCAGTTGGGATGCTTTCGAAAAACAAGGCGCAGAATATAAAGAAGCAGTACTTCCTGCTGGCGTAACTAAAATTGCTATCGAAGCTGGTGTACCTTACGGCTGGAGCCGTTACACCGGTAACGAAAACAATGCTATCGGCATCACCACCTTTGGCGCTTCCGCACCTGGCGACTTGCTGATGGAAAAATATGGCTTCACTGTTGAAAACGTTGTAGCAAAAGTGAAAGACGTTCTTAAATAATCAACACCTAATTAAAAATAAAAACCCCGATGTGCAAGCGTCGGGGTTTTTTAGGAGTATAACATGGATTTAAAAACTCAATTTGGCGAAATTATTGACAAGCTGCGTAGACAAAAGCCTGTCATCCATCACATTACCAATTACGTTACTGCTGAAAGCTGTGCGGACATTGCTCTGGCTGCAGGTGCTTCTCCTGTTATGGCTGATGAGCCTGAAGAAGTTGAAGAAATCACCAGTAACGCAGATGCCCTCGTTTTGAACTTGGGTACCTTTAGCTTTAACAAGATGATTGCTATGGAAAAAGCTGCCATGCTGGCAAAAGAAGCAGGTATCCCTGTAATCTTAGACCCTGTTGGCGTAATGAGCTCTACCATGCGTTTAAGATTTGCTTTGATGCTTTTGGAAAAGAGATACATTAGCATTGTGCGTGGTAACTTTAGCGAATGTACCGCTTTATTCAAAGGTGAGGTTGATGGTTATGGTGTAGATAATATTACTGAACCTACCGAAGAAGGGGAGGGTTTAAAGCTAGCAAAAGACGCTGCTGCTAAATTTGGTTGCGTATTTGCTGTTACCGGTGCGGTAGATAGCATCAGCAACGGCAAGCAAGGTATCGTTTTGAACAACGGTCATCCGCTTTTGGAAGATATTACCGGTAGCGGTTGCATGACTTCCACTTTGTGCGGTTGCTGCGCTGCAGTAACTAACGATATTCTGGCTGCTGCTGCTCTTGGCGTAGTAGTTATGGGTCAAAGTGCAGAGCTTGCTGCCAACTTCCTGGAAAAGAAAGATGGCCCCGGTATGTTTAAAGTACGCTTGGTGGATGCAGTTTACCACGTTACCACTAAATGGAACGTAATCAACCTGAATCCAGAAAGGCAAAACTAAAATGAAGGCAAAGATTGATTACAGCATTTATCTCGTAACTGATGAAGTTGCATTAAAAGGCAAAGAACTGTTACCTGTAGTTGAAGAAGCACTTCAAAATGGTGTCACTTTAGTGCAATATCGTGAGAAAAATGCAGAAGGTGGCAAGCTTTACGCAGAAGCTCTTGCTTTGAAAAAGCTCTGCGATAAATACAATGTGCCTTTAATTATTGACGATAGACTTGATATTGCCATTGCAGTTAAAGCTGCAGGTGTGCATATTGGCCAAGATGATATTCCTTGTAATGTTGCACGCCAAGTGTTGGGTGATGACTACATTATTGGTGTATCTGCTCATCACCCTGAAGAAGCACGCAAAGCTATTGCAGATGGTGCAGATTATTTAGGCTGTGGTGCAGTTTACGCAACAACCACTAAGGCGAAAGTAACTGCGTTAGGCTTGGATGGTCTTGCTGCTATCCGTCGTGCGGTGGAAGTACCCATTGTTGGCATTGGTGGCGTTGATTTAACCAATGCAAAAGACGTTCTTGCTACGGGCGTAGAAGGCATTGCCATTGTACGCGCTATTCTTGGGGCGGAAGATGTAGCTGCAGTTACCCAAGAGTTCGTCAAAATTAAAAACAACATTTAGAACGGAGGCATTACTTTGTCTATCGAGAAAGTTCGTGCTTATTTTAAAGAATTTAATATGGAAGATAGAGTTATCGAATTTGCAACCTCCAGTGCTACTGTAGAGCTGGCGGCACAAGCTGCAGGCTGTGAACCGGCTCGCATTGCTAAAACCTTGTCCTTCAAAGTAGGCGAGGAGTGCGTGCTTATCGTAGCAGCGGGTGATGCTAAAATTGATAACCCCAAATATAAACACTTCTTTGGCGCGAAAGCAAAGATGCTTAGTGCGGAAGAAGTAGAGCCGATGATTGGTCACGCTATTGGTGGCGTTTGCCCCTTTGGTATTAACGATGGCGTTAAGGTTTACTTGGACGTTTCCTTAAAACGCTTTACTACTTTCTTCCCAGCTTGCGGTAGCTCCAACAGTGCTATCGAACTTAATCCGGAAGAACTGGAAAAATATTCCTGCAACTGCCAAGGTTGGGTAGACCTGTGCAAAGGCTGGAACGAATAAAGGAAGGCTAAGATTATGAGCGTAGTAAAATTTGTAAAGAACGGTAAAAAATTAGGCGTTCTTGGTGGCATGGGACCTGCTGCTGCAGCAGAGTTCCTGCGTCAATTGGCAGTGAAATGTCCTGCAAATGTTGACCAAGAACATCCCGTAGTATATATGATTGGTGACTGCGAGACTCCTGACCGTAGCACTGCAATCTTCGGTGCAGGTGAAAGCCCGTTGCCCAGATTGAAAAAGAACTTGTTGCAATTGTGCGAAATGGGCGCAGATGTACTTGCTGTACCTTGCAATACTGCACACTTCTTCATTGATCAATTCAAAGAAGAACTGCCTGTGCCTTTAGTGCACATCGTTGAAGAAACTGTATTGGCAGCTCAACGCCTTTCTCCGGAAGGTGCGTGGATGCTTTCAACTAAAGGTACTCGTGCTACAGGCATCTACCAAAAAGTAGCAGAAAAGTACAACTTCACCTTGTACATTCCTAACGAAGAACAAAGCGACAAATCTCAAGAGGTTATTAACCTTGTTAAAGCTAATAAAATGGCAGAAGCAGGTGCTCTGTGCAAAGAGCTTGTTGAAGAACTTTGGGCAGAACGTGATTTGCCTGTTATGACCGCTTGCACTGAGCTTCCCCTTGGTTACGATGCTTCCGGTTTGCCCCAAGAGAAATCTGTATCTAGTATTGGCGCATTAGTTGACGCTACTGTTAAAGCACTTTATGACGAAGTAAAATAAAAAAGCTCCCTTTTGGGAGCGGTCCAATAAAACAGTATAATAATGTTTTCGTGAAGCGGCATGAGCAATCATGCCGCTTTTCCGTTCATAACGTCATAGAGTAAATTGGCGTGGAGTAAGCCGATATAGTTGTAGCTGATCGTCAAATCCTGCATACGGTGTCTGCTGGACTTGTCGGGTGCATGAACATATACGGCATTAAACATATCGTTCAAAATAGTGGGTGTCAGCTTTTACAAGTACAGGTACTTCTTTGCCTGTCGGATAAACCTATCAACATTCTCCGTTTGATCTTCTTGATACTATATTTAGTTTTTAAGCGTTTCAATCTTGGTTTTCAGGTCTGTCTGCTCCTACTAATAATCATCAGACAACAGCTCCCGCCAACAAAACCAAAGGCGTGGTGGAGCAGTTCGGAACTTCCGGTGTACCGATACCGTGTCGGACGAAACCGACCTATGGTGGAACATTGGTATTCAGTTGTGCCACCATTATACAGATACATCACTTATCCCTCAAGTTTCTGAATGTCTCTCACTGTGTTCGGAATTTCAAAGAGCTGTTTTCAACGGGATCGAAAAAAGATCCCTCTACTGGTTAGGACATTTAGGAGCGATTTATCAACGAGTTTTGGAAAAGTTTTTGAAAACGCCCTCATATGCCTCCAGAAGAAATTTTCAAATTCGCACCCAGCATGGAAAATTTCTTTTCAAGTGGTAGCCGGTGAGAACGGCATTTTTAGAACTACTTCAATGAAAAAATGCAAAAAAATAATTCTGCCCAACTTGGACAGAAGTGGTATCAATTTGGGTATGCGTTTATGTTTGAATCTTAATCAAAAGCAGTTTTACATATGTATCAAGGTGCCTTGATACGCCGCTTGCCAAGTATATTTATCAACACTTATGACAACAGGCACTTTATTTGGTTTTTACACCTATTTATTTTCCCATTTCTGTCAAGAAAGTTTTTGCTAAATCACAGGTTACAGGAATCCCCAGTTTTTCTAACGTTCCCTGAAGTGCCTGTAGTGTAGGTACTACCTGCTCAACATAGCAGTTTTCACCCATGTGTCCGATCCGAACAACCTTTCCGGCCAACACATCAAAGCATCCGGAAATCATGATGCCGTAATCTTCTTCCATACTGCGAAGAATCTGTCTGTCCGTTACACCTTCCGGAACTTCCAATACAGTGACTGTGTTCGCCCATCCGGACGCTAAGTACAGTTTGATGCCACCAGCAGTTAACGCCTTTCTGGTTGCCGCTGCAATTTTTGCATGCCGTTCATGGATCGTTTGATCTGCAAAATAGTTTTCCAGGCCAACGCGCAGTCCTTTAATATCACTGATTAATCTTTGAACAGCAGAATGTTTGCATAGAAGCTGGCAATCGGTGTCCTTCTGTTTGCCATCGCTTCAAACGCTCTGTCACTAACCCAAAGCATAGTCAATCCCGGCGGAACAGACAAGGCTTTTTGAGAACCCCCGCATAAGATGTCAATTTTGCTGTTGGATAAATCCAATGGTTCGCCGAACAAGGCGGCAACGGTGTCTGCTACAGTCATGATGCCATACTTGTCCAATAGCTTGCTGATTTCTTCTACATCATTACAAACGCCACTTGGTGTATCACAATGTACAACGGTTGCATATTTAAAGTCGTGGTCCGTTTTCAGAAAAGCCTCTAATTCTGCGACTGCAATTGGATTGTGATAGTCTGCAGTATACAGCACCGGCTGTCCTCCGTAGATTTTCACAAAATCCGCAAATCCCTTGCCAAAAATACCGTTGT
>JBGVIJ010000037.1:0-30990 GCA_045123075.1 Phascolarctobacterium sp. | reverse complement strand
AAAAGCACCAAGTAAAAAAATAAATTGGTTTTAATTTCTCCAATTGCAGGAAAGCCTTTACTCAGGCTTTTTCATACATTCATTTCTCCTATCTTCTAAAAGCAAAAGAAGCTATCCGTAAGGGTAGCTTCTTTTGTTTATGTGTTCTAAGATTAAAGATCTAAATGGCTTAGCCGTTTCAAATATTGGAGCGATCATTTGGGTATCTAACAATTACTGTGGTCATACCTATAACATTTGTTGTGAGTATAGCCATAACCTTTCTTTCAGAGCGAGAGAAGTGTTGTCGCCTATACGGTACGCAATAGGCTTTATTTTATTTAGTCAGAAGTGACAAACATTGCCGATAGAACAAAATAATAAATATTAAGGTTCATTTATATATAGAAATTACTATTAGGAGGTGATGATATGGTCGAATTTGCTTTGAAAAATGTAACTGCTAATAGGTTGGTATATGAATACTATCCTGAAGGTGACAAAGAAAAGCTACCAGGGATTATAAGTGTTTGGATTAATAAAAGAGACGTTGTTCTTGATATTGCAGCTGAAGATGACTTTGTTACTTTTTCAATATCTGATGAGGTTAACAAGTTAAAAGATTCAATAGATGAAATATTTGAAGAACTAGGTGTGATTCAAGAAAGTGATGATGATTGGGATCTTGAAATAGAAGGATATGATTGGTACTATTACGCTGAAAAAGTTATGCAGAAACTTAGGGATGATATATCGTTAGGTAAAATGCATAGAAGAGGGATAATATTAAATTGAAGAATAAAGATACTATGAATTATTTTAGTAATTTGTAATTAGTGGCGATAGTGGCGACATTTATTCCCAAAATGAAAATACCCCCATAGCATTTTGTGAGTGCTATGGGGAATACTAGATTTTAAGACTTTTCGATGAACCAAAAGCCATCTTCATCGAATATAGTGACTTCTTTATTGCAAATTTTGCAGATGTAACGAGTTCCTACACCACCGCATTTTAAAGCGGCTGCCTTACGGATATCTATAATACGATCTATCGTAAACTGCCTACCATCCTCCCAAATGATTTTAACAGGCTTACACTTACCATCAGGAGTGTGGCGTACAATTATATCAAGATTAATTTTAGGCATTACTATCACTCCTCATAAACAACGCTTTTCTAATCAAAACAGAAATATGAAAATATGTTCGGTAAAAGTATATCGTGAAACGAAGCTTTTATCAAGCGAACAAAAAGAAAAATATGTAATGGGAAAATTAGAGGTAATAACTGATTACTGAAGTGTTATAATATCTATGTTATTACATTTTTTCTTACGTTTAAAGAGTCCAGAGGAAGAGATAAGAGATTTAAAGAAGCATCTTAAAGAAAATTGGAATAGAGCTGAGAAATTTAAAGTACATCGGGATAGCTACGCAATAGCTGTGATAATAGCGCCATTCTTGATGTTAATATGGTCGAATTTGTCTGGTAAGTATATAGTTTTGGATTTTTGGATAGCAGTGCTGTTTTGGTTTTTAATGATAAGTGTTTCTGCCTTTATAGGACTAGCATTGGAAAAATTGAGAGATATTAAGTGATTATAAGATAATAATAAAATAGTGTAAAAATGGTAATATTTTTTCAGTTTCCTTCCATTATATATACCCTGTTGTTGAACCATATATTTTGACCTAATAAAACTGGAAAAGAAGCTTAGTTTTTTAGTGTTCTTAGCAGTGGCGATAGTGGCAGCAAAAACGTTCCGTGATACCCATTTGATACCAGTTTTAAAAATAGTATGAAAACTGGGTAGAATACAGACCGTTTTTATGTACCAAAATTAGATAAAATAGACAGGATTGTACAAAAAAATACCAACTAATGAAGAAATTAAATAATTTTGCGCTACGTTAGTAGCACGCTAGCTCGAAGAGAAATCTGACAGCTTACCCCGATGTACTCAGTACATCGGGGTTTTTATTTTTAAAAAATTTTATTGACACCTTATGTTCTTTATGCTATTATATATTACTACATCAACAAAATTTATTTTAAAAGGTGTTTATGACAACAAATACGTTGGGTCAGTGGTTGAACGGCGTATCTTGCTTATAATGAAGGTGAAGCACACTCATCGAAGACAATAGACAAGGTCCTTGTGGTAAGAACCTTGTTTTTTTTGCCTGCGATTTGCTGTGCTGGTTTTTGCGTGCCTGTGTAGAAAAATGAAGGGGTGAGTAATTACATGTTTAAACCGGTTCCCGTAGGTGATAGGATTCGGTACAGCTATGCTCGTATCAATGAAGTTTGGCCCATGCCTCATTTGATTGATATTCAAAAAAGCTCTTATGACTGGTTCATTAAAGAAGGTTTGCGTGAAATTTTCCACGACATTTCTCCTATTAAAGACTTTACCGGTAACCTTGAGCTTTCTTTTGAAAACTTCGAGCTTGGCAAACCTAAATATGATGTTGAGGAATGCAAGGAAAGAGACGAATCTTACTCTGCTCCTATGAATGTTAAAGTACGCTTGGTGTACAAAGATACTGGCGAAATCAAAGAATCTTCCGTATTTATGGGCGATTTCCCCTTGATGACCGAAACCGGTACTTTCGTAATCAATGGTGCTGAACGTGTTATCGTAAGCCAATTGGTTCGTTCTCCTGGCGTTTACTACGCTGTAAATATGGATCCCAGCGGCAAAAAAATCTATGGAACTACCGTTATTCCTAACCGTGGTGCGTGGATTGAGTATGAAACCGACATCAACGATGTTATTTATGCTCGTGTAGATAGAACTAGAAAATTGCCTGCAACCGTATTGCTGCGTGCTTTGGGCTTGTCTTCTAATGAAGAAATCATCAGCTTGTTTGGTGAACATCCCTTTGTTTTGGCTACTTTGGAAAAAGATACCACCAATAACAGAGATGAAGCTCTCATCGAAATTTACAAAAAGCTGCGTCCCGGCGAACCTCCTACTTTGGAAAACGCTACTCAGCTGATTGAATCTACTTTCTTCGACAACAAACGCTACGATTTGGCTGGCGTTGGTCGTTACAAATTAAATATTAAATTGGGTTGGCGCAACCGCCTCCAAGGTAACGTTATTGCTGAACCTTTGGTAGATATGGAAACTGGCGAAATCATTTTGCCGGCTGGCACCAAAATGACCGAAGAAAACTTGGACAAAGTTGAAGCAAGTGGCGTATATGCTGAACAAGGCTTGCGCAAAATCAAAATTAAATTTAAAGACCAAGACATGGATATGCTCTTCACCACCGGTATTGATGAAAAAATTCGTACCGTTACCGTTGAAGACGTATTGGCATCCTTCAACTATTTGTTGAACTTGATGGATGGTCATGGCAATGGCGACGACATCGACCACTTGGGTAACCGTCGTGTTCGTTGCGTAGGCGAATTGTTGCAAAACCAATTCCGCATTGGTCTTGCTCGTATGGAAAGAGTAGTTAAGGAACGTATGACCATTCAAGATACTGAGGTTATTACTCCGCAAGCTCTCATCAACATTCGTCCTGTTGTTGCTGCTATTAAAGAATTCTTTGGTAGCTCCCAATTGTCCCAATTTATGGACCAAAACAACCCGTTGGCAGAATTGACTCACAAACGTCGTCTGTCCGCATTGGGTCCTGGTGGTTTGAGCCGTGAACGCGCAGGCTATGAAGTTCGTGACGTACACAACTCTCACTATGGTCGTATGTGTCCTATCGAAACTCCTGAAGGTCCGAACATCGGCTTGATTGGTTCTTTGTCTACTTTCGCAGTAATTAACAAATATGGCTTTATGGAAACCCCGTATCGCCGTGTTGACAAAGAAAACAATCGTGTAACCGAAGACGTACGTTACATGACCGCTGATGTTGAAGATAGATTTATCATTGCACAAGCGAACGAACCGTTGAATGATGACGGCTACTTCCTGGGCGATCGTGTTACTGCACGTGCGAAAGACGACGTACTTTCCATCGCTCCGAACCAAGTAGACTACATGGACGTTTCTCCGAAACAAGTAGTTTCCATCGCTACCGCACTTATTCCGTTCCTTGAAAACGATGACGCGAACCGTGCACTCATGGGCGCGAACATGCAACGTCAAGCAGTTCCTCTGCTTTGCACCCAAGCTCCTGTTATCGGTACCGGTATGGAATATAAAGTAGCAGTTGACTCCGGCGTTTGCGTACTTGCAAAACGCGCTGGTGTTGTTGAACGCGTAGTAGGCAACGAAATCCGTGTTCGTGCAGAAAACGGCGAAGTTGATACCTATCCGTTGCTCAAATTCAAACGCTCCAACCAAGGTACTTGCGTAAACCAACGTCCTATCGTTAACAAAGGCGATAAAGTTGTAGAAAAACAAGTATTGGCTGATGGTCCTGCAACTGACCACGGCGAATTGGCTCTCGGTCATAACGT
Source organism: Phascolarctobacterium sp. (assembly GCA_045123075.1). Taxonomy (GTDB): domain Bacteria; phylum Bacillota; class Negativicutes; order Acidaminococcales; family Acidaminococcaceae; genus JAHHUH01. The sequence continues at coordinate 26,577 of JBGVIJ010000037.1, read as the reverse complement.
AATCGTTGCTTACATGCCTTGGGAAGGCTATAACTACGAAGACGCTATTCTCTTAAATGAAGATTTGATCAAAGCTGACGTATTTACTTCTATTCATATTGAAGAATACGACTGCGATGCTCGCGATACTAAACTGGGTAAAGAAGAAATCACCCGCGAAATCCCCAACGTTTCTGAAGAAGCTCTCAAAGATTTGGACGAACGTGGTATTATCCGCATTGGTGCAGAAGTACGCCCTGGCGACATTCTGGTTGGTAAAGTTACTCCGAAAGGTGAAACTGAACTTACCGCTGAAGAACGTTTGCTGCGTGCAATCTTCGGTGAAAAAGCTCGTGAAGTTCGTGACAGCTCCTTGCGTGTTCCTCACGGTGAAGCTGGTAAAATCGTTAGCGTTAAAGTGTTCAGCCGCGAAAACGGCGATGAATTGCCGCCCGGCGTAAACGAACAAGTACGCGTTCATATCGCTCAAAAACGTAAGATTTCTGAAGGCGATAAAATGGCAGGTCGTCACGGTAACAAAGGTGTAGTTTCCCGCATCATGGCACGCGAAGATATGCCCTTCCTGCCCAGCGGTGAACCCGTACATATCGTATTGAATCCTTTGGGCGTACCTTCTCGTATGAACATCGGTCAAATTTTGGAAAACCATCTGGGTTGGGCAGCTCGTACCCTCGGTATGCAAATTGCTAACGATGCAGAAGGCTTAGTTGAAAAATTGGCTAAATATGGCTATGACGTTGAAAAAGACGGCATGCCTGAAACTGTTGAAATTGATAGATTTGGTGACCAAAGCGTTCGTGCGGTTCAAATTTCCGTACCGGTATTTGACGGCGCTCACGAACAAGATATTTCTGAAGCTTTGGAATTGGCAGGCATTGACCAAACTGCTAAAACCACTCTGTATGATGGTCGTACCGGCGAACCTTTCGATAACAAAGTTACCGTTGGCTTGACCTACATGCTGAAACTTCACCATTTGGTTGACGACAAAATCCATGCCCGCAGCACCGGCCCGTACTCCCTCGTTACCCAACAACCCTTGGGTGGTAAGGCACAATTCGGTGGCCAACGTTTTGGTGAAATGGAAGTTTGGGCGCTGGAAGCATACGGCGCAGCTTACACCCTCCAAGAAATTCTCACCGTTAAGTCTGACGACGTTGTAGGTCGTGTAAAAACCTATGAAGCAATCGTTAAAGGTGAAAATGTTCCTGATCCGGGTATCCCTGAATCCTTCAAAGTACTTGTTAAAGAATTGCAATCCATTGGTTTGGATATTAAAGTTCTTAACGAAGACGAAGAAGAAATCTCCTTGCGTGACAGCGATGAAGACATCGTAGAAACTGCACGTGAAGTTGATATGGACATCGAAGGCAGAGTAGTTGAACCTGCTTCTGAAGAAGTTGTTGTAGACGATTATGCTGATAACGATGTAACTGAGGACGAAGTTGATGTAATTGCTGATTTGGGCAATTTCACCATCAAAGAAGATTTGTCCGATGATTATGATATGTAATAGAAGGGAGCGAGCGATTCTTGTTAGATGTAAATAATTTTGAGTCTATGCGTATTGGTCTGGCATCTCCTGACCAAATCAGAGCTTGGTCCTATGGTGAAGTAAAAAAACCTGAAACCATTAACTATAGAACTTTGAAACCGGAACGTGACGGTTTGTTCTGCGAAAGAATATTTGGCCCTACAAAAGACTGGGAATGTCATTGCGGTAAATATAAACGCATCCGTTATAAAGGTATTGTCTGCGACAAATGCGGCGTTGAAGTAACCCGTAGCAAAGTTCGTCGTGACCGTATGGGTCATATCGAATTGGCAGCACCTGTTTCCCACATTTGGTACTTTAAAGGTATTCCCAGCCGTATGGGTTTGATACTTGACATTTCTCCCCGCAGCTTGGAAAAAGTATTATATTTTGCTAACTACATCGTCCTTGATCCGGGCGAAACTCCGCTGTCCAAAAAACAATTGCTCAGCGAAAGTGAATATGTAGAAGCTCGTGATAAATATGGCGATGCATTCAAAGTAGGCATGGGTGCTTCCGCAGTTAAAGAATTGTTGGAAGAAATCGATTTGCAAGCTTTGACCAATGAACTGCGCGCTGAAATGAAAGAAGTAAGCGGCCAACGTAAAGTACGTGCAGTACGTCGTTTGGAAGTTTGCGAAGCTTTCCTTAAATCCGGCAACCGTCCTGAATGGATGATTCTGGATGTGGTTCCGGTAATTCCGCCTGAACTGCGCCCCATGGTACAACTTGACGGCGGTCGTTTTGCAACCTCCGACCTCAACGATTTGTATCGTCGTGTAATTAACCGTAACAATCGTTTGAAACGTTTGCTCGAACTCCACGCTCCTGACATCATCGTTCGTAACGAAAAACGTATGCTCCAAGAAGCTGTTGACGCTTTGATTGACAATGGTCGTCGTGGTCGTCCTGTAACCGGCCCTGGCAACCGTCCCTTGAAATCTTTGTCCGATATGCTCAAAGGTAAACAAGGTCGTTTCCGTCAAAACTTGCTTGGTAAACGCGTTGACTACTCTGGCCGTTCCGTAATCGTAGTTGGTCCGGAACTGAAAATGCATCAATGCGGCTTGCCGAAAGAAATGGCTCTGGAACTTTTCAAACCTTTCGTAATGAAACGTTTGGTAAACAGCGGCGAAGCTACCAACATTAAGAGTGCTAAACGCATGGTAGAACGTGCAAGCACCATCGTATGGGATATCCTTGAAGAAGTTATCAAAGAACATCCTGTACTCCTCAACCGTGCACCTACCCTTCACAGATTGGGTATCCAAGCATTTGAACCCATCCTCTCCGAAGGTCGTGCAATTAAATTGCATCCCCTCGTTTGTACTGCATACAACGCTGACTTTGACGGTGACCAAATGGCAGTCCATCTGCCCCTTTCTGTTGAAGCGCAAGCAGAAGCTCGTATGCTCATGCTTTCCGTAAACAACATCTTGGCTCCCAAAGACGGCAAACCTGTAGCAGTTCCTTCCCAAGATATGGTTTTGGGTTCTTACTACCTGACCATCGTTCGTGAAGGCGCTAAAGGTGAAGGTATGCGCTTCAGCAGCGTTGACGAAGCTCAATTGGCTTACTACCATGGCGTAGTTGCGTTGCAAGCACAAATCAAAGTATATATTCCCAATGACCAAATCATTGGCGAAGAAAAAACTGAAGGCATGAGCCTTGTTACCACCACTGTTGGTAACACCATCTTCAACGGCGAATTGCCCAAAGAAATGCGTTACTACCATAAAGAAGTTAATGCTGATGGCGTAGAAGAATGGCACCTTGGCAAACTCATGGACAAAAAAGAATTGGGTAACCTTGTTGCTAAAGCACACAAACTGTTTGGCAACTTGCGTACCGCTGAAATTCTTGACGTTGTTAAGAAAATGGGTTACAACAATGCTTGCCGCGCTGGTATCTCCATCGCAACTTCTGACATTAAAATTCCTGCAGAAAAAGCAGAAATCTTGGAAGCAACTGAACGCGAAGTTGATAAAACTGAAAGATTGTTCCGTCGCGGCTTGATGAGCGATGAAGAACGTTATCGTAAAGTTATCTCTTTGTGGGAAAAAGCAACTGACAAAGTTACCGAAAAACTGATGGCATCCACCATGGATAAATTCAACAGCGTTTACATGATGGCTAACTCCGGTGCGCGCGGTAACACCCAACAAATTCGTCAGCTGGCTGGTATGCGTGGTTTGATGGCCGATCCGACCGGTAAAATCATCGACCGTCCTATCAAAGCAAACTTCCGTGAAGGCTTGTCCATTTTGGAATACTTTATTTCTACTCACGGTGCTCGTAAAGGTTTGGCGGATACCGCACTGCGTACCGCTGACTCCGGTTACTTGACCCGTCGTCTGGTAGACGTTGCTCAAGACGTTATCGTTCGCGAAGATGACTGCGATATCGTAGGCATGAACCTCGTTAAAGAACGCAACCGTCTGTGCAAAGCTGTTCTTGGCTGCAGCCAAAACAAAGTTATGGAAAACATCATGGGTCGCACTCTTGCAACCGGCATTTATGCTGAAGATGGTTCCATCATTGCAGAAGCTGACACCAACATCACTGAAGACTTGTACAACAAACTGACCGCTGCGAAAGTAGAAGAAGTTACCCTGTACAACGATGACGATATGAACGGTGAAGAAACCGAAACTGTACGTATCAACATTAGCGACGAATATGCTAATGGCGTATTGAAAGAAGCTATGGTTCATAACTTCGACGGTAAAGAAGTTGCAATCGACATCGTAAACGGTGAAGGCGAAGTAATGGCAGCTGCTGGCTCCACTATGACCGTAGAAATCATCGACGCAATCTTGGCTGACGGTACTGTTAAAGAAATGCGTATCCGCAATAACGATATTGCTGGTATCGAAGTTGAAGCAATTACCGAAGGCAAAAATAAAGAAACTGTTATCGAATCTCTCTTCAACCGTATCATCGGTCGTAACTTAGCAGAAGACATCTGCGATGACGAAGGCAACGTACTCTATCACATCAACGAATACGTTACCGAAGCAATGGCAGAAGCTATTTGCAAGATTCGTACTAAAGTTAAAGTTCGTAGCGTACTCACCTGTAAATCCAAATTTGGCGTTTGCCGTAAATGCTATGGTCGCAACCTGGCAACTAACAAAAACGTTGATGTTGGTGAAGCAGTTGGTACCATCGCAGCACAATCCATCGGTGAACCTGGTACTCAGCTTACCATGCGTACCTTCCACACCGGCGGCGTTGCAGGCGGTGACGATATCACCCAAGGTTTGCCGCGCGTTGAAGAATTGTTCGAAGCACGCAAACCCAAACATCCTGGTATTCTTACCGAAAACAGTGGCGTTGTTCACATCGTTGAAGAAGGCGGCACTCGTCGCGTAATCGTAACCGGTGAAGACGGCTTGGGCCAAGAATACACCATTCCTTACGGTTCCAAACTTTCTGTTAAAGAAGGCGACGAAATCCAAAAAGGCGATCGTCTTACCGAAGGTTCTCTCAACCCTCACGACGTATTGCGTATCAGCGGCCTGAAAGCTGCTCAACACTACCTGGTATCTCAAGTAGTTGGCGTATATAAATCTCAAGGTGTAGATATCAACAGCAAACACATTGAAGTTATGGTTCGTCAAATGATGCGTAAAGTTCGTATTGAAGAATCCGGTGACACCACAATGCTTCCGGGCGAATATATCGACGTAGCAGAATTCGAAGAACAAAATGCGGAAATCATCGAAGCTGGTAAAGAACCCGCTGAAGGTCGTCCCATTTTGCTCGGTATTACCAAAGCTTCTTTGGCTACCGATTCCTTCCTTTCCGCTGCATCCTTCCAAGAAACCACTCGCGTATTGACCGACGCTGCTATTAAAGGCAAAGTTGATCCGCTGCTTGGCTTGAAAGAAAACGTTATCATTGGTAAATTGATTCCTGCTGGTACCGGCATGGGCCGCTATCGCGACATCAAAATCAAATACAACGTTGAAAAACCGGAAGAACAAGAATAATCAATAAAAATAATGCACTGCTAGGCTGAGAAGCTTGGCAGTGCATTTTATTTTTGTCCTAAAAATGGTATAATATTTTTCGTGAGAAGGAGGTGCGACTATGAAAAAGCTTTTAATTTTCATCCTGACCGCAGTAATGTTATGTGTAAGTATGACAGCGTTGGCTGCTAAAAAAGAATACAACCCGTATGTGAAATACGTTTTGGAAGATGAAGACTACCAAGAAACCTTGCTTACCATTAACTCGGTAAAAATGGAGCGACTTCCTAAGGTTGCAGTAATGTATGTGAATAATTCCCAAGCTGATTATTATAAATCAATCGATAAAGAGATTATGGAAAACTTTAAAGTGATTCTTAATCCTTACATCTACCAATTTATCGATGGCACTCCTTATATGAAGCAGCTTGCTGAAATGGGCATTGAAGATTTAACCACTGCTGAACGTGCAGATATCTTAGATGCTTACGAAGGTAGTGACATTGATTATGTAATCTTCCTGCAAATTGAACCTATGTTGCGTAAAGATAAGGTAAGTACTTTTACTAAAGGTAAGGAAATGACAGCGGTTGCTCCCTTTAAAATGCTCGATATTAAAAATAGAAAAGCGCTTTATAACGGCAGAATTACCCGCGTTGGTGAAACTAGCACCATGTTCTTTAAATTAGGCAACAAAGCAGCATCCGTGGAAGCTATTGAAATGATAAACGAAAAAGTTAATTATGAAATCAAAAAGCGTTTGCCCAAGTATAAACGTACTGACGTAAATGCATTTTATCAAAACAAGAGTATCGCAGAAGCAGAGGCAAGCTTTGGCATTACCAATAAAAAGGAGACTGTGAATGTTAATTAAAAAATTCCCCGCCCCCAGTAGAATAGATTATGTGGCTTCACCCTATGAGCCTAACGAAGACGGCGTAATGGACGTGGGCTATTACAACGGCGCGTTGAGTGATGGTCGTGCTTATCGTCTGGAGTGCTGGCGTATGGACGAAATGCTGATGATGACAGTAATGTTCTCCGATTTGGGACTGAATGCTTGGAAGCGCCAAGATATGTTCTGCTTGCTGGAGTTGGAAGGCATTTTGGAATACACTTCTCCAAAACGAGCTGTGCAATGTGCAATGACCAGAGATGATGCAGATAAAGGCGTGTGGGCGCTGAATATGATGCTCAGTAACGGTAAAGGTACTTATGGTAAGTTGTTGGTACCACTGCAAAGTTATAAATAGGAGGAGCTATAATGGAAAAAGAACGTTGTAACGAAGCAAACTGCCCCTGTAAAAAAGTAGAATGTGAAAACCACGGCAAATGCTGTGCTTGCATTAACAACCATCGTCAAAAAGGAAGCCTTGTTTCCTGCATGCGTATGATGCTGGAAGAACAAGAAGCAAAAAAATAATTTCACAAGCACTAAAGAGGAGAGTAATATCTCCTCTTTTTATTTTAAAAAATATTTTACGCAAAACATTGATTTGACAAATATTTAAATTAAACTGAACAAGGGAAAAAAGCAAACCTCGGAGAATTATACAAAGATATCTATTTTAAAATTAATATGTGGTTATTCATAAAAGGAGGAAAAGATTATGGGTCTTATTAAAGCTGGTATGGGTGCTGTTGGTGGCGTATTGGGCGACCAATGGAAAGAGTTTATATATTGTGATAGTTTGGCAAGCGACGTGCTTGTTACCAAAGGTCAAAAGCGATTGAGCAGTGAAGGCAGAAGCTCCAACACTAGCGGTGAAGCTAATATTATCAGCAATGGTTCTCGTATCGCTGTTAACGAAGGTCAAGCAATGATTATCGTTGAACAAGGCAAGGTTGTAGATTTGTGCGCTGAACCTGGCGAATATATTTATGACCAATCCACTGAGCCTTCCATTTTTGCAGGCGATTTGGGCAGTGGTATTATGGACGTGTTCCGTCAAATTGGTAAACGCTTTACTTTTGGTGGCGATCCTGGTAAAGACCAAAGAGTTTACTACTTCAACATCAAAGAAATCATGGGCAACAAGTACGGTACTCCCAGTGCTGTGCCTTTCCGTGTGGTAGATAATAATGTTGGTCTTGATATCGATATTGCTATTCGTTGCTTTGGTGAATACAGCTATCGCGTGACTAATCCGATTTTGTTTTACACCAACGTATGTGGCAATGTGGAAGCTGATTATAACCGTAGCGAAATTGATGGCCAACTTAAAACTGAGTTGATGACTGCTTTGCAACCTGCTTTTGCGAAGATTTCTGCGATGGGCATTCGTTACAGTGCGCTTCCTGGTCATACTATGGAATTGGCAACTGCGTTGAACGATGTGCTGAGCAAAAAATGGAGCGAACTGCGTGGTATCGAAATCGTAAGCTTTGGTGTGAGCAGCGTAAAAGCAAGCGATGAAGATGAACAAATGATTAAAGAGCTCCAACGCAATGCAGCGTTCCGCAATCCGAACATGGCTGCAGCGCATCTCGTTGGCGCACAAGCAGAAGCAATGAAGGCTGCTGCTGCTAACGAAGGTAATATGGGCGCGGCAATGGGCTTTATGGGTATGAACATGGCAAATAACGCTGGTGGCATGAACGCAGCAGATTTGTTTGCAATGGGTCAACAACAAGCTCAACAGGCTCAAGCAGCACAACCTGTTCAACAACAAGCTCCTGCTGACGGTTGGAAGTGTGCGTGCGGCACTGTAAATAATGGTAAGTTCTGCGGTGAATGTGGTGCTAAAAAACCTGTTCCTGTAGCTACTGGTGGCTGGACTTGCGCATGCGGTGCTATTAATAAAGGTAAGTTCTGTGGTGAATGCGGTGCGAAGAAGCCTGCAAACGCACCTCTTTATAAATGTGATAAATGTGGTTGGGAACCGGAAGACCCGGCAAATCCGCCTCGCTTCTGTCCTGAATGTGGCGACATTTTCAATGACGCAGATAAACAATAATTTTTTCGAGGTGTAAAATGGCGGCCCATACCGTAAGCTATAAATGCCCGAGCTGTGGCGCACCCATTGGGTATATTCCCAGCACTGATACAATTAAGTGCGAGTATTGTGACACAGTTTTTAAAATTGAAACTTTAGATGATATTTACGATAAAGAGCAGGCTCAGGCGGCGAAGAACCGTGCGGCTAAGGAAGCAACCTGGCATACGGAAGAAGCTGGTAGCAAATGGAGTGAAGAAGAGCTGGCGCACATGCACGCTTTTACCTGCTCCAGTTGCGGCGCGGAGATTGTCTGCGATGAAAACACTATGGCAACTGAATGTTGCTACTGTGGTAATCCTACGATGCTTCCCAGTCGCTTTAGTGGAATGCTAAAGCCTGATTTTGTAATTCCTTTTAAGAAAACTAAGGAAGAAGCAGTCGCTGCTTTGGAAGAATTTTATAAAGGAAAGAAGCTTTTGCCTGACAAATTTACTGCTAATAATCGCGTGCAGGCGATTCAAGGGATGTATGTGCCTTTTTGGTTGTTCAATTCCGATATTAGTGCAAGTGGTGTTTACAAGGGCGAAAACGATATGGTGGTAACAACTCCTGACGAAATTATTACCACTACTAGCGTTTACCGTTGTGAACGTAGCGGAACTATGCGTTTTGAGCGTATTCCCGTTGATGGCAGTAAGAAGATGGACGACAGTTATATGGAAAGCATTGAGCCTTTCGATTACAGTGAGCTTGTGCCCTTTAGTTCTGCTTATTTAAGTGGCTTTTTGGCAGATAAGTACGATGTTGATGCGGAAGCTGCTGTTGCTCGTGCTGATGAGCGTGTGTGCCGCAGTGCAGAAGGTTGTCTTGAAAATACTGTTACCGGTTTTATGCGTACCCGTCAAATGGAGCAGTGCGCCGTTTTCAAAGAGAACGGTACAGTGCAGTACGCAATGGTTCCTGTTTGGATACTTACTACCCAATACGAAGGCAAGCCTTATACTTTTATGATGAACGGTCAAACTGGACGCTTGGTTGGCAGTTTGCCTGCGGATAAGAATAAGTTGATGCTTTATTCTGCAGGAGCGTTCATCGTTGCTTTCGTAGTGCTGTATCTGCTTTTGTCCAATACCATTATGAAATAGGGAGGTTGCCAAATGAAAAAAATACTTTTTATTTTGACTGTGTTGGCGGCGCTTTTTATTCATGGTGTGGCGTTGGCTGCTTCAAGTTTGGTAGATAATGCTGATTTGCTTAGCCCTCGTCAAGAGCGTGAAGTGTTGCAAGTTTTAGAGCAAGTGGAGAAAGCTCATAACGTGCGTGTGGCAGTTGTGACTATGCCTTCCATTGGCAATAATAGTATGGCAGCTTATGCCAACAAACTTGTAGATGATGTGTACAACGATGGTGCGAAAGGCAATATGGTACTGCTCCAAGTTACCGACCAACGTAAATGGTACATCAGCACCGACAGCAAGTTGAAAGATATTACCGGTACAAATGATGCAGTAAATTATATGAGCAAGGCTTTCGTTACTTATCTTTCCAACGGTGACTATGCCAACGCTTACAAGGTTTACGTTTCCAAGGCAAATGATTTGCTTGCTTATTACGCAAAAAATGGCAAGCCCGTTAAAAAAGAAAAGCCTTTTCCTAACGAGCCTGCCCTTGTCTTTGCACTCTTTGGTGCGTTTATCTTTACTAAATCTGTCCGCAGAAGCTTGATTAATTCTATGAGCAATGTGAACGCTGCAGTTGCGGCAGATGCGTATTTGGATGAGCGCAGTTTTGAACTGAAAGATAGTAGTGATACTTATGTGTATAGCAACGTTGTTGCTGTACCTAGTCCGCGAGGTAATGGTCATCACGGTGGAGGAAGTGGTGGTCACGGCGGCGGTGGCGGAGGGTACTAAGGTGAGAAAAATGCTTCAAAATATTTTTCTTAGCTTGTGCCTCCTTGTAGCAACCCTTTTGCCGTTAAATGCATTTGCGGCAGATAAGGATATTGTTATTTTATATACTAACGATATTCACTGTGCTATAGATGATAACGAAGGCTTAACTGGTCTTTCCCAATATAAGAAGGATGTTTTGAAAACAACTCCTTACGTTGCATTGGTAGATGCAGGGGATGCCATTCAAGGTTCTCCCATTGGTAAGCTTTCCAGTGGCGAAGTATTTACCAATTTGATGAACGCCATTGGTTATGATTTTGCTATTCCCGGCAATCATGAATATGACTACGGAATGGAGCGCTTCTTGGAATTGGCAAAGAAGCTGGATTGTGGTTACTATAGCTGTAATTTTTTAGACAAGCGTGGCAAAACTGTTTTGCCAGCTTATAAAATTATGAGCTTTGGTGAAACTAAGATTGCTTTTATTGGTGTGACTACTCCTTCTTCTTTATCTAGTAGTACTCCGACATTTTTCCAAGATGGAAATGGCAAATACATCTACAGTTTTTGTGAAGATTTGACTGGGGCGAAGCTCTATAAGCAAATTCAAGAGACTGTTAATAAAGTGCGTAAGCAAGTTGATTACGTAATACTTGTTGCTCATTTAGGTGTCAATGGTTCCCAAGAGCGGTGGAGTAGCGTAGCAGTTGCACAAAATGTAAGTGGCGTTGATGTAATTATTGACGGGCATTCTCACGAAGTTAACCCTGTTACCATTGTGCAGGATAAACTTGGTAAAGACATACTCATTACTCAAACCGGAACGAAGCTGAAAAATATTGGTCAGCTTACCATTTCCTCAGATGGTAAGTTAACAACTAAGCTTATCAGCGGATTGCAAAATAAAGATACTGCTTTGGAAGATCTAATTGCCCAAGAAAAAGCTGCCTTTGAAGAAATTTTAAAGCAACCTTTGGGTGAAGCAGTGGTTCCTTTATATGTAAATCATCCTGAAACCGGCAAACGCTTAGTGCGCAGTCATGAATGTAATATGGGCAGCCTTGTTGCTGATGCACTGCGTAAGGTTTTAAATGCAGATATTGGCATTATCAATGGTGGCGATATTCGTAAGGATATATCTCAGGGGGTATTTACTTATAAGGATATTTTGGAAGTGCTGCCTTTTGGTAATAGCTGTGCTGTGAAAGAGCTGAGCGGTCAACAAATTTTAGATGCTCTGGAAATGGGCGTGCGTAATTATCCTAGAGAAAGTGGTAGTTTCTTGCACGTGTCTAATCTTACTTACGAGGTTGACGCTTCCAAGCCGAGTACCATTGTGCTGAACGAAAAAGGTGCTTTTGTAAAAGTTGCTGGTGCTTACCGCGTGCATAACGTGAAAGTTGCAGGCAAGCCTTTAGACTTGAGCAAGCTTTATTCCGTAGCGACCATTACTTATCTGTTAGAAAAGAACGGCGACGGAATGACCATGCTGAAAAATGGCAAGGTACTTTTTATGGATGAGAACATGACCGATGCAGAAGTTGTGATTGAGTACATTCAAAATCATTTGAATGCACGTGTTGGCGAAGAGTACGCAAATCCTTTTGGTGAGGGAAGAATTAGTATTAAAAGTTAATGGCTTATGTCAATAAAAAAGGACAAACTCAAATGAGTTTGTCCTTTTTGTTTCTTATAAAGCTAAATTACTTACACCCTTTGACGAAATACATAGTATCGTCTTCGAAGGCGTGGATGTTTTTGTAGCCACAAGCTTGGAACATTTCACCAACAATTTTAGCTTCGGGCAAGCGGTGTTCTGCGACAACTTCACTTTCGCGATGGATGCTGTTAACTGTTGCCCGGGAAATGTCGTGCATAACGATAAGGAAACCGCCATTTTTAAGAGCGTTGTTCATTTTACGTAGGAACTCTTCCTTGCGAGTGTGAAGATGGGGGAAAAAGTTTAAGCAAATTACAACATCGTAGTTTTCGGCAGGCAGTTCCATTTCGAGAATGTCGCCTAGGTAAAATTCAATGTTGTTTAAATTAGCAAACTTCTCTTGTGCTTTGGCAAGCATCTTCTCAGAAAAATCTACTGCGGTAATTTTTCCCTGCGCTCCAACTGCAGCGTGAAGATAAGGAATCAGTACGCCCGTGCCACTGCCAACGTCTAAAACGTTCGTTCCAGCAGGAATATCTGCTAAACTAATCAGCTTTTCTAAGATGGCAGGGGTGGTTTGGCGAATGTTGTCCCAATTATCTGCGCAAGTATTAAAAAATTCAATGTCTTTATTCATAGGGGAAAGTCCTCAATTTATTAGGAGTTTAGAATTTTTGAGTAAAGGTTGCAGTAAAGACGCGACCTTCCATAGGGTATCCGTAAATTTCGCAGTATTCTTTGTCGAAAAGATTATAGATGGAGAAATTCACAGAAGATTTTTCGTTAAGGTCATACGTTGCAGAAAGATTATGCACTACGTAGCCACCAATTTCTACAACTGGAGCATTAGCAGGATCAGTTGCAGGGTAACCTAAGGTTGCTTTTTGACTGCTGGTGTAGGTCATATCGTAACGTGCATGCCATTTACCTTCGTCGTATTGGTAACCAAATGCCAATGTATGACGAGGACGATAATCAAGTTCACCACTTAAACCAACTTTGTCGTTGGCGTGCACGCCTTCTTTCTTAGTGTGCATATTGGTGTAGTTTAAGAAGATGTTGGATGCAGCATAAAGCTTCCAAGTATTTTCCAGTTCTACGCCCCAAAGTTGAGCCTTGTCAATGTTATAAGCATTGAAAGGTCTTTGGTGAGTGAAGTTGATGTAATCGTTTATATCTTGGTAGAAGGCAGTAGCCTTACTATGCAGTTTGCTATTGAATTGACGAGCTATACTTGCTTCGTAACCCCAACCTTTTTCCGGAGAGAGAGGCATACTAGAAGCGAAACCAAAGCCCGCATAATGCCAGTAGAATTCTGCCATGGAAGGAGCTCGCCAAATGCGATTGATACTTGCACTTGTAGTAGTGCGTTCATCATTTTTAAAGTGCACGTTTAGTTTGGGTGAAAGGGCGCTTTCGCTCATGCTGCCAGTCTTGTTTTCGGGAACGTTAGCATCTTTGTCGCCTTCTATTTTGTCGTAGCGAAGACCTATATTAGTAGTCCAACGTTCATCCATTTTCCAGTTGTCTTCTAAATAAACACCCCATACGTCCATTTTTTGAGAGGGATAAAGAGCACCAGCGCTACCAGAATTATACCAACCGTAACCATAACGTAAGCGTTTATAATCTGCACCGTAGCCAAGTTGATGTTTGTTGCTGACTTTAGTAGAACCTTTATACATCAAACCATCAGATTTATCAGTAACATTATAGCGATCAAAGATTAATTTGCTTTCAATAATATTAACTTCGTGTTGCTTTTCGTAATTCTTCCAGTAGGTAAAGCTGTCGCTAGCGTTTTCGCGATTGGAATCCCAAGTAACATTACAATTATTGCGGTAGATTTTAGTGTAAGAGCCATCACCGGGAAGACCACCTTGATAATTGGCAAAAGAATCACCAATGGGAGTTACTGGATATTTACTGTTGTAGTTATTGTTTTTAGGATCATTTGCAACTACGAGACCACGCTTTAATTGTTGGTGGTCATAATTAAATCGCAGAGTGTCTGTAGCACTTAATTTGTAATAGAAATTGATGCCTGCTTGTTCGTTATCGTAATCGCTGTTACGGAGATAAGCATCGTTTTCAGCTTTGTTGGCATACAATTTGAAACCAAATTTTTCTTGTTGCACGCCATAATTAAAAGTATATTGTCTTCTATCGTTACTGCCTGTGGTGAGTTGCACTTCGCCTGCGTTGGCAGTTTTTTTCGTAATGATATTAATAACGCCGCCTTCGGTTTGACCGTAAGCTGCGGATTTAGCACCTTTGATAATTTCAATGCGTTCTACCAGTCCAAGGGGGATTGCGTTCCAGTTAACGTAACCGCCACCCATAACGCCACTCATGGATTGGGGAACACCATCTACCAAAACGGCATAGTGTCTGGAATCGTGACCACGCATTTTTACGCTTAAATCTTCGTTACCACCAGAATTTGGGCGAGCTTGAATTTGCAAGCCTGCAGTGGTACGTAAAAGTTCAGGCACAGTTTTAGCTGCGCCAATGTTTACTTGTTGTGCGTTAACAACGCTGTCTACATCACTTGAAGCATAGATTACTACGTCAGGAAGTGTAAAAATAGGAAGTTCGTTTGCGTATGTAGGCATTGCAGTTAAAAAGAGGGATGCTAAACTAAAAATGTATCTTTTCATGATTTATGAACCTCGTAGCCAAAAATATTTTCCAAGCGTTTAACAAGGATTGGTATAAAAATAATTTGGAAGATTACACCAGCTAAGCCTGTCATAAAAGTAGCAGCAACGTAGGTGAGGGGATGCAGTTTAATTCCAAGAATGTCAGAAAAAAGCATCAACACAAAAGCCGCACCTAAACGTCCTACAATCATGGCAGATATAAGTGCCAAGTAAATGTTTTGGCGTTTATCGTGATACAGGTAACCACAAACAAGTCCGAAAAGAGCAAGCTCTACGAACATCATGGGCAAGGACGGGATGAGCGGAGGCATACCTGTCAGTAAGCAGCTAAGTACGGGCGTAAGGGCGCCAATGATTAAACCTGGCAACCATCCTAAAAGTAAACCGCCCATAAAAACAGGCAAGTGCATGGGCAAAAAAGTTCTTCCTCCCATGCCAAAGCTATGAAAGGCAAGGGGGAGTAGCAATCCGCACGCTATGAATAATGACGTTAAAATAAGTTTATTAGTACGCAACAAGATAAGCTCCTATTACAAATAATTTTGTTATTATGACAAGAAAATTATAACATTTTATTTTTTCAAAAACCAGTATTGGTAATTGGTGGTAGTTAACCATAGGTTATGACAAGAACTAAAGAGCAGTGTTTATGTTATAATGAAGAAAAGTGATTATCTAAGGAGCGCGTTATGCAAGAATCCAAAACTTTAAATTATTATGATGAGAAAACTCAAGAGTTTATTGAATCCACAGTGAATGTTGATTTTAAGGAAACTCAAGATAAATTTTTAAAACTGTTAGCTCCTAAAGCACATATCCTTGATTTTGGCTGTGGTAGCGGTAGGGATACAAAATATTTTTTGGAGCAAGGCTTTCAACTAACTGCCATTGATGGTTCTGCAGAACTGTGTAAGTTTGCCAGTGCTTTAACCGGAATTGAAGTGAAGCAGATGTTTTTCCAAGAGCTTTCCGAATTTGAAACTTACGATGGAATTTGGGCATGTTCTTCCATTTTGCACTTGCCTTATGCTGAATTGCAAGATGTGTTCCTGAAAATGGTAAAGGCTACTAAAAATGATGGTGTTATCTACACTTCCTTTAAGTATGGTGATTTTGAAGGTTACCGCCACGAAAGATACTTTACTGATATGACCGAAGCAAAGTTTGCAGAATTTGTCAAAGATTTCCCTGAAATTGAAACCGAAGAATTGTGGGTGACCGGTGACGTCCGCCCTGGTAGAAGTGCGGAAAAATGGTTGAACTTAATTTTAAGAAAGCGTCTGTGAAAAATAGAAGCTTTCAAAATAAAGAGTAAAGTTCACAATCAGTTCATTGTTTTGCCCTTCTTATCTCACAGCTATATAGTATACTAAAGACGTAGCAAGGAAGACTTGCTACAAACCCTTCCCATCAAATTCATCATAAACAGCTTTCCTAGAGAGACCGCTTGCGAACATCCCCTGCAAGCGGTTTTCTCTTTGTAAAAAACCTTATAAATAACATTATGCTTTGTCGCAGTTTGCTTACTTGCTCGACGTACGCTCAGTACGCCTTCGCTGCATAAGCTTCACTGCTTCGTGCCTAATGCTATTTCTAAGGTTTTTTTGTTATGGTTAGAG
The DNA here is from genome assembly GCA_045123075.1 of Phascolarctobacterium sp. GTDB lineage: Bacteria > Bacillota > Negativicutes > Acidaminococcales > Acidaminococcaceae > JAHHUH01. The sequence continues at coordinate 10,293 of JBGVIJ010000037.1, read as the reverse complement.
TATCTGTGCAGGTATTTATGTTAGTTACATTGAAATATTAAATATATAAACAGTTTGTGCGTAAAAATTTGAAGGGGGTGGAAGAATGTTATTAGGTATTGACGTAGGCGGTACTTTTACTGATGCTGTGGTAATTAAAGATGAAGAGATTTTAGCGCAGGCAAAAGTTCCTACTATTCACGAAGATGTTTTGCAAGGTATTTTGGCGGCGTTGGATAAGGTGCTTTTAGACGGAGTTGCTCAAAATTTGGAGCGTGTAGTAATTTCCAGTACCATCGTTACCAATGCGCTGACGGAAAATAAAATCGATCCTGTTTTCTTGGCAGTTATGACTGGCCCCGGTATGAACGTGAAGGGTAAGTTTCCCGTTGAACCTTACTATGTGAGCGGTTACGTTGATCATCGTGGTAAGATTACGGCGCAAATTGATTGGACTAAGCACCGTGATTTGTTAAATTCTAAAGGCAGTGGTGTGTGTGCAGTTAGTGGTAAATTTGCAGTGCGCCAACCTCAAAATGAATATTTGCTTGAACATGAATTAAGAAAGTGCGGTTACAAAAAAGTTTTCTTAGGCAGTGAGCTCAGTGGCGAATTAAATTTTGTTCGTCGTACTAATTCCGCTTATTTTGCAGCTGCTGTGTATAAAGTTTTTGAGAAGTTCTGTCAAAAGGTGCAGCTTGCTTTGGCAAATAGAAGCATTACTGCTCCTGTACATATTTTGAAAGCAGATGGTGGCACTTTGCCTTTGAGCGTTGCTTTGGAACAACCTGTAGAAGCAGTGTTCACCGGTCCTGCAGCTTCCGTCCTTGGCATTGAGGCTCTCGCTGCTCCCGACGTGAACAGCATTTCTTTAGACGTTGGCGGAACCACTACCGATATTGCCTTTTGGGAAAATGGTATGCCCTTAATGGCGAAGCGTGGTGCAAATATTAATGGTTACCCGACAGCGGTGCGTGCTTTCCATATGCGTAGCATTGGTATTGGTGGCGATAGTAGAATTACCAAACTTGCTGATGGCAATTACCAAGTAGGTCCTGAACGTGAAGGTCCTGCGGTGGCAATCGGAGGAAGCGTTGCGACTTTGTCCGATGCTTTGATTGTTGCTGGTTACGTTAGCTTTGGCGAGCCTGCCAAATCCTTCGAAGCTTTGGCAAAATTTGGTGGTGAGCCTGCAGAAGAAGCTCGCAAGATTGTAGCGAGTGCTGTGGCACAAATTACTGCTACTATTAAAGATATGTTGGTGGAATGGGCGAAGCAGCCTGTGTACACTGTTGATGACGTTATTCGTGGCACAGAGTTCGAGCCTGCGCAGCTTATAGGCGTAGGTGGTGGCAGTCTGGGCTTAGTAAAAGCTGTAGGCGAAGCCATGGCATTGCCTGTGGAAATTCCACAAGGAGCAATGGTGGCAAATGCTATTGGAGCGGCTTTGGCAAGACCTACTTTATCTGCCGGCTTACGTGCTGATACTACTGATGGTTATTACCTTATTCCAGAAAGTGGTAGACGTGAAAGATTACCAAGTGGTTTTGGCAAGCAAGTTGCAGAAAAGCTTTTGGCAGATTGGTTACGCAAACAGACGGAAGATTGGCAGTTGCCTAGCCAAGAAGTGGAACTGATTAGCTTTGAACACTTCCGCACTATTCATAGTTATTACGATACTGGTGACATCATTAATATGAGGATGCAGCTTAAACCCGGTATCTTACATAAAATTAAAGGCAGGGAGGTAGAATTATGAAGAACACTCTCGGCTTAGTATTTTTCCCTGCTTTCGACTGGATGATTAGTCCTACCCATCCCGAAAGACAGGAACGTTTACTCTACACTCGCGACCAACTTGAGGAAGAAGGCTTATTCGATTGCGAAGAAATTAAAGAATATCGTCCTCGTTTGGCACAAATAAATGATTTACAGCGTGCTCACATAGGTGTACCGGGAATTGCAAGGCTCATTACTCCTGCTCACCTTGCTTCTGCAGGCGGTTGTCTTACTGCCGCTGATGCAGTTATGCGCAAGGAAGTTCAGCGTGCTTTTGCACTTGTACGTCCTCCCGGACATCATGCCATGCGTGTTGTCCATGGTATTCGCGGATTTTGTACTGTAAATATTGAAGCAATAATGGTAGAATATTTAAGGAGCCGTTATGGCGTGAAGCGTATCGCAGTTATTGATACGGACGTGCATCACGGCGATGGTTCCCAAGACGTGTTCTATCACGACCCTAATACTTTGTATATTTCCTTCCATCAGGATGGACGTACTTTGTATCCGGGAACTGGTTTCCCAGAAGAAGCAGGCAGCCCCGGTGCGTGGGGCACAAATATTAACTTGCCCTTACTGCCGGGAACTGGTGATGAAGGTTTGCACCGTTTGTACGATGGCTTGATTAGCCATATTTTAGAAGACTTTAAACCGGAGCTTATCATTAACTCCGCTGGTCAGGATAATCATTTTTCTGACCCTTTGGCTTCTATGGCGGTGACCGCTCAAGGTTATGCTCGCTTGGCAGATAAGTTACAAGCGGATATTGCAGTTCTTGAAGGTGGTTATTCTGTAGAAAGTGCTTTGCCCTATGTCAACACTGGTATTATTTTGGCAATGGCAGGCATGGATTACAGTAAAGTGCTTGAGCCTGATATGAGTGAACTGCGTAAACAAGATCCTCGTTTCAACAAACGAGTTGACCAACTCATTGAGCAAGTAGGGGACTTGTACTTCAATCGTGAACGCACGAAGAAGGAACTGCTGCAAAAATGCAATGGCGTTTGGCAGCGCAAGAAACATATTTATTATGATGAAGAAGGTATCCGTGAAGAGCAGTTAGAAACTGTGCGTTACTGCAGTATTTGTGACGGTTACTTTACCATCCAAACTGCGGCAGAAGATACTCGCTTTGGTGACCAAAGTGCGTTTATCGTTTGCTTGCCGCGAGATATTTGCCCCAATTGTAAGCAACGAGCTTATGATGAGGCTTTGCGTGAAAAGAAAACTGGTCGTTGGCAATATGTTTTCGTTCAGCACATTGTGGATGGTTTCATCGAAACAATTTAGTGAGGTTTAAACAGTGATTAAAGAATTGGTTGTTGCTACCCAAAATTTGGGTAAGTTAGAAGAATTTAAAGTATTAATGAAGGATTTGCCCATTGAAGTTAAATGCTTGGCAGATTACGACCCGGTAGAGGCTCCGGAAGAAAATGGTCGAACCTTTGCTTCCAACGCACGATTTAAAGCAACTTATTATGCTAAAAAACTTGGCGTGCCCTGCATCGCAGATGATAGTGGGTTGGAAGTGCAAGCTCTTGAAGGTGCTCCCGGTGTGCGTAGTGCTCGTTACGCAGGCGAAAAGGCTACTGACGAAGAAAATAACGAAAAGCTTTTGCACATTATGAAGTTTCAAGTAAAACGTACTTGCCGTTTCCGTTGCGCATTGGCTGTGGCTCTGCCAAATGGTAAAGTGCTTCACGAAGTTGACGGTATTTGCGAAGGTATGTTGCTCCACGCTCCTTTGGGTGACGGTGGTTTTGGTTATGACCCGCTCTTTTGGTCCACTGAACTCCATAAAGGTATGGCAGAAGCAACCATGCTAGAAAAAAATAAAATTAGCCATCGTGGCAAAGCTATCCGCAAATTGGTAGCTATTTGGGACAAAAAGAAATGAGAATAGCAATCATTGGCGATACTCATGGCAGTCAGCAAGCAATTCGCAAGGCTGTTCAATTATTACCGCCAGTAGAATTAATTTTACATACAGGTGATTATGCACCTGATGCCAACTTTTTAGAAACTTTAACAGGTTTGCCTGTAATTAAGGTAAGTGGCAACTGCGACAGAGATGGCGTTGCCAATCCTGATGAAATTTTTGAAAAGGAAGGCTACAATATTTGGTTAACTCATGGCCATAGATATTTTCATCATAACGATGTGGCAGAACTTGCTTGGTGGGCAGGACGTTTGGAAACCAACATCGTAGTTTACGGACACACTCACGTTCCCATGGCAAAGTGGTACGGAGATGTGCTGCTGATAAACCCCGGTAGCCCCAGTCGTCCCCGTGGTGGCAGTAAGCCTAGCTTTGCGGTGCTTACGCTCAACGAAGGTGAAAAGCCTCACGTGGAATTTATCGAAGTGGTTTTGGAAAATACCACTCCTTATATTCCTTTTTGTGCAGAATGTAATTAAGGGGTTTAATCTTTTTTGGTTAAGTCTTTTGCAAAAAAATTGCAAACTCCTTAAATTTAATCTACTAAAAACTTGCAATGCTCTATGAATTAAATTAAAATGGAAGTATCACTAAATACAAAATGTAGGAGGAATTTTATTATGACCTTACGTGATGAAGCTATTAAATTACACTTGGATAACAACGGTAAAATTAAAGTTGTTAGCAAAGTGCCCATTGAAACCCGTCATGACTTGTCTTTGGCATACACTCCCGGTGTTGCTGAACCCTGCAAAGACATTAAAGAAGATAAAAACCTTTCCTTTGAATATACTTGCCGTGGCAATATGATTGCTGTAGTTTCCGACGGTACTCGCGTACTTGGCTTGGGCGATATTGGTCCTGAAGCTGGTATTCCTGTAATGGAAGGTAAAGCAGCTCTCTTCAAAACCTTCGCAGACGTTGATGCTGTTCCCGTTTGCCTGGGCACCAAAGACTCGGAAGAAATCATCAAAACTGTTAAATATTTGGAACCCAACTATGCAGGCATTAACTTGGAAGACATTTCTTCTCCTAAATGCTATGACATTGAAGACCGCTTGAAAGAAATCTGCGATATCCCCGTATTCCATGATGACCAACATGGTACTGCAATCGCTTGTCTTTCTGCTGTAATGGGCGCACTCCGCTTCGTTAAAAAAGACTTCAAAACCGCTAAATTCGTAGTAAACGGCTGTGGTGCTGCAGGTAGTGCAATTGGTCGTTTGTTGGTAAATATGGGTGCAGAAAATGTAATTATGGTTGACCGTTGGGGTGCTCTCTATGAAGGCATCGACGTACAACTTGACCGCATCCAAACTTATCTTGCAACCGTAACCAATAAAGATAAAGTACAAGGCGGTTTGGCAGATGTTGCTAAAGGCGCTGACGTTTTGATTGGCGTATCTGCTCCTGGCGTATTCACCAAAGAAATCATGCAAAGCATGGCTAAAGATGCTGTTGTATTCGCACTTGCTAACCCCGTACCCGAAACTACTTACGACGATGCTAAAGAAGCTGGCGTAGCAGTTGCTGGTACTGGTCGTTCTGACAGACCGAACCAAGTTAACAACGTAACTGTATTCCCGGGCGTATTCCGTGGTGCAATTGATGTTCGTGCTCGCGCAATCACCGAAGATATGAAAGTTGCTGCTGTTTGGGCGATTGTTGACTTGATTGACGAAAAAGATTTGCGTGAAGACTATGTTGTTCCTGACGCTTTTGATCCGCGCGTAGCTCCTGCTGTTGCTGCGGCTGTAGCTAAAGTTGCTATTGAAAAAGGTCTGGCACGCAAAATTGTTGACCCTGAAGTTGTAAAAGAAAACACCATGAAACGTGTTGGCCGCTAAGGAGGCAAATATGAGAGAGATTAATGTTAGCGAAGTAACTGCTGTTGTTAGCAAACTCTGCAAAGACTCCTGCTACTACTTGCCGGAAGAATTGCTTGCAAAATTGAAAGCATCTATCGACACCGAAGAATCTCCACTTGGTAAAGAAATCTTAACTACCATCGTAGAAAACGCTGAACTTGCAAAACGTAAAGATGTCCCCATCTGCCAAGACACCGGTTTGACCGTTGTGTTTATGGACATTGGCCAAGATGTTCACTTTGTTGGCGGCGATTTGTATAGCGCAATTCACGCTGGTGTAGCAGATGGCTATGTAAATGGCTACCTGCGTAAATCTTCCGTTGATGATCCTCTGTTCATTCGCAAAAACACCAACGACAATACTCCGGCAATCATTCACACCACCATTGTACCTGGCGATAAAGTGAAAATTACTGTATCTCCCAAAGGTTGTGGCAGTGAAAATATGGGTGCATTGAAAATGTTGAAACCTGCTGATGGCGTTGAAGGCGTTATCAAATTTGTAGTAGACACCGTGCGTAGTGCAGGTCCTAACCCTTGCCCGCCTGTAACTGTAGGCGTAGGCATTGGCGGCAATATGGAAAAAGCTGCTCTCTTGGCAAAATATTCCTTGAGCCGTAAAGTTGGCGAACACAATCCCAATCCTCAATATGCTGAACTGGAAAAGAAACTTCTTGAACTGGTAAACAAAACCGGTGTAGGTCCTTCTGGTTTGGGCGGCAGCACCACTGCTGTTGCAGTTAATATTGAATACGCACCTACTCACATCGGCGGTATGCCCGTTGCTGTAAACTTAAATTGCCACGCTGCACGTCGTGCAGAAGCTGAAATATAAGGAGGGCATTATGAGCGAAGCTATCATTAAATACATCAAAGCTCCTCTGAGCGCAGAAACTGTTAAAGAACTGCGTGCAGGTGATGTGGTTCGTATTAGCGGCTACATCTACACCGCTCGTGACGCTGCTCACAAACGCTTGACTGAAGCATTGGCTCGTGGCGAAGAACTGCCCTTGGATTTGAAAGACAATGTAATTTATTATGTTGGTCCTTCTCCCACTAAACCGGGCGAAGTTGTTGGCAGTGCAGGTCCTACTACCAGTGGTCGTATGGACAAATACACTCCGACCATGATTCAACAAGGTATGCGTGGTATGATTGGTAAAGGTTTGCGTAGCCAAGAAGTTATTGACGCATGCAAAGAATATGGCGCAGTTTATTTTGCTGCTGTTGGCGGCGCTGCTGCTGTAATCGCGCAATCCATTAAAGGCGAAGAAATGATTGCATATGAAGACCTCGGTCCTGAAGCAATTCGTCGCTATGAAGTAGAAGATTTCCCTGCAATCGTAGTTATCGATTCAGAAGGTAACGACTTCTACAAAGTGGGTATTGCAAAATATAGCAAAGAGTAATAAAGTTTACAAAAAAGCGGAACAGAATGTAACTGTTCCGCTTTTTTTATAAATTTTATTGACAAAATAGTACTAATAAGCTAATATAAATCTCAATTACAGACACACTCTTATCAAGAGTGACTGAGGGAACAGGCCCTATGACGTCCGGCAACCAGGCTTTAGCTATGGTGCTACATCCTGCAAGATTATCTTGAAAGATGAGAGGAAAGCACGTACGCTCTTTCCTCGGAAAGAGTTTTTTTGTTGCAGAATACTCTTTAGAGCTGTGTTAAAGAAAAGGAGTGCATATTATGAAAAAATTATTAATCGCTGCATTGGCATTGTTGAGCATCGCTATGGTAGCAGTTGGCTGTGGTGGCGAGAAAAAAGCAGATAAAGTTGCTGCTTTGAAAGTTGGTGCTACCCCGGTACCTCATGCTGAAATTTTGAACTTCATTAAACCCAACTTGGAAAAACAAGGCGTTAAAATGGAAGTTATCGAATTCAGTGACTATGTAAAACCCAATATGGCTTTGAACGACAAAGAAATCGACGCTAACTTCTTCCAACATGATCCGTATCTGGCAATCTTCGTAAACGACCGCAAATTGCCGCTGGCTTCCGCTGGTAAAGTTCACATCGAACCTATGGGCGTTTACTCTAAAAACATTAAAGACATCAACGCTGTTCCCGAAGGCGCAAAAATTGCCATCCCCAATGACCCCTCCAATGGTGGCCGTGCATTGGCAATCCTCGAAAGCGCTAAACTCTTCACCCTCAAACAAGGTGTAGGCGTTAACGCAACTGTTGCTGATATCGTTGACAACCCGAAAAAATTGCAAGTTATCGAAATTGAAGCTGCATTGCTTCCGCGTTCCATGGACGATACCGACCTTTCCGTAATCAACTCTAACTTCGCTATGGAAGCTAAATTGAACCCGACCAAAGACGCTATCTTCCAAGAACCTAAAGAATCTCCGTATGCTAACATCGTTGCTATCCGTAAAGGCGACGACAAACGTCCGGAAATTCAAAAACTCATGAAAGCTTTGCAATCTCCTGAAGTTAAAAAATTCATCGAAGACAAATATCAAGGTGCTGTAGTTCCGGCTTTCTAATTCAATTGGACATTCTGAGAGTGAAATAAAGACCGATTGGTTTTAACCAGTCGGTCTTTTTGTGTGCTTAACAGAAGCATCTTTTTAAACTTTGGTTAAACTTCGCCTAAAATTTCTTTATTATCTTCTCCAAGACGAGGTGCGCGTTTGGAAAGCTGAGCCGGAGTTTTACTAAGTTTCATGACAAAACCAATTTGTTTGTATTCGCCGAGTTCTTCGTCGTTGACGGTAAGTACCATTTCATTGGCTTTAGTTTGCTCTGCATCGCAAGCTTCTGCAAAATTGAGGATTGGCGTTACGCAAGTGTCTTTGCCTTTTAAATAAGTTTCCCATTCTGCCATGGTACGCTTCTCAAATTCAAGAGTAAGCTGTTCTTTAAGGTAGGGATGATTTTCTTCGCAGTCTATCAAATCAATAAGGTCAGTTCGTTCAAGGGCATTGCATAAATTTGTCCAGAACTTCTTTTCTAGACAGCCAACGGAAACGTAACGGCTGTCTTTTGTTTTGTAGATGTTGTAGTTTGCGTACATACCTGTCAGCCAGTTGTTACCGCGTTCTGCAACAAAGCCACTACCAAAATAGAGACTAGCAGCACCGGGCATTAAGGTCATTGCCACGTTGTAAAGGTTAATATCTATTTCTTGACCTTGCCCTGTCATTTGAGCGTGACGCAGTGCAATCAAAATGCTCATTCCCGCAGCCATGGAAGCGTTCATATCTGCCATCAGCACGCCAGGAATAGCAGGCTTACCTCCTGCTTCACCACTCATATTCGTAATACCAGCAAGGCTTACATAACCGATATCGTGGTCAGCTTGTTTAGCAAGGGGACCATTTTTACCGTAACCAGTTAAAGCGCAGTAAATAATCTTAGGATTCAGCTTACTTACAGTTTCGTAATCAATACCAAGTTTTTTGAGTACACCGGGGCGATAGCTTTCTACTACCACATCAGCGGTCTTTGCCAGTTTAAGGAAAGCTTCTCTGCCAGCATCAGTCTTCAAATCGATAACGACACTTTTCTTATTACGGTTCAGTTGCAAATGCCAGTAACCAAAATCTTTCAAAAAAGGCGGAAAAGAACGAGCATAGTCGCCACGACCGGGTTCTTCTATTTTAATAACCTCTGCACCAAAATCTGCTAAGAGCATTGTGCAGTAAGGGCCGGGTAAAAGTCGGGACAAATCTAAAATTCTGATACCTTCCAATGCTTGCATACTAACACTTCCTTTTATATCTAATCCTCTTACTTATCTTCTGCCATTAAAATAGGAAGACCGTCCTTCAACGCGTCGATGACTACTTCAGGATTAAGGTCTAAGCGTTTAGCAATGTGTACTGCGATACTTGCGGCTGCGTGCATCAATTCGCTGTCGTTAATGTCGTTGAAAGAGAACATCGCTCTATGGTCGTGATCAATGAAGTAAGCGAAGGAACCACGTACTCCGTTGTTCTTGCACAATTCTTTAAACTCGTTTTGTAATTTGTCGGCGTCTTGTATCATAATTAAATACCTTCTTTCTAATTTTATTGCTTGTTATATCTAAGAAATGTTTTACATTCTACTGCCGTTAGTTAAATATATGTACTCAGCTTTGGCTTCATCAGCAGCGTCTTGAGTTATGAAGCCATATTTTACCATGGCGTTGAGTACTAACATTTGACGTTGCTTGCACTCAATAGGATGTTCTAAAGGATTAAGAGCAGAAGGAGCGTAGGGGAGAGCTGCAAGCACTGCAGCTTCTTCCAAAGTCAATCTGCTAACGTGCTTGCCAAAGTACACCTTACTTGCTTGATGGATGCCTGTTGCACCAGCACCGAAGTAGGTAGTGTTTAAATACATTTCCAAAATTTCATCCTTGCTGTATTTATCTTCAAGCACAACGGACAGGATTGCTTCTTCGATTTTACGCTCCATGGTTTGTTCGTGGGTGAGGAAGGTATTTTTTACGAATTGTTGGGTAAGAGTACTACCACCTTGTTCGACTTCACCTTTGCTAATATTAGCGAGGATGGCACGTAAAATACCTTCGGGAGAAATGCCATCGTGTTCATAAAATTTATGGTCTTCAATGGCGATGAGGGCGTTCTGCATATTTTTAGGAATATCTGCTAATTTTACCCAGTTGGAGTCTTCGCGAAGAGGATTGATTACTTCTTCCATATTGAGAGCCACGAAGAATTTTTGTACTGGAGCAGGCCATTCTTCTTGGGGA